>JAFSRQ010000007.1 GCA_017446055.1 Synergistaceae bacterium | reverse complement strand
CAAGCTCAAGACTGCTCAGGGGATGGGTGCGGCGGTCGTGTTCGTCATAGTCCTTGCGTCAATGATGACGTGGCTGACGTACAACTACCTTCTTGTCCCGCTTCACCTTGAGTACCTGTACACGCTGTCGTTCATCCTCGTTATCGCGGCTCTGGTTCAGTTCGTGGAATTGGCGTTGAAGAAGCTGAATCCAGTTCTGTACAAGTCGCTGGGAATATTCCTCCCGTTAATCACGACAAACTGCGCTGTTCTCGGCGTGGCAGTCCTCAACATGAACGAGGGCTACGGGCTAATCCCGGCTCTTGTGAACGCTCTCGGCTCATCGCTGGGCTTCTTGCTGGCAATATCACTCATGGCCGGAATCCGTGAGCGCATAGAGTCCAACGAGGGAATCCCGGACAGCTTGCAGGGGTTACCGATGGCGTTAATCACGGCGGGGCTTATGTCGATTGCCTTCATGGGCTTCACTGGAATCATAAAGTAAGGAGGCGGGAACATGGACATAATGCACACAATGGTAACTCCGCTTGCCTTGATGGGGATTATGGGCGGAATATTCGGTGTTTTGCTTGCGATTGCGTCGATAGTCTTCCGTGTTCACCAGGACGAGAGAATCGGGCTGATACGCGCGGCTTTGCCCGGTGCGAACTGCGGGGGTTGCGGCTATCCCGGCTGTGACGGCTACGCTTCAGGAGTCGTGAATGACGGTGCGGCGGTCAACAAGTGCAGTGTAGGAGGCGCGCCAGTTGCGGAGAAAATCGCGGCGATAATGGGAGTTGAGGCCGGAGCTTCTGTGCCTATGCGTGCGTTCCTGAAGTGCAAGGGAACATGTGAGGCTTCCCCGCGCCAGCTCACTTATGACGGGATACACGACTGCAAGAGCGCGGCTGTGATTCCCGGAGGCTCGCCTAACTCGTGTCCTTTCGGGTGCATCGGTCTGGGTACGTGCGTGAGCGTGTGCCAGTTTGGTGCGCTGTCAATGGGTGATGACGGACTGCCGAAAGTTGACGTGTCGAAATGTGTAGGCTGCGGGGCTTGCGTGGAGAACTGCCCGAAGGGAGTCTTTACGCTCGTTCCTGTTACTGCGGACGTGATTGTTGCCTGCAATTCCCACTGGAAGGGCCCGGCGGTCAAGAGCGTGTGCAGTGCGGGGTGCATCGGCTGTACTCTCTGCTCGAAGAAATGCCCAAAGCAGACGATCGACATGGTGAATGACTTGGCGGTCATCAATCAGGACAACTGCGTGAAGTGCGGAGTGTGCGCGAAGGTCTGCCCGGCGAAATGCATCAATACGGGCGAGAAAGTCGCGACTCTGGAGAAGTCAGCGTAACAGAAAGAATGCTTGATGTGTCGTTCTGTCTCGATATGATTCGGGGCAGGACGATATTTTTATGGGGGTGTAATTTTGGGCTGGAAGGTACGGTGAGTCTCAGCGCAAAAGTTTGGAGGCTGTCATCACGCTATGACAAGGCTCGCAACGTTCATGATAGCGGGAGTTAGGGCTTCTCGTGATTGGCGTTGAGTTCTTCACACAGGAATACATAAATCTCTGGGGAGCATATGAGGCCGTCAACAATTTCTTCTAGATATATTGCCGCTGTGAAAGTCATCTTGCGCGTGAAAATCTTACCTGCCTGTGAGACAATTTCCGGGCAGGGTTAATTTTTTGCCGCAACAAAGGAGGACTCACATTGATACTTTTCGTGAATACATGCGTCAGGACTCAGTCAAGAACAAAAAGGCTCACAATGGAAGTGTTGTCCCGAATCTCACACAGCGATAACGTCATCGAGGTCAAGCCGCAAAATTCCCCGCTGACGAAATCGTGATAGCCGCTCCGTACTGGGACTTGTCATTTCCGGCGGCGTTGAAGAACTACATCAAGGCGGTGAACGTTGTCGGCGTAACATTCGCGTACCATGAGGACGGGAGGCCTTACGGTTTGTGCAGGGTGACTAGTCTGGTCTACGTTGCGACTGCGGGAGGGCCAATCGTCTCGGAGGCTTACGGTTACGGCTACGTGAGGGAGCTTGCGCGGTCATTCTGGGGGATTCGTGAGACAGTGTGCGTTAAGGCTGAGGGACTCGATATTGCCGGTAATGATGCTGAAGAGATATTGAGCGGGGCTGTGAGGGGAATCACTCTGAGCGTGTGAGAAGGGGGGTACGCCAGAGTGACGGGTGATCACGTTTTCATCATGGCTGTGAACTCTTCCTCAGTGAGAATCTTCACGCCAAGTGACTCCGCTTTCCTGAGCTTTGAGCCGGGCTTGTCCCCCACAACAACATAATCCGTCTTCCCGCTCACACTTGATGACACACGCCCGCCGAGTGCCTTCACCCTATCTCCTGCCTCATCACGTGTCATAGTCTCAAGCCCTCCAGTGAACACGAAAACTTTTCCTTTCACCCCTTCTCCTGTGGTGCTGGAAGTAGGTACAGGCAGTTTCCCGTGCGCTGAAGGTGCTATCCCGCCCATGTCCAGAAATACAGACTTGAAGCCGTCTATGAGCCTGATATTTTCCTCGTCCCTGAAGAATTTATGCACAGAGTTCGCGATGATCACTTCTGCTTTCGGCGCGATTATCCCGGCAATATCTTCCTGTGAGGCTGACTGCAATTCTTCCGCCGTCCTGAAATGCCGGGCAATCTTTACCGCAGTTCCGCGTTCAACGTCAGGGATGATACACAGTGCTGAAGCCTTGAGTTTTTCACCAGCACCTTTTTTCTTGCTGACTGATTCCCTCCTGATGATTTCGAGGTTGCCGCTGATTCTGAGAAATTCATACACTGAGCGTGATATTCGGCTGGCCGCTTCTGCTTCGGGATTGAGGGCTTCCGCTATGCTTTCCTGTGATGCTTCTGCGAGTGCCTTAATGTTTCCGAAATAGCTCGCAAGTTTCCCGCAGGCTGTAGTCCTGATGCCCGGTATTATTCCCAGAGCCGCAGAGAATGATTTTACTGTGGGATTGTCTGGGTCATTGAGTCTTTCTGTGAGGCTGGCTGTATTTTTGTCATCCCGGAAAAATTCATACACTGAACGTGCGTTACTCTCTGTCTCAGGATTAATTGCGTTCATTATGTCCCTTACTGAGGCGGATTTGAGTCCGTCAACCGTAGCAAAACGTTCCGCAAGAAGCTCGGCTGTAGTCTTCTCGACATGAGGAATCCCCAGTGCCGTAATGAATGCCGAAAGCGGACGTGATTTCGAGGCTTCAACCTCATTCATGATTTTCTGCGCTACTTTCTCGCCGACTCCAATTTCGAGCCAGTCATCGAGCGTCATCCTGTAAATATCCGTGAGGCTGTGAACTTTCCCTGAGTCGACAAGAGAATACGCCAGCACTTTCCCGATTCCGCGAATGTCCATAGCCTTGCGTGAGACGAAATGACGAATCGCCTCCTTGAGCTTGGCGGGGCATTCAGGGTTTGTGCAGACGTGAGCCGCTGATGTGAGAATCTTCCTGCCGTCAATAATCACACGTTCCTTATGCCTGACCTCACCGCCGCAAACCGGGCATCTCTCAGGCATAACGAACGGGAGCATCATACGCTTATTGCCAGTTTCACGCGCTGAAGCATCTGCTCTGTCTATCTTGGGTATTATCTCGCCTGCCTTGCTCAGATACACCCAGTCCCCTATGCGGATGTCCCTGCTGTGTATGTATTTCCCGTTGTGGAGGGTAGCACGTTGCACTGTAGTTCCTGCTACTGTTACAGGCTCAAGGACTGCTACAGGTGTCAAGACTCCCGTCCTGCCTACTGAGACCGTAATATCAATGAGGAGGGTGCGTGCTTCTTCCGGGGGGTACTTGTAGGCGACTGCCCAGCGGGGAGCGTGTGATGTAGCTCCGAGTTCCGGCCATGAAGTCAGGTCATTCACCTTCACGACGACTCCGTCAGTAACGTAGGGCAGTGTGAAGCGTTCATCCTTCCAGCGGTCAACAAAAGACTTCACGCCTTCAATGTCATCACACACGCTGTAGGCATCCTGAACTGGGAGGCCATGTTCCTTGAGCCACGACAAAGCCCCGGCCTGCGTCTTGACTCCGAATTTCTCAGCGTCAACAAGGTAGTACAGGAAGATGTCTAGTCCGCGCTCAGTGATGACTCTTCCGTCCTTCTGTCTGAGAGTCCCTGCGGCGGCGTTTCTTGGGTTGGCGAAGGTGGACTCGCCGCGTGATTCACGGAGGGCGTTCACGGCACTGAAGCGTTCACGTGTCATGAGGACTTCTCCGCGAACCTCAACGATTCCTGCCGGAGCGTCAGTGAGTCTTTTTGGGACTGAGTCGACCAGCATCAAATTTTCGGTTACGTCTTCTCCTACATGGCCGTTGCCCCTTGTCGCACCGCGCACGAACACGCCGTCCTCATACGTGAGAGACACAGCAAGGCCGTCAATCTTCATCTCGCAGACAAAGAGAGGGGCGAACCCTTCCCTTACGCAGGAGATGCAAGGACACCCGGCGACTCTCGTCCCACCTGCCAAGGGGGGATTTAGGGGGGTAACCCGCGCAAAGAAGCCTTCCAGCTCATCAGGCGTGAAGACATTATCCAGAGACAGCATAGGGGTAACATGCTCGACCTTCGCGAAAAGTGAGCTTGCCTGCCCTCCTACGGTCTGTGTCGGTGAGTCTTTGCGGGAATACTGGGGGTAATCGTGTTCAAGCTGCCGTAACTCGCGGACGAGGGAGTCATATTCAGCGTCAGAAATCTCCGGGCTGTCTTGGTCGTAATACAAACCCGCATGGTACTTCACGAGTCCGTAAAGCTCATTCATGCGGGCCTCAAATATATTCATGTTATGCCTTCGGTTTCATGGCCGGGAAGAGTATCACATCGCGGATTGACCTTGCGCCAGTCAGGAACATCACTATTCTGTCCATGCCGATACCCATTCCGCCCGTCGGTGGCAAGCCTGCCTCGATTGCGTTGATGAAGTCCTCGTCGAACACATGCGCCTCATCATCGCCTTCTGCCTTCTTCCGTGCTTGGTCTTCAAACCTTTCGCGCTGGTCGATTGGGTCGTTGAGCTCGCTGAATGCGTTTGCTACCTCCTTGCCGAACATGAACAGCTCGAAGCGGTGTGTGTAGTCGGGATTCTCCGGGTCTCTTTTCGACAGCGGGGAAATCTCCGTAGGGTGTCCAAGAAGGAACGTAGGCTCAACAAGTTTCTCCTCGCCGAATGCCTCAAACAGGAGGTTCAGCACGGCAAACCTGCTCTCGTGCCCGGTCATCTCATCACCGAGTCCCTTACTGCGGGCAATCTCTCTTGCTTCCTCGTCTGACTTCACCGCGTCAATGTCAACACCAGCATACTCCTTTACGGCCTCGCGCATTGTGATTCGCTTGAAGGGTTTCGACAGGTCTAACGTGACTCCGTTCCATTCGATTTGGAGGGTGCCGATTGATTTCGCTGCGTTGCGGATGAGTTCCTCGGCGAGATTCATCATGTCGACATAATTCGCGTAAGGCCAATAGACTTCCATCATCGTGAACTCAGGGTTGTGCATGGTGTCTATGCCCTCGTTGCGGAAATTGCGCCCAATCTCGTAGACTCTACCCATCATTCCCACAACAAGACGCTTCAGATACAGCTCAACGGCAATCCTCATGTACATATCAACGCCGAGGGCATTGTGGAACGTCTTGAACGGCCGGGCGTTTGCTCCTCCTGCGAGGACTGACAGAATCGGTGTCTCAACCTCAAGAGTGCCGTGCGATTCGAGCGTCTCACGGAATGACGAGATTATCCGGGAGCGTTTGCGGAAAACTTCGCGTACATCCGGGTTGGCGATGAGATCCATGTACCTCTTGCGGTAACGTATCTCGGTGTCAGTTAGGCCGTGCCATTTCTCCGGGAGCGGGCGTATTGCTTTGCTGAGGAGCTTATACCCGGTAACCATAACCGTGAGCTCGCCGCGGCGTGTCCTGCAGGGGTGGCCGACTATTCCGAGCCAGTCTCCCGTGTCTACCCATTTCTTGAGGAAGTCATACTCCTTTTCGCCGACCGTGTTGACCTGGAAGTAGAGCTGAATGCGCGAGTCCTCGTCGGCCAAGTCAGCAAACGTAGCTTTGCCCTGCTTGCGTATGGTCATGACTCTTCCGGCTGTGCTGAGTGTTACGGAGGAGTCTTCCTGTTCCGGCTGAAGAGAGTCGAAACGCTTGCGGATTGAGGCGATTGTGTCGCGCCTGTCCCAAGTCTCGTTGACGTAGGGATTGTAGCCTTCTTCTGTGCGGAGACGCTGTAATTTTTCCTTGCGCTGCCTCACAACTTCATTGTCTTCTGTGTTGAAGTCGTCCTGTAAAATTTCGTCAGGCATGAATTATTCTCCTTTGTGAATGTGGATATGTCTGCTATATTTTATTACACGCTGGAAATTCTGATGAGGATAACAAAAAGCAGGACGGAGATTTTGCCTCACATCCTGCCTGTGTTGTTCTGCGATTACTGCTGCCCTTCTTCGCTTCTGCTGACGACTAGTATAAACCAGTTGTAACAGATGCAGGAGGAAGGGTAACTCCGCCTTCGCTGCTTGTGGTGATTACGTCTTCGCCCTCAAAGTAGAGAACTTCAGCTTCGGGACTCTCGTAAGCCTTCTTCATGTGCTAATCCTCCTTTCAGTAGTTATTCCCCGTCATTGTTGTTGTTGTTGCCGGGGTCAGCTGCGTCATCTGCGTAAGGATTTGGATCATCATCGTCCTCTGTGAAGCCGTAGCTAGTCTGTGTTGCCTGGTCAAGGTTGCGTACATAGTCTCTCGTCCTCTCGCAGTAGTGATAGAGGGCAACGACTGCCTTGCTCAGATCGTTATCCGTCTGGGTGTAACCCGTAACCTTATCGTTAAGGACACTGTAGATGTACGAGTACGGCGACACCTTCACGTCAAAGTTTGTAGCCTCAGTGCCAGTAGATATTGTGATGGTGATAGTCTCGTTGAGCTTGTGCGCGGGGATTCCTGCTGTCTGAACTGTTACTACCCCATCGGAATCCGGCTCGCTGACAGTCAAGTCTGTATTACCAACTTTAGCGGTGATAGTGCCTGTGAATGTAGCTGCTTTTGTGAGGTAAAGCTCGATTTTCGTATCACTGTCAAGCGTCAGGGAATACTCAACCTTCGTGATGTCCGTGTTTTGTGTTTTGCCATCAGCAACAGTTCCATGACCGTCTACGATTGCTTTCTTCTCGATGAGAGTCTTGATGTCCTTACCGCCTGCTGTGCCATCGACCTTGTCGAAGTTATCACCATACTTGTCTGCGTTTGCTGCTTCAAGTGTTACGTGAGTTTTTCCGTATGTCCACTCGTTATATTTCGCGAGGGGTATCTGCACATAATGACCGTAATCCTGAATGGCCGCTACAAGTTCTGTGAGAGCCTCATCCTGAATATTGGCCTTCGTGAAATAGTCGATGTAGTCCTTGACACTGTAAGTAGCCGTGATGGTGTTATCGATAGGCGCGGTGCCGTAACTAGCTCCCCCGTTAGTATTCGTTTGCGTTGGGGTAAATGTGGCGGTGATAGTGTCTGCCATCTGCACGGAGTTGACCGGGCACTCGAACATGTAGTATTTCTCCGTGCCAGTACCATTTATGCCAACACCATCGATGCAGTTATTCTCGTCATAGTTGCTGCTGGACTTCACTCCGCTGACCTCGAAATCTACTTTGTCAACGGCGTAACCATCAGGGATGTACATGTAGAAGTTGACGACAATCCTGCCGCTGAGTGTGAGAGCATGACCAACGAACAGAGGCTTGGTTGTGTCTGTATCTTCTGGAATGCTGGGTGTGAAAAGCCCGCTGTTGTCCTCTTCCCACTGCGCATAGAGAGTGATAGTTGCGCTTTCTGTAGCCGTGAGAGTGTCGACCGCTACAGTGCCTTCGTCAGCATAAGAAGTACCACTGCCGTCTGCTTGAGTGTTCCAGCCCGTGAACTTGTAGCCGTCTCTCTCGAATGCGTTTGCGGTGAGGGGTTTATCTCCATCACCATAAGTGAATACCTGCTCGTCCATTGTTCCCTCTCCGCCGTTCGCACTGAAGGTTACGGTGTAGGTGTTGGCTGTCCAGCGTGCGAATACCGCTGTAATATCCGTTGTGATAGCTGTTATCGGAGCATCATCTGTACCCTCTGTAGGTGGTGTTGCGGTTTTGTACCAGCCCGCGAATGTGTGGCCAGTCCTCTTGAAGTTGTCTGCTGTGGGAAGTTCAATACTGGCTTTTTCATCCGTAACAGTGTACGTTCCCTCATAGTAGGTTGTAGCGTTATCCCCTTCGTCCTCAGTCTTTGACGTGTAGCCTTCAGGGATTTGCTCTTTATTGTCATTATCAGTAGTGAACGCGCCGCCTTCAGGATTCAGCCTGATGGTGTGAGTGTTGCTAGTGCTTTCGTTCTCGAAGACTGCTGTGTACACACGATTGCCTGTTGAGCTTGCCGGGATTCCGGGATTATCGTGTTTCCGCTCCCATCTTTGTCTACTGTTTTGTTTTCCCCATCAACTTTTAGCGTCCAGCCTGAGAATTTTTTCGGCTCTGTGTCTTTGTCCGCGAGATTGGCCAATGTTATCTGCTCTGAAGCAACCGTGTACTCACTTGGGTGAGTTGCGCCTTCTGGAGTTGCTGTATCTGGGAAGGTTGCATCATCATCGCCATCTTTGTAGGCTATCGTGTATGTTATCGCTGTACCGTTTGCTTCTGATGTAGGCGCGGCGACAGTAACATTTCCGTCATCAGGCATAGTGAATGTGCAATCGGAATATACCTTTATCGGGTTATCCTTGTCTGTACCTTCTACGGTGTAAGGGAAATAGCCCCCTTCTACTGTAGCACCTGCCAGCGTAACCGTTGCCTTCGCAGGAGCGTAATAATTCCCGCCGTATGCTATGCCTGTATTCGCGCTGTCTTTTGTTGCTGAGGCTGTTACCTTGCCATCATCGGGAAGGACTATCGCGTATACCTTTGTGACCCCGGTTTTACCATCTTCATCTTCATCGCCATCTTCTGTCTGGTAATAGCAGTCTGTGATAGCGGGAGTAGTTGATCCCTCTGTTGCCTCAGAAGTATTCGTTGCTATTGCGCTTTTGTGCGCTACTACAGATTTGTTTTCCCCCGTATTAGCATTAGGACGTATAAAGCTCAGGCATTTTGTGATTGTGCCTGCGTTCGATCCTGCAATGCCGCCGAGTACGTGAGCCGCTGTTTCACTCTCTCTAAGTTCAGCTGTATCCGAAACCGTGCCCGCAGTAACGTAGCAGTTCTCGATCGTGCCAGCGTTATAGCCCGCGACCGCGCCCATGTGGAGAATGAGCGTTTGTTCGCCAACCTTAACGCCTGCCTCTGACGTGAGGCTGGGAGCTTCGAGCGTGAGGTTCTCGACCTTGCCGCCCGTGCCGATATACCCGAACAGACCGTAGTAGGCAGTTACCGCATCGTTTGCATCTGCGTCTGCTTGGTAGGTGAGCTTTAAGCCCTTGATGGTTTTGCCGTTGCCGTCGAATATGCCCTTGAAGGATTTTTCTTCGGTGAGTCCAATGGGAGTCAGTTCTGTTTCGCTGGCGAGGTCAAGAGTAGTTGCTTCATTTGCAGGTACTAGCTTGAAGTATTTTTCGCTGAAATCACTTGCGTCTGTTTCTGTATTTACTTTTGTTGCAAGTTCTTTCAGACCTTCTGCTGAGGAAATGACATAGGGGGCTGCTTCTGTTCCTGTTCCTGTAATACTTGTGAATGTTACATCGCCTGCCCAAGAAGTACCGAACGAAAACGAAAGGAAAGTAAATGCGAGTAGTAGCGCGAGGAGTCTTAGCTTGCCTGTCAGAAGGCCACAACTAAGGCTGTGAGCTGTGAGCTGTGAGCTGTGAGCAATTACAGCAAACTTTTGCCATAATGTCAAGTCCTTTCTATAGTTTTGGATTTTTTGGAACGCCCTGAATTTTAGCACCAAAGATTATTTTTGCAAAGGGGCAGGCCTTCCTCACATTTTCATTTCTCAATACCTATTCTCATTTCAAGTGCTTGTGATAAAATTCTAGTTGATTATTTCCACAACAATTTAACATTCATACATTGAGAACTCCGCTTGCCCTGTGAAAATTTCGCGTGGGATTTTTGCGGAGGCCTCAGAAATTTTGCAGGAGGTGTTTGTTCTTATGGAGTTAAAAGCGGTTGGCACTGCCGGGACTCTTGAGTCGAGCGACGTAATGATTACGCTTGAGCCCAAAGACAGCGGCGGAATTGATTTATCGCTCGAAAGCTCTGTACTCAACCAGTACGGCAGGCAGATAAAAGCCGAGGTTCTGGCCTCACTCGAACGTCTCGGAGTGAAGAACGCAAAGGTCATCGTCAACGATCACGGCGCATTGGACTGCACAATCAAGGCCCGCGTTGAGTGCGCGTTCTACAGGGGCTGCGGCATCGACATGGACGGCAAGTTTGACTGGGGAGGAGTGATTCGCTAATGAGTTTACCGAGACCGAAGCCGGAGAGATTCCGTCTCCGCAGGACAATGATGTTCATGAACGCCCAGAAACCCGGCCTCATCAAGGACGCGTACATTTACGGGGCAGACTCGATAATGCTCGACCTTGAGGACGCTGTAGCAGAGAACCAGAAGGATTCAGCCCGCTTCTCGCTGTACCACGCGCTGAAGGAGATCGATTACGGCGATACAGAAGTCATCGTGCGCATCAACGGACTCGACACTCCCCACTGGAAAGAGGATATCAGGGTATGCGTTGCAGGCGGCGCGGACGGAATCAGAATCGCGAAGACTGAGTCAGCGAAGGACGTTCAGGTTGTCGACGAGGCAGTAACAGAAGCGGAGAAAGAGTTCGGCGTTGAAGTCGGAAGGACGCTCCTCATGGCCGCTCTTGAGAGTCCCAAGGGAGTCTTGAACGCTGTCGAGATATGCTCTGCTTCACCGAGGCTGTTCGGAGTGGCTCTGTCGGGAGGAGATTACCGCAAGTGCATGCAGGTCAAAGTCATCCCCGGAGGAATCGAGATGCTCTTTGCGCGGGGCTTCATGCTCAACGCGGCGAGGGCGGCCGGGATTCAGTGCTTCGATACAGTGTTCACTAACCTCAACGATGACGAGGGCTTCAGGGCTGAAGTGAAGCAGAATGTGGAGATGGGCTTTGACGGGAAATCACTCATCAACCCGAAGCAGATTCCTATCGTCCATGAGATGCTCGCTCCCACGCAGAAGGAAATCGCCGAGGCCGAAAAGATCGTGCGGGCGTTCCGTGAGCAGGCGGATAAGGGAGTCGGGGTCTTCACGCTCGACAACGGCAAGATGATAGACATCGCTTTTGTTCCTGGCGCGGAAAGGGTAATCAGGTTAGCAAAAGCCAGCGGAATTTACGAGGGGGATCTGTAGACATGAAGAACGCAGTAGGCAGAGAGATACCCGAAGAAGCATT
>JAFSRQ010000073.1 GCA_017446055.1 Synergistaceae bacterium | reverse complement strand
GCGGGTGAACGGCTATAGCTACGTCGCCTATGATGGTTTCGGGGCGTGTTGTTGCTACAAGGAGGAAGCCCTCTGCGTCGGTCAATGGGTACTGGACGTAGTAGAATTTGCCCTGCTGGTCTTCGTACTCGACTTCAAGGTCTGATATTGCGGTCGCACAGCGGGGACACCAGTTGACGATGTATTTCCCGCGATAAATCAGCCCTTTCTTGTACAGCCTCACGAACACAGCCCTGACTGCCCGCGAGAGTCCTTCGTCCAGTGTGAAGCGTTCACGTCTCCAGTCGCAGGAGTTTCCGAGCCTTTTCATCTGTTCGATAATGCGCGAGCCGTAAACCTTCTTCCATTCCCAGACCTTTTTGACGAACTCATCACGTCCTAGGTCGTAGCGTGAGATTCCCTTCTTGGCGAGGTCTTTCTCGACGACGTTCTGAGTCGCGATTCCGGCGTGGTCAGTGCCGGGAAGCCACAAGACGCTGTAGCCCTCCATGCGCTTGGTCCGGCACATAATATCCTGAAATGTGTGGTCGAATGCGTGTCCAACGTGGAGCGAGCCTGTTACGTTCGGCGGGGGGATTACGATTGAGAACGCTTCCTTGTGCGCGTCAATTTCGGCGTTGAAGAGTCCGTGAGCGGTCCATTCAGCGTACCACTTCTGCTCTATGCTGTCTGGGGAATAGCTCTTGTCGAGATTCCTGTTGCGATTTCTTGTAGTCATTGATTACTCCTTCGTGTTTGTGTGTCTTGGCCGGCGGCGGGGGATTTGGTGTACTATGTCCCCTGCTACATTATGCCTGCAATTTTCCTATTGTATCTGTCAGCGCGTCTATTGCCTCGTCAGTTGTCGCCCAGCTCGTGCAGAACCTCACCGCGAGTCTTCCGTTATCCATCGGCTGCCACGTCTCATAGCTGAATTTTGCTGACAGTATTTCGTGCTGGGACTGCGTGAGAATCGGGAACTGCTGGTTTGTCGGCGAGTCAACCAGAAAAGGAATGCCCTTCTCCGTGAACGCCCGCTTAATCTTCATGGCTTGGGAGTTTGCGTGCCTTGCGTTGCGGTAATACAGCCCGTCCGTGAACAATGCCTCGAACTGAATCCCTATGAGCCTTCCTTTCGCGAGGAGTCCTCCCTGCTGCTTGATGAGCGTGGTGAAGTGCCGCAGGTTGACGGTCTCAGGCTTGGGGAAAACTACTGCCTCGCCGAGAAGCGCGCCGTTCTTCGTGCCGCCGATGTAGAAAGCATCACACAGCCCGGCAATGTCCCTCATGTCCATATCTGAGGCTTCAGACGTAACAGCCGCGCCAATCCTCGCACCGTCAACAAACAGCCTCAGCCCGTAATCCCCGCACACCTTCTTGATGTCCGAGAGTGTCTGTTTCGTGTAGAGAGTGCCGAGTTCCGACGAGTAAGACACGTAGACCATTCCCGGCTGTACCATGTGCTCGTTCGTTGGGTCTGCGGTGAAAGCGGCCATGTACTCGCGCAGGTCGTCCGCGTCAAGTAGCCCGTCATGTCCCGGAAGCGTGATGACCTTGTGGCCTGTCGACTCGATTGCGCCGGACTCGTGGACGCTGATATGCCCGGTCGACACGGAGATTACCCCCTCGCACGGTGAGAGTAACTGCTTGATGACGGCGGTGTTGGTCTGAGTCCCTCCGGCCATGAAGTAGACTGCTGACTCCGGCCTGCCTGTTTCACGGCGGATAAGCTCCTTCGCCCGTGAGGTGTGGGGATCTTCGCCGTAGCCTGAAGCCTGCTCAAGGTTGCTTGACTCTAAGAGCGCGAGAATTTCGGGGGAAGCTCCTTCCTGGTAGTCGGTCTCGAATTTTACCTTCTGCAAATAATCCCGCCTTCCTTCGTTGTTGTGGGAGTGTTTCAGGTATTGTACTACGTTTTCCGCGAACACAGAAAAGAGCCTGCCCCCAAAAACTGGAAGGGGCTTCCTCGTCTTTAGCCTCACATTTTTTGCGTGAACGGCAGTTTTCCTTCGTGAACGTCATCATCTCCCCTTGAATTTCCCGGCAAGACTGGCGATAATTCACGCATGAATCCCAAACAGAAAGGATTGACTTGCATTGAGTGAACTCGGTATAATGGCTCACGGCTCACGGCTCACGGCCACCCTTCACGGCTCACGGCCACCCTTCACGCTCTAATTTCCCCCAATTCCTGAGACACACCGCGCTCATCCTCATACTGTGCCTCGCGTCATTCAGCCCGGCTCAGGCGGCGGATATTACCCTAACATCAGCCGTACTCATCAACAGCTCCAACAAGTCAGCCTACAACGGCAAATCCATATCCGGCACAATCCCATCCGACTCGTCAGCGGGCGCATTCGGCGATTTCATCTCGAAGGGCGCAGTCGTCGTTGACGGAATCGAACTCAGCCTCACGATTGACGGACTCAACGTCGACTACTCCGGCGTGTCTTCCATGCTTTCAGGAATCTCGCTCATGAACGGCGCAAAACTTCACCTCACCGTCAGCGGCACGAACACTCTCAAAGCTGGTTACGGCGGAGCAGGCATCGCAGTCCCGGACGGCACAACCCTCGAAATCACAGCCGCAAGCACAGGCACTCTCAACGCAACAGGCGGCAGGAATTACGGCGGAGGCGCGGGCATCGGCTCAATCGGCAACAGAAACAGCACAGCGGACGTAACTAACCTCATGGTTCCGCAGGGACTCGGCGACATCACCATAAACGGCGGAACGGTTAACGCCCAGGGCGGAACACACTATCGACAGACAACACCG
>JAFSRQ010000072.1 GCA_017446055.1 Synergistaceae bacterium | reverse complement strand
GTGCTTCTGCTACAGAGTTTGCCTCTGTTGCCGCGCCAGAGCCTAAAACAGCAAGTATCGTGAAGAGTGAGAACAGAAACGCAAGCAACTTACCTATGGGGCTTCCATACACCGCCACGTTCACATAAGCCATTCTCAAGAATGTACATTGTGCCTCCGCGCCAATCTCCATGTGCGTCCTTCTGCCTGTAATGAACCGCTAATGTTACTTCAGCAAACTTGGTACACATTCCGAAGAGAGCAGAAATCAGCATCCAGACCAGCGCACCCGGCCCGGCAAGGTGAAGTGCTGTCGCTACACCTGCTACATTGCCAGTTCCAACAGTCGCAGCTATAGCTGTAGCCATTGCAGCAAATGAGGAGACGGATTTATCATTCTCGCTTTCTTTCCTGAAACTGAAGACCTCTGCCATTGCTGAAAGAAAATATCGCAACTGTGGAAACCTCAGTAAAAGTGTCAGATAAACACCCGTACCCACCAATAACGTCAGGCCGGGTATACCCCATACTAAGTTATTTATGACTCTGTTTATTCTAATAATCGTTTCCATGCAACTTGAGCTTCTCCTGAAATTTTTATTTATTATTCTTCCAGATAAGAATGAATTTTTGAAGACAGCTAAGTCCACTTTCACGCAGAAAAAACGATGTTTACGCAGAAATATTTTCAGGAGGGGTAACATTCCAGTACCAGTATTAGAATCTTGAGAAATATTCATCGGATATGCCCGATTTATCAGAATGCAGCGACAAGATTCATCGTCACTCGGCTAGGTGTCGTACTTTTTCGGGATATGAGAGAAGCTCTGCTGTTACCGCAGGGGAATATCTTTGAGTTACAGCTTATATCTATTGATAGTTTTTTGACAATGATTTTTTTGCGTAATATTATTTACTCATAATCCCTGTAACTTTTCTGCAAATTTCTAGGATAAAAGGAGCTGATAGTATGAATTTGTCTGCTGCAACCGTCAAGTCAGCATATTATCTTCTTTTACGCCTTACAGAGCATAATTCCCAAAGAGAACGCCCTCCATAAACTGACCTGTGAAGAAAACGCACAATGAATCGCCAGAGCTTTACACTTTCGGTTCGGACAACGCGAATTTTCACAGGAGGAAATAAAATCATGAGAAATATATTATGCGCTATTCTGCTCGTGTGCGCTGTGGTTTCGTGCGCATGGGCTGATGTCGCTATAAACGAGGAAAACTTCCCTGATGACAATTTCAGGGCGTTTGTATATGCCGCAGACAAAGACAAGGAAGGCGAAGACGGACACGGCATATTGAGCGACTCAGAGCTTGCGGCTATAACACGCATGGGAGTCTATGAAGAAAATATAGAGTCCCTGAAGGGCATTGAGTATTTCACGAATCTGGTGTACCTTGACTGCGCCAACAACCCAATCTCAGAGCTGGATCTGAGCTCCAACACAGCACTTGCCTATCTGGACTGTTCATACAACGACCTCTCAAGCCTCGACATATCCGCAAACACTGCGCTGCAGATGCTGGACTGCCGCGGCAACAGGCTGTCAGTTCTGGACATCAGTGCTAACCCGGTGCTCGAACAGCTTTATTGCCAGGGTAACAGCATCACGGCTCTTGATACTTCAGGGAATGAGGCTATTGAAGCTCTGGTATGCAGTGGAAACCCGATAACGGAGCTTGATTTGACCGCCAACACAGCACTGGTCAGCCTCGATTGCCAGTCGACAGATATTGTAACCATTGACACAAGCAAGAACGCAGCTTTAGAGTCTTTGTACGCCAAAAACACAGGGCTTACAGCTGTAGACTTGACTAACAACCCTGCGCTGAAACGAATCAACTTCGAGTACTGCCAGCTCACAGAAATAGACCTCAGCAAGAACACAGCACTCCAGCACATAGCCCTCACGCACAACCAGCTCGCAGAACTGAACCTCGCCAGCAATATGTATGTGGAAGAACTTTATTGCGGGGACAATGATATTGAGGAGCTTGACCTGAGAAACCATGCGGCATTGAGATATGTCAGCTGTGAGGGCAACCAGCTCGCCAGACTGGATGTGAGCGGATGCACGGAGCTTCAGATACTGTTCTGCTGGCGGAATATGCTCACGGAGCTTGATTTGAGCGGCAGCCCGAAGCTGTTCATGCTAAGGTGCGAATCAAATCGGCTCACAACACTGGACTTGAGTCAGAATGTCTCGCTTGACACGGCCTACGGATGATACCTTCAAGACAACCAGCTTTACTTGAGCATAGGACTTCAGAGAATACCGAGCATTGATGTAACGCTTCAGGAAGAAAACTATGAGTATCCTTACGCGCTTGACCTGAAGAAATACATGAGCGAATCGGATCTGCACAATGTCGCAGCTTCAAGCATAAGGGCTGTCGATGAGGACAATGAAGAAATAGGCACGGCATATTCCGCAAACGGCATCATAGAGTTCGAGACATCTCCGGCACGTGTAGCCTACAGGTATATGACAGGCTTCAGGAATCTCAGCATGGACGTGAAAATAGGCGATGTGAACTACCTCACTGTCGCGCTGAAAGGCCATATATACCGCCTTTTCACGAAGCGTTACACATGGCCGGACGCAAAAGAATACTGCGAATCAGTCGGCGGCCATCTTATTACGATTACAAGTGCTGATGAGTTTATCTTGGCATCTGAGCTTATATTCAAGGCCGCAAAAGAAGGGGACATCGCAATCACTCAGAGCGAGGCTACAGCATGGACTGGCGGTGTGCTCTCAGGCGATTCATGGCAGTGGATTACCGATGAGAATTTCAACCTCCGAATTCATTGGCTCGGAGAAAAGGCTGCTTATCTTGAACAGGCAGTAATCATCAGCGGAGACACTATTTATGACGTAAATTTTGACGGACTGAGCAGACGCTACTTAACGAACTTCATATGTGAATGGGAGCCTGCTGACATTGAAACTGCCCCCGTCAACCCGGAATATGAAGAGTGGCTCAAAGACCCAAAGAAATATGAGGAATATGAGAATTACGGCGCAATACCTTCCCCGCTTGACCTCTCGCACATTACCAACGCCGAGGCTAGGAATGTTACCGCGTCTATACCTGTAAGTTTTGACCCGAGAGGCTCTGAGTTTTTCCCGGAGGTTGAGGAGCAGGCGCCTTACGGGACTTGCTGGTCTTTCGCGTCAACTGGTGCGCTTGAGGCAAACTATGCCAGGCAGTTCGGCAAGGCAGCCCCGAACGTGTCCCCGCTTCATCTGGCATGGTTCTTGTACAGAGATCCGCGGCCGGTCTATAGAGTAAAACCAACTGAGAGTCAGCTGGCCAACGTCAACAAGCCGGGCAAAAATCCAGTGTTAGACTTGGGAGGATATAACTACAAGGCTATATACTTCCTGTCGGGCATGGGAGCTGCCTATGAGAAGGATATGCCTTATCCTACAGGCTTGAGCGTCAGCCCGGAATCATGGACTCCCACCACGAAGTACAAGTATCCTGAGAATTACCCCCACCCGTTAATGCTCAGAGAGGGTTACTTTCTGGGAGATATTACAGCGGCAAGAAGGAAAGAGATAAAATCCCTGATTCTGAAACACGGCTCTGTGGCTGCGGCATTCCTCATGGATGGAAGCGAAGGGGTAACTTTCAAGGTTGTCCGTGGTTATGGCAGCTCTTCGTATTCGTACTACATGCCAAATGCTGGCTATACCGCGAATCACGAGATACAGCTTGTAGGCTGGGACGATGATTATTCCGTCAGCAATTTCGCGACAACGCCAAACTCAAAAGGTGCGTGGCTCGTCAAAAACTCACACGGACATAGAGTCAGCAAGGACGGCTATTTATGGATATCCTACGAGCAGCCCATACGTGATGCCGCGGTGTACATAACCGCTGAAAACTCTCCGGGCAAAGTCTACGGACGCGGCTCTTCATTCAATTCATATTTCAATGAATTATATCTGAAGGGTTACAGCTGGTCGGCAAATATGTTCCATTCCACAGGAAACAACACAATAAACGATGTGGCGTTCTATACGCTGGACTATGATGTGCCATATGAAATTTACATCATCAAACACGGAACAACTAAGCCAGCTAACCCCGGTGCCCCAAGCAGTACACCCGTAGCTTCAGGCAAAATGGAATATCCAGGGTATCACACTGTCCGGCTTGACAAGGCTGTAAGTGTGAGTGCAGGGGAATACTTCTCCGTAATATTGAAGCTGGACAAAGGATCGGGAATAAACCAGCCGCTCACCATCCTAGAAGTAAGCGAAACAAATGGTGCGTCTGAAATGCAGACGGCCGGAAGAAGTTATTTCTGCAAGACAAGCCCAGCGTCAAACAGCTGGAAAGAGATGGCAGATGATGGCGGTTACTGCGGCGCAAGCATAAGGGCATTCACGGCTGCAACCGGGACAGCAGTCATTACCGCAAACAAGCCGTCAATCACAACAAGCAGCCTCGCGGATGGCACTGTGGGCAGGCAGTATTCGCAGACTCTCAGGGCAACAGGCACAACCCCTATAACTTGGACTGCGACAGGACTCCCTTACGGGTTGTCGGTTAAAGGCAGCACTATTACAGGCACTCCGCAAACATCCGGGACATTCAGAGTCGGGATAACTGCTAGAAACAGCGCGGACTCTGACACCAAGACGCTCGAACTTGTCATCAAGGCAAACCCAGCCCCAACAGTCGTGAAGCCGTCAATCACAACGGGTATCCTTGCAGGCGGCACTGTGGGCAGGCAGTATTCGCAGACTCTCAGGGCAACAGGCACAACCCCTATAACTTGGACTGCGACAGGACTCCCTTACGGGTTGTCGGTTAAAGGCAGCGCGATTACAGGCACTCCGCAAACACCCGGGACATTCAGAGTCGGGATAACCGCTAGAAACAGCGCGGGGTCAAACAGCAAATCCCTTCAGCTTGTGATAGCCTCATCAGGCGGCGATGATGATGATGGTGATGGTGATGGCGGTGAAGTTGCCCCAAGCAGCGGAAGCGGCGGTTGCTCCTCATCAATCACGATTTTCACAGCGGCAGTCATTCTCATGTTCACCCTCACGAAAAAGAAATAGCCTTACGCATTCACGAATCCTCCGGCAAAAACAGCCGGGGGATATTTTTTGCCCTGCTTCGATCTTCACACTCAATCATCATAATGCTCTGCTCCAAGCGCATGTATTCGTCAGCAGTCAGAGAAGTTATCAAAGCGGGAAATTCATCGTCGGCCTTGAGAGCTTGTGTGTCTATAGTGCTTAATCATTCCCCAAATCAGGGAGGGAACTTTAGCATTTCGGAAGGAAGAAATTAGTGAACTGATGCCCCCTGCTGATTTGGAGGTAACACAGGGAATACTGAAACCTCACGCACGATAATTGAATAGTTATACAAAGCAGAGCCGAGATAGTCTCAGCCCTGCCGTTTCGCGCCTATATCAAAGCTCCCTGCCTTATGAGTTCGCGCCTCACAGCGTCAACGTCAGCTTTTCCTGTCTCACCCTGAATCGCCGCCGCAATCCCAGCCGCATGACCCGTAACCATGCACGTACCCATTACGCGAGAAGCCGCCATAGCCTGAGAGTCAGCGCAGATGAGTCTTCCAGCCCCGTAAAGATTCCCTGTGTCGGCACTCTGCAGGCAGCCCAGCGGAATATCGTACCAGCTTGCTCCCGGAACATCGAGGTACACAGCCGCCTCATTGAGCGAGGAATGTATCTCAGGTTTCCAGCCTCCGCGCCCGATTCCTTCTGCTGACTTTTTCCGCGACAGCACGTCATCAGCCGTCAGCATGTATTTCCCCGCAAGCCTCCGGGTTTCACGGAAGCCGATTGACGGCCCAATCATCGTGAGTTCGGCCTTCTCCATTCCGGGCATGAACCGCCGGAAAGCCTCAAGGTAATACACCGCCTGCCCCCGCGTGAACTTCTCCATCCGCGTCAATTCCTCAGCGTCAATTCCTTCTGGTATAACGCTCGGCAGCAGCACGATGACTTCCTGGGAGCCTGACATCTTGAGGATGAAGCCCCGCTCCCGTGTGAGATTGGGGATGCCCGCGTCCTTTCCTGCTTTCACCGCCCGCTCGACAGCATTCGGACTCATGTCCTGCGTTATGTCCACGCCGCAGAGCCTGAACGGGAGAGTCGCCGCCATGACCTTACCCTCAGAGTCGCCCCAGAGAGTTTTTGCCCCGGCCATGTGGGCGAGGTTTGCGTCCCCTGTAGCGTCAACGAAAGTTTTTGCGTGAACCGTGAACGTGTCCTCGTCGTCTTGGCATGCTGCCGACTGAATCACGCCTCCCTCACGTTTTGCGCCGATGATTCGAGTGTGGAGGAAGTATTTGACGTTGTTCCTGTCGAGAAGGTTATCGAGTGCTACCTTCATGTATTCGGGCTTGAAGTGGATGTTTTTGTTGCCCGCCGCTGAGACTATCTCCTCCGTTGTGTTGGGCGCAAGCCTGTGAAGCTCATCAATCACCAAGTCGCACACACCAGCAACGCACTTCACCGGGTTATCGCCGCAAGTGTAGACCGCGCACAAAGCCCCGATTCCCGCGTTAGTCCCCTCGCCGCCCAAGCAAGCATTCCGCTCAACGAGTAGGACATTAGCCCCCGCCTGAGACGCTCCCACAGCCGCCGCAATCCCAGCAGGCCCGCCGCCAGCAACGAACACGTCAGCAAAGTATTCTTTCTGCATGGCCTACATCATCCCCACAATCATTTCACCGAGAGGATAGCCCACGTAAGTCAACACAAGCACCGCCATCAACGCGAAAAGTCCGCCCCATATGAACATGTCCTTTGCGGTCGTCCAGCCTGAGCCTATAGCTACAGTGTTGATTGTTGACTGTCCTGCGGGTGTCATGTTGCAGACTGCCGCCGAGAAACCCACCATCATCAAGACCGCCCCGACGCTCACGCTTCCTGCCGGCATGGCCGTAAGCACAGAGAGAGCTACCGCGCTGACGACTGTTGTTGTTACTATGTTGGACGAGAAGTTAGTCTCAAGAATCGCCCACGTCATGAAGAAGAGTATCATTGCTGACAGGGACATATTCGCCGTGAGGGGCTGAAGTGTTGCTGTCAACCATTCGGAGATTCCAATGTCCTTGTTGGTCAGACACGCTCCGAGCCATGTTGCTGCGCCCGTCATGAGGATTGAACCCCAGAGGATGCCCTTTGACGTAACTTCGCGGAAGTTCATGATGCGTTCGCCCTTGTCCTTGAGGATGAACAGGATTATGCACCCAAGAAGCGGAGGCATTGCGGTTGTGTAGCTGTTGACAGTCTTGTACAAGTCCGGGAACGTCCCGCGTATGAGGCTCGGCCCTACCCACAGAAGCACAACGAGTCCCATTGTCGACAGAATGATTTTCTCCCGGCGGTCAGCAGGTGGCACAGTCCCCCTCAGCGCCATAGCCTTTGACGGGTCAATCTCGTGGATGTCGTCCGGCCTGTAGAACAGCCTGAACACGAGAATCAGAAGCACAATCAGCAGCACCCCTGTAGGAATCCCGAACGCCATAAACTGGAACTGGTTGATGTCATGTCCCGTTGCCGCCGCGTAGTAGCCGATAGCCATCGTTGGCCACACATGACCGATTGCCGTCATCCCCGACGAGAGGCTGATGCATATTGCCGTCCCCATCATGATCATGTTGCCAGTCTTGCCGCCCTTCCTGACCTCAAGAACCGCGAATATGTCCTCAAGGAACGGCATGAACGCCACGAACAGCACTGACGGCGAGATGAACAGCCCCATGAACGTTACGGCCGCGAAAAGGAAGCACACGAAATGCCACGCTCCCCGCCGGGCTATTGCGTTGGTGATGAATGCGATTGTGCAACGCCGGACAAAGTTGGTCTTCGAGAGTGGGTAGACCAGCGCGAACGTAAACAGCAGGAACGCAACCGTCGAGTTTCCGAACGCCCCCGCGAATGTCCTCCCGAACCCGAAAACAGGAAGGAAGCCCAGCGCAAGCAGTGTGATCATGCTCGGCCAGTCAATGGAAATCGTAATCCACATCAGCAGTGAGCCGAAGAACACGCCCAGTACCCCCCAGGCGTTGGGAGACAGCCCCCACATTTCGGGCATGAAGCGTGAACCTATGATTAGCGCAAGTGATAGAACGAGGAAGAAATTATCCTTCTTCATGAATGACGCTCCTTTGTGTTATTTGGGATGAGTGAATTGTATAATGACAGTGTCATAAACGGAAATACCAGATATTGCGCAAGTCAATAAAATTTTTGCAGGGAGTGAGCATAATGCAGATGTCCCACATGAGATATTTCGCCGAAATCGCCCGAACAAAGAACATGACCCTCGCCGCAAAGAATCTCCGTGTCTCCCAGCCCTCTCTGACATACGCGGTAAAAGTCCTCGAAAACGAGCTTGGAGTACCGTTATTGTTCCGTCATCCTCACTCAATATCCCTGACGGAAGCGGGTGAGACTTTCGCCGCCCAAGCCGAGCGCATAACATCGTCAGCCGACAGCCTCGCGGAAATGATGAGGGGATATGCGAATCTCACGGCGGGTAATCTCAGGCTAGGCATGCTGTGGATTGCTGGCTACATGGGCTTGTTCGGACTGCTGAACGAGTTTCGCGGCCATGTCCCTGCGGTAACATACGAACTCACGATTGACGGAAGCGATGTGCTGATGCAAGGTCTCATGGGCAGGAAACTTCACGGCGTTTTCGTGATACGTTCTCTTTCGGCGGTCGAGGGCAACAGCGAGCTTCACAGCGTGAGACTCAGTACGGGGGAATATGTCCTTATAGTGCCGGAGAATAATCCTTTGTCAGAGCGTGAGTCCGTGAGCGTCCGGGATTTGAACCACGAGACAATCATAATGCCGTCAGAGAAAACTCTCCTTCACCGACAGTTGAGCGTAATGTTCCAAGAGGAAGGAGTGAGTCCGCGTGTCTTGTGCTCGACCAGCCAGAGCGACATTGTGGGGCAGCTGACTGCTGAAGGGCTGGGGATGGCGTTTGCGTCGGAGACTGTTGCGCGGAAGATATGCCCGGAGAATTGCAGGATTGTGAGATTTTCGGAGAGCGATAAAGTGAGGAGGACGATATATTTTGTTACGCTTAAGGAGTTTCTTGACTATCCATTGACGCGGGCTTTCTGTGAGTTTGTAGCAGACACTTCGTATTCATATAAGCAACCCCCCGGCCTATAGAAGCAGGGGGGATTACACAAGTCTTAACACTGAGGCTCTAAGCTGACTGGAGACAATTATCCTCTTCTCTTGGCCTGCCAGTCTTTGTAGAACTCTGTCTGAGTCACAAACAGCACAACCAGAAGCACGAACAACGCTATGGAAATATAACTCGTGAAAATACTGCCGAGCATTCCCATGACACTGCCGCCCTGAAGCATAACTCCGCGCCTGTAGTTTTCTTCACAGAGTCTTGTTAGGATTACTCCCAGCACTATCGGGGCAATAGGATAGTTGAACCTCTTGAGGAAGTAACCGATTATTCCGAAGCCGAACATCCACAGAATATCGTAGACACTGTTGCGTATCGCATAAGCTCCTATCACCGACAGAATCAGTATCGTCGGCATCAATATTCCCTTGGGGACTTCGACAATCTTCGTGAACGCCTTAATCCCAGTCAGCCCGAACACTAACAGGAAGAACGACGCGACAAGCAAGCTAGCCACAATCAGCCAGAACAAATCCGGTGTCTGCGCAATCAGATTAGGGCCGGGCCGCAAACCCTGTATAGTCAGGGCACTGATCAATACAGCCGTAACAGCATCGCCAGGTATGCCCAGCGTCAGCATAGGGATAAACGCTCCTCCTATCGCCGCATTGTTCGCACTTTCGGGGGCTATTATTCCTTCGACCGCTCCCTTGCCGAACGGGGCAGAAGGATTCTTCACAGAGCGTTTCGCCTGGTCATAACTCAGCAGCGCGGCAATATCTCCTCCTGCGCCGGGCAACGCTCCTACCAGCACGCCGATGATTGACGACTTTATCGTGAGGCCAAGATACTTGATTGACTCTGCCCATGACGGCAATATCTTGTCTACTTTCTGCTTGACGGGTGTAGCTTTCATGTCCGTTATCTGGCTCAGGGCTTCAGACGCTCCGAAGAGACCTATCATTGCCACAACGTAATCAACGCCGGAGTTCAGGTACACTATGTTGAACGTGAACCTCTTGACCGCTGTCTGACCGTCAACGCCTACACAGCCTAAGAATATTCCGATACAGCCGGCAATCAGTCCGAACCTCACCGAACGTCCCGATAATGATCCGACCATCATCAAGCCCATGAGGGAGAGCATCAGGTAATCTATTGAGTGGAAATTTCTTGCGATGCTTGCGACCAGCGGCGCACATGTAGCCAGAGCGAGAACTCCCAGAAGAGTCCCTATAACCGACTGCGATGTTGCGAGCCCCATAGCTTCTCCTGCACGGCCCTGTTTGGCGAGAGCGTAACCGTCAAGAGCCGTTGCGACTGCTGCAGGTGCTCCGGGAATGTTCAGCAGTATCGCCGAGCGTGAACCCCCGAAAACTGAGCCGACATACACGCCGACCATTACGGCCAATGCGCTGTGCTGCTCCCATCCGAAAGTGAACGACACCAGCAGGGAGACGGCCATAGTTCCCGAAAGCCCGGGAATTGCCCCGACATAAACGCCCGCGCATGTTCCGGCAGCTACGAGAGCAATCAGCCACGGCTCCCGGAATATTACTGACATATACGACAATGCTTCAAGCATGATATTTCACTCTCCTTCGTTACGGGAACACAACGCTGAACAGAACTCTGAACACAATCACGATAAACGCCATCACTATTGCTGTCCAGAGAATATTTTTCACGAAGTCCTTGCGCATCAGATAGCACATTGAGAAATACAAGAACACTGACGTAGCTATGTAGAAGCTCACTCCCTCAAGCAATGCCACACAATACGCCACTATTGCCGCAAGCATTATCAGCACGTTCAGCGGGAAGGCATACTGCAAAGCCTTGATTATCTTTGTACCCATTCCCTTGACTTTCGATAAAGGAGTCGTCAGCTTGAAGTTCTCAATTACTGTCCACAGCGACATAATAACCCACAGCGCACTCACGAACACCGGAACAGCCGCAGCCGATGCGATTCTAGGGCCTCTCCGCAATGAAATGCTGAACCATAAATCCACAGACAGCTTCAGCGCGATAAAGCCGATAATCATAAGCACGAACGAGAAGACTTTTTCGCCTGCCTCAAGCGGATGCTCCTTCACGACGACCAAGTCATCAGTGTTGACTTCAAGCTCGGTCTTCCCAATAATTGATATGTCAGGATACTCTTCTTTGGTTTGCTCTTCTGGGGTCATTTCCTCTAAATCTGCCATAAAATTCACCTCTTCCACAATATAAAAACTCCCCCGAAAGTTCCGCAACAATCAGGGGAGTCGATCACTTAGTCCAATGCGCCGCTGCTCTTGAGGGCGTTGACTGTATTCTCACGCCATGACGAGATGTATTTTGCTGCCTCTTCACCGCTGTAGCCGAGGAAGTTGATGTTGAAGTTCTTCAGGACTTTCTGGTAACTGTCCTGCGGTCCTGCTGCTGTGAACGCTTTGCTTAACGTTGAGATTATTCCCGCGTCAGTGCCTTTCTTCACGAATACCCCGTAGAACGGCCCCCAAGGTAAATATTTCGCGAAGTCAGGATATTCAGCAACGATTAACGGTACTTCAGGCATAACTTCAACGGGCTTTGTTGAGAGCAGGCACAGGAACTTCAAATCGCCAGCCTTGTAATCCTCAATGCCGGACTGAATCTTGCAGACTGTGAAATCACATTCGCCATTCATGACGGCAGTCTTCGCGCTGGCATCGCTGTCGTACGGTATCTCGACAAAGGACGCTCCCGTTACATCAGTGATGAAAGCTCCTACTTCCCAAGGGAGTCCGCCTGCCCCGGTCGTTGAGATTTTCAGAGTCCACGGTGCTTTTTTCGCAGCCTCGATTATCTCAGTGAATGACTTGTACTTTGAGTCCTTGCCTACGACTATTCCGACGACCTCATCGCCGATGAGATAAACGCAGTCGAAGTTCTCATAAGTCAGCTCGCTGATTTCGAGAATGTCATACAGTGCTGGGTTCTCTGCGCCCATGAGTAGGGTGTAGCCGTCAGTCGGAGCGTCAAAGACGTACTGAGTTGCGATTGAGCCGGTTGCGCCTGTCATGTTCTGGATGATTATCGACTTTCCGAGAGTCTGTTCGGCAATCGCAGAAAGCGGACGCATGAGAGAGTCTGTTCCGCCGCCTGCCCCCCACTGAACAACGCCTGTAACATTCTGGGCGGGGTAATCAGCAGCGAACACCGGGAAAGCAAACACAAGGACGAGGAGCAACGCAAAAAATTTCTTCATGATACCTGCCTCCATAAATATTAATTAACCCTGCTGTGCCATGTGAATCATGTTGAGGGCTTCTTTCAAGTCCTTCACCTGAATCTGACCGGGCGCGCTTGCCTGGCCTGCCGCACCGAAAGTCATGCATGACCCTGAAAGCTCACATGCTATTCTGCTCATCATTCCCTTCGGCCCCATCGAGATCGTGAGGAACGGGCGGTCTGCGTACTTGCTTGCGAACTCATAAGAGGCATCAAGCACTGTAAGCACATCACCCTTCGTTTTTGGCATCACTGCGGCTTTGGGGATGTCTGCGCCTGCGGACTGCTGGTTACGCAGAGTAGACACCATCTCTGCCTGCGAGGGAGTCGCTGAGAAGTCGTGCCTTGACCCTACAACCAGGCACTTGGCCGCATGAATCTCATCAACAAGTTTCTGTGAGACTGATGAAGCCGACGCATTCCAGTCCGTATTGCCCCAGAACATCTCAACGTCAACAAGGTCTGCATATCCTGACTTTGCCACAGCGAGGTTTGCCGCTGAATAGTCTTCGAAAGACGGCGCAACTTCTCCGCCTTCGGGCTTTGTGCGGATTGTGAAGAGTATAGGCGTATCTCCCAGGGCTGAATGTAAAGCCTTCAGTGTTTCGAGCATGACGGGAGTGTTGAAAAGTTCCTCGTAGAAATCCGCGCGCCATTCTACCAAATCAGCAGGAAGTTTAGTGATTTCCGCTGCTTTTTCGAGAATTGCTTCTCTTGTCTTCGCCACAATAGGCACAATCGTCTTGGGGACACCTGAGCCAAGTTCGACACCGCGAGCTTTGACAGTTCTCATTGCGAAAAGCCTCCTTGAATGAATTTGTTGCAGTGATAATAACATAAGGATATTTTTATGAGTAATACCAAAATACTTAGTTTTTAATAGTTCTGCACTATCAATCTTATGCTCAACAAGGGGGACAAAGCTGGCAACGCTTCAGCAGTCATTATACACGTTAAGCAAAACAAGGTATCTGCTCCCTGAACCGCTCTTGAAACACACAAAAAAAACTCCCCTTGGGCCGGGGAGGGAGACAGCTGGCTATGATGAAGTCTTACTTTCCAGCTACAATATCCATGACTGTCTGGCGCATGACATCCAGCGGCACGGCTTTTCCGCCCGTCCACAGCTGAATCTGGCGGAGTCCCTGATACAGTGTCATGCCTAATCCGTTGATGGTCTTGCAGCCGACTTCTGTAGCTTCCTTGAGGAAACGTGTGGTTACAGGGTTATATGTCGCATCGAAGCAAATATGCTCAGGCTTGAGGAACTTCTTGTCGACGCAGGTGTACTCCTCTTTGCCCCTCATGCCGAGTCCCGAAAGGTTAAGGAGAATATCTGCCTCATCGAGTGCCGCCTTGATGCCAGCTTCGTCAGCCGCTCTTACCGGGACGCATACGCCGGGGTAAAATCCGTTGATTTCGCCGGAGAGAGTCTCGCACATTTCAGAGCGCGATGATATGTAGATTTTCTTTGCGCCCGCTTCCGCTAACTCGAGGCAGACGCTCCTAGCTGTCCCGCCCGCGCCGAACGAGAACATGACTTTGTCCTTGATGACGCAGCCGTGTTCGAGAATATCCCTTAATGCCCCGTAGCCGTCAGTGTTGTAGCCGACGAGCTTTCCTGCTTCGGTCTTCACGATGGTGTTGGAGCTGCCCATCTTCTTGCAGAGAGGATCGTAATCGTCCAGGTACTGCATAACTTCGACCTTGTTAGGTTTCGTAACTGCGCCCCCCAAAAACGTGGGCATATAACGAATGCCGTCAATGATTTCTTTGAGGTGGGTGCCGTCTGCCTCACAGTAGCAGTAAAGCATGTTGAAGCCTGCCGCCTGGTATGCCGCGTTCTGCATTCTTGCGCCGAATGACTGCCCCAAGGGTGTGCCGATAAGTACAATGAGTCTGCTGTTAATATCAATTTGCATAATATGAACACTCCAGAGATATAAATTGTGATGAGTCTTTCAGGATTTGACGCAATATTTTATCATAACCAGCAAGAAGACTCCCGTTTCTGTAAGCAGGAGGTGAATTGCGCTAATTAACTTGAGCGTTGTATAACTGGAATTAAGAGAAATCCCGGCAATGCGAAGTAAAAATGAAACTGGTATCTATGGTGCGCAGGGAAAACGTTGACTTCAAGCCATAAACGCCTTTGGAGAGAACATATTAATGCTGAAGAGCGCGGATTTTCTTTAGCTCTGCTTCAATCCCGTAACGTATAAATCTCATCACCGCAGGAGTGAGGTAGTGATCTTTCACGTGGGTCATGAAAATGGTTCGGTAGCAGTCAGGCCGCTCGACCTTCAGAATTTCCACGTCAAAGTCCTTCAGTGAATAAACCGATGCGACAAACGACACTCCGAATCCTTCTGACACTAATCCCGCGATACTCTCTTCATCTGGAGCTTTTGCCGCGATTTGCGGATGCACTCCCTCATCATCAAGGATTCTGTGGATTGTAGGCCATAGTCCAACATAGTCAGCGTAATCAACGTAAGGATACTCTGTGAGTTCGGTCAAGCTGATGCTCTGCCGTCCTGCAAGCTCATGCCCTTTAGGCACAATCGCAACAAGCTCCTGACGCTTCAATGGGATATAGTTGATCTCAGGCAAAATCGGCTCGCTGGTGCATATTCCCACATCGTAGCGTCCTGATTTCAAGCCGTCCATAATTAACGGTGAAGAGTTCTGGTGAAAATGGAAAGTGCATTCATGATTCTCTGGCATGTCGAGAAAACCTCTTGCCATTTGCGGGACTAACTTTCTGCCGAATGGCACGTTATATGCGAGGTCAATATGTCCTGTACTGCTGCGTGCGAGAGTCTGAGTTTTGTGCGTAATAAATTCCAGCTGTTCAAGGACTGGTGCTATCTGTTCTGAGTAGAACTTTCCGTATTTTGTCAGCTCAACGTGCCTTCCCTTACGCTCGAACAGGTAGAAACCTAATTCTTCCTCAAGCCTTGCTATTGAAGTACTCAGAGAGGGCTGTGCTATATGATGAATATCTGCGGCCTTGTGAAAATTTAGCTCCCTTGCTACAGTGCAAAAATATCGCAGCTGCTGAAGTGTCATGAGACTTCCCCTTATAAGAATCGTGTTTTTATTGAATGTGTAAAGCATATCATAAAATACTGGCATGTTCACAGGAAAGACAACCCCAAGTTGATGCATATTGTCTTCCTGAGCCTAAGCACATCCTCTAGAGTTATGAAAATTACTCTGGCAATTCACGGAAATATTGTCCTAACTTCAAGCTGTGAGTATCTGTCATTCTCACGTTAAAGCGTGTCCTATTTTTGCCTTCTGCATTACGTCCAGACATATCAAATTTTCTGCGTCAGTGCTGTTTTCACCTCACTCCGTTCAATCACTGTCAACAATGCCTCTAACGCTTCGACAGGGCATACAGACAGGTGAGAGTGGATCAAGGGCTTGGACGCAATTCTCCTTCGGGCTACTGGGCTGGCTGAATATCTCTGTACGCTCCAAACTCGCGTTCAAAGATTCCTTCGTCCACAAGGATATAGCATACCTGCACATACAGCCTCTTCAGGTGTGGGGAGAATCGCGCTAATTCTATGCTAGGCATACGGGGAGGAAATGCTCAGGCAGTGCATAAAACAAATACGTAGTGCATTACTGCTTCAACCTATGTGAAAATTGCGGACTATTCGGTGAAGGGATTGAATCCGTATCCTTAGGAAGCGGAATAAGATTAGCTTCTGTTTCGTCATTGAACATTATTTCTATCCTGTCGTCAGGGGCAAGAGCACCTGTTATTGCGTGAAGTATATTCTTCAACACTCTGTCAGCCTGTACCTGTTGTTTGCCTTCTGTAATGATTTTTTCTTTTACATTGTCAAGAGCCTGATCTTCCTTGAAATTCACTTCATCTACCTGAATGGAAGTGAATATCCCCGAACTCTGGCGGTAAACCTCTTTGCTCTTTGGCTCTAAATAAAGTCTGGTGATATTGCAGTGAGGGACTACAATACGTATCAAACCATCTCTGCTGTAGATGTCAGCTATATCCATATTGCAGCTCCAGACAGCAACAGCTTTATAACTCATGAGAACTTCTCTCGATGTTCCGGGAATGGATATATCGAAGAATATTTTATTGCTCTCGTTTACCTTCACCATTACCATATAATTTGCTTCAAGCGTGGCAATTTCGTGAAGTTCCCGAATCTGTTTCTCGAAAGGCTTTTTTTTTCGCAAGTTCTAAATCTTCCCTGAGTCCTGCGAATTTCTTGAACATCATTGCCATAACTGCCGCGCACAAAGCGACAATAATTATCAGTACAAGGGTCAATATAACATTTCCTGCCTCCAAAATGTAGATGTGGTTATTCTCCGTCTTTAAGTTTTCCGATGATTTCTTCTAATGTTCGTATCTTTTTCGCTGTGCCTGAATTTTCATTGATCGGTGCAAAGATGCTTCCTCCTATTGAGGAATCTGCCATTCTCCTAAATTCGGCTTCAGTAAAAAGATATGCCTGTTTTACTTCGCGGCAAACGGCTTCGGTAAGTTCAGATGAAACATTTTCCAGCGTCATATTTATACTCCGCCTTATATCACCTACAAGAATTTTATTCTTTTTCTTCATGACGAAATCTCCGGCAGC
>JAFSRQ010000071.1 GCA_017446055.1 Synergistaceae bacterium | reverse complement strand
GTTGCAGTAGTCCGCTACGTTCTTGACCATGCGAAAACTGCGGCTCATGGTGTGGAGCTGCTGAAGAATATGGACATTTGCGGCGGTTATGGTACATGGGGGCTTCACTGGATGCTCTCAGACGAGAAGGAGACCTACATCATCGAGTGCATTGACGGCGAGCTTGTCGCAAGGAACAACACGGACAACATCATGACGAACTTCTACGTCAACTACGCGCCGGATACCCCTTACGCCAAGCACATAGCCCAGACAGGCCAGACAGTGGCGGGAAAAGTCTACGAGGGCTTCCCGATTCTTACGCCCAATGCCTGCGGAGTTGAGCGTTACGCCGTACTGAAGGAGCATTACGCGGAGGGTGCAGAATCCGCTGAGGGAATGTCCCGCCTGATGGAGCGCGTGAAGTACACCCAGTCGTATGAAGCTGACACAACCCCGTTCTGGTACACGGAGTTCACTGGAGGGAATCTGACTATAGCGAACGCCCCGATGGACTTCAAGGCAGTGCTTCAGTACAGCTTTGACACCTACAAGCTGCACGACAGGAACATTCAGCCCAATAACTTCTGGCAGACGTGGCACACAGCGGTCTATGATTTCGCGAACAGAACGCTCCGCCTGAACATTCAGGAGGACTACACGAAGCATTACGACTTCAAGCTGGACTAACCTCTCACATTTCAGGGCAAAAATTCCATAGGAGGAAATAAGATGAATAGCTCTAATAAAGCGTTGGGTCTCTTATTGGCCGCGCTTATGGCATTATGTTTCGCTGTATGCGGTTCGGCAGAAGAGGCTGATCTTGTGGTCTACGGCAAAATCTTCACGTCTGAGGGCAACCGTATCGCAGAAGCATTCGCCGTGAAGGATGGCAGGTATGTCTACGTCGGCGACAGGAAGGGCGCAGAAGCATTTGTTGACGACAAGACAGAAGTCATCGACTACACCGGGAAGGGTCTCGTCATGCCGGGCTGCGGAAACGGACACGCTCACTATATGCTGGGTTACGCTCTACGCAACATCGGGACATCGGTCGGGCTTGAGGACAACGCGGACAAGTTCATGACAGAAATCCTCCCCGCCGCGGTCAAGAAGGCAAGAGAAGCAGGGGCAACAGCTGTATTCGGCCAGGGCTGGCAACTCCTCAACTTTCAGGACAACATGCCCACACGTCAGCAACTTGACGCTGTATGCAGTGATATTCCCATCTACTTCCTTGATGACGAGTGCCACAAGGCTTTGGTGAACTCTATGTTGCTGATCAAAGCAGGCATCATGAAGGAAGACGGCACTGTGTTAATGAAAGAATTGCGAGGCGGCGAAATCGGTATAGGCGAAGACGGCACTCCTAACGGTTATCTTGCGGAACAGGCTCAGACTTACATGCGTTCATTCCTCGACAATGATAATCTCTATACGCTCGACATGGCCACAGCAAACTTAGCGGACATCGAGCATCACCTGCTGTCAGAAGGTTACACGATGTACACTGAGGGCTGGGGAAATTATTTCGTCAACACCAACTACTACAAGGCCGCCCAGCAGTTGGACATGGCCGGAAAACTTCACTTTGTCTTGGGACTGCCCTATGAGATTGAAAGCTGGATGAATGTAGATGAAGCATTAGCCAGAGCAGTTGACGCTAAGAAATTCGCCTCCAAGCGCGTAATGCCGAGATGGATCAAGCTCCTCATGGACGGAACGGTTGAGACAGGCACAGGGTATGTTGATCCGCTATATCCTGACGGCCACCAGGGCATCCCCAACTGGACGGAAGAAGAACTCACCGAACTCACTCGAAAGGCAAACGAAAAGGGTCTGACCATACACATACACGCGCTGGGCAATAAGGCCGTAAACTGTGCTGTCAACGCCTTCGTCAACGGAGGGAAGCCTGAGATGCGCAACACTCTTGTTCACGTGCGCAACGTCAACCAGCCGGATTATAAGCGTATGGCCGATCACAACATCTACGTTACATCGGGCGTAACCTGGCATCATATGCCGACAGGAGCCGCCGAGTATATCCGTGAGCACGGCATGACCCCCGCAGGCCAGGCGGACAAGTCTTATCCCATGAAGTCATACTTCGACTACGGAATCCCCGCGTCAATACACTCAGATTATCCCGCATTAAGTGGGAGTCCTGATGATCCGTTCGGCATAATGGAGATAGCTGTTACTGGTGTCCTTCACTCCGAGAAGGGGACTCCTTGGTGGCCTGAAGAACTCGTTACACGTGAGCAGGCACTTACGGCCATGACGATTAACTGCGCAAAGCAAATGTTCATTGAGGACGAGCGGGGCAGCATCAAGGAAGGCAAGTACGCGGACTTCCTCCTCCTGAACAAGGACGTGCTGACCTGCCCGGCTGATGAGATTCACACCGCCAAGCCCAGCGCAACCTATTTCGAGGGCAAAAAAGTTTTCTCGGCGGAAGAAACGGTTGACGAGGCCAGGAAGAGAATGACGGCTCTCTACGGCGAAAACAAGCGGATCACTGACGGGAATTATGACAGGTCGCTTGCGGTGAAGTGTGTCAACGGTACTTTCGTCGGCAAAAAGAATGACGGCGTAATCGCGTACAAGGGCATTCCCTTTGTCGGCAGGCAACCAGTCGGCAATCTTCGCTGGAAAGCTCCTGTTGACGTTATCCCGGACGATGGCGTTTACGAGGCGTACTACAACGGGAAGAGTCCCTGCCAAGTTTATGACATGTGGCAGAAGGCCTCCCTTTACGTTCAGGGCGAGGACTGCCTGAACCTCAACGTGTGGAAAGCTGACGACGGCGGGAAAAAGAAGCCCGTCATGGTGTGGATTCACGGCGGAGCTTTCGAGATTGGAGGGACAGTCGAAACAATAGAAGAGGGAACTAATTTCGTCAAAGAAAATCCCGACATCATTCTCGTCTCAATCGAGTACAGGCTCGGAGTTTTCGGATTCTTCCACCTTTCTCACCTTCCCGAT
>JAFSRQ010000070.1 GCA_017446055.1 Synergistaceae bacterium | reverse complement strand
TCCTGACACGATTACTACTATGGCGGCCTTCGACGGCGGCAGTTTCAGCACAAACTCTGACAGCTCCAGCAACGACTTCAAGAACTCCTCATAGTACCCATTCAACCGTCCTTCACTCCCCTCACACCGCCGCGGGCTGGGCGGCTTCTCGGCCGGCTATCATTCGCGCTATCTCCTTGAAGATTGCGTAGCTCTCCTGCGTCGGCGGCAACTCCATTCGTTCACCGTTGCGCTCATACACAAGCATATTGCCCGACTTCCTCATGGTTGCTTGTGCTGGCTTGAAGGATTCCGCATCTGCGCTCGCCATAATATGCAGAGTATCAGAATCCCCCATCAACTCAGTTACAGGAATATCCAGAACTTGCGAGGCCTTCCTCAAATCATCCGCATTGGGAACGCGCTCCCCCCACTCCCAGCGGCGCACCGTCATCACTGAAACACCCAGTTGTTCCGCAAGCTGTTCCTGCGTTAAGCCCCTGCGTTTTCTAAGGGTTCTGATTACTTCATTCAGCATGACGCTCACCTCCTAAATAGAATAATACCAAAAAGAATTACCCTTGCCAGAACAATACGGGATTGAATTTAATACCGTTCAGATACTTTTTTCTTGACACGCTAAAAATTTATGGTATTATTCTCACTAAACGGAATGAAATAATCCTAACAAGAATAAAAACATTCAAGCAACACAAGCCCTGCAATAAGGCAGTTGGACGGCAATCACGCCATAAGACAGCTACAAGCATATTGACAAACATTCGTACTTCGGACGGCTTACTCATGCCCCTTCAGGCTCATTCGCCAGTTACGAATCATACTAGGCTACTACGAACACGCCCTATTGGTACGGGCTTTCCCCCGCCCGGCTTCTCTATCCGTCTTCACCCGCGGGGCGTTCAACAGAATAGACGGGCTTCATCACGAAAGGATACATCACCAATGGAAAGCAGCAACAGCTTGCAGGTCTTCTCCTACTATGACCACCTCGTCCGCACCATCATCGGCCATGACGGAGAACCCTGGTTCGTCGCTAAAGATGTGTGCAGTGTCCTCGAACACAGCAATTACCGCATGGCAGTACAGGAGCTTGACGATGACGAAAAGGGTGTAAGGAATGTTTACACCCCTGGCGGAATGCAGGCTATGACCGTCATCAGCGAGCCGGGACTTTACGCTCTCATCCTCAAGAGCCGCAAGAAGGAAGCAAAGCAGTTCTCACGGTGGGTCAGACATGACATGCTCCCCTCCATCCGCAAGACTGGAGGCTACTTCCCCCTTGAGACCGACAGAAAAATCCGCGCTCTCCTGGACGAAAGAAGTGCTTTGCGCGCCGAGATTGACACTCTCAAGAAGTTCATTCAGGACAACTCTTCCTTCACTCTACTCGGTCAGGCCATCACTCCAGTGAAGGGGACGCTGTCCGTCGGCGAGGCCGCAAAAATTTTCGCCCAGCACGGCATCAAAATCGGCCAGAACAGACTCTTCAAGCTCTTGCGCGACTTGAACCTCATCGCTAAACGCAAGGGAAGGCAGTGGAACCAGCCCACTCAGAAATCCATCGAGCAGGGGCTCTGCGTCATCGTTGTACCCCTCGGCTCAAAGGGGACTCCTTACCTCACATTGAAGGGCTTGCAGAAAGTCTCAGACGTTCTCGCCAAAGAACAGTTCCCCCTCCTAGCTCTCTTGCCGGGGGATGTGGCTCTACATGAGTGAGAACTTCAGCGCAACTCTCAAGGCTCTACGCAAGAAGGCAGGCATTACTCAGGAAGATTTAGCCCACAGCACAGGCTACTCCATCATGACCATTAGACGCTGGGAATGGGGCGAACGTTCCCCACGTGTCGACGAGATTAAAGCTCTCGCTAAGGCCCTCGGCGTTCCTGAGAATGACCTGCTCAATGACACTTCCCCGGATGGTGAGTCCGGGGAATGGACTATCCGCATCAACGTCGCTGACAAATTCACCTTGGAGGTGGTTGACTTGAAAGGAAACATTCAGCCAGTCGCG
>JAFSRQ010000069.1 GCA_017446055.1 Synergistaceae bacterium | reverse complement strand
GAATGAAGCCGCCAGCAATGACCCTTGCGCCTGTGTCAGTCTCATACGTCAGAGCATTAATCCCTATTTCAGGAACAGCAACATCAACGGGCAATTGTGCCTCCAACATTCTTGGCCTTTACGCCGCGGGGAAGCTGCCTTTTCACCTCACAGAGAATGAAACCGTCAGCAATGACCCCTGCGCCTGTGTCAGACTCATACGTCAGAGCTATTTCCGGGACTGCAACATCAACGGGCAATTATCCTCCTCCAGATGTCATAGGCAATATCATCCTTCAGGCCAGAGAACGCAGCCTCCTCACCATCGCGGGGAATCAGCGTTATCGTGTTCGTGTCTGACGCAAAGCCTGTGTTCCCGCCCGTAACATCATTAGCGAGAATATAGTCGAGATTCTTGCGGGCTAACTTTTCGCGGGCGTTTGCTGAAACATTGTCGGTCTCAGCCGCAAAGCCTACGAGTATTTGCCCCTCGCGCTTGAGCCTTCCTGCCTCCGCTGAAATGTCCGGGTTCTGCACCAGTTCCAGCGTCAATGTGTCTCTGCCTTCACGCTTCACCTTATGGGGGGAAAATTCCTTCACCCTGTAATCACCGACAGCAGCAGCCTTCACGATGTAGTCAGCCCAAGAAAGATTATCCCTCACAGCCTCCAGCATATCGCAGGCGGACTTCACGCGGACAACCGTCATCCCGTAACCGTCAACGTCGACAGGCCCGGCAATGAGTCTGACATCCGCGCCCATGTACCACGCTGAACGAGCCATAGCCGCGCCCATTTTCCCGGTTGAAGGGTTGCTGATGTAGCGCACAGGGTCAATGTATTCGTGAGTAGGCCCGGCAGTAACCAGCACATTCTTCCCGGCCATGTGTGGCTGAAGCCCCCCGCTTCGCGTGTCATGAACGCATAACGCCCGGAATATCTCGTGCATAATCTCGCCCGGCTCAGGCATTCTCCCCCGGCCGGAATCACCGCAGGCCAGCGCACCGTCTGACGGCTCAACGACTCTCACTCCGCGTGATTTCAGCGTGTTGATGTTTGACTGAGTCGCAGGGTTGTCGTACATGGCCTCGTTCATGGCCGGGAATATGAGCATGGGACATTCTGCGGCGAGGATTGCTGACGTTAGGAGGTTGTCGGCGATGCCATGGGCGATTTTCGCGAGGGTGTTGGCGGTGCAGGGGGCGATCACGAAGACATCAGCCCATTGCGCCAGCTTGATGTGAGGGATTCGTCCGTCAAAGTCCGGGTCAGTCCACACCTTACGGCCTGAGAGGGTCTCAAGAGTCATGGGTGCAGCGAAATTCCTTGCAGAGTCGGTGAGGATGATTTCTGCTTCGTTCCCTGACTTAACGATGAGGCGGACGAGTGCGGGGATCTTGTAGGCCGCTATTCCCCCGGTTATGCCGAGAAGAATCTTGCGGCCATGCTTCCAGTCTGACATTATATTATCGGCTCGGGCGCGTTGATGGGGCTTTTGCCTTCTTCAATCTCAAGCAGTACGTTCGAGATATAGCGTTCATTGGCGGGATTGGTCTTGTCATTGGCGGCTTCTTCGCTTTCACGCCGGGCTTCTGCTGCTACTTTCGCGGTGATTTCGTACTTGTTGTCAGTCCCGCATTTTTCTGCAAGCCATTCGAGATCGTAAAATTTCATGGTTAACTCCTCCTTTGGTTTTGCTATTGTACCAAAGCTGCGGGATATTATATTATACTTCTGAGCTGTTGATATAATTACGTCATACGTAAATCACAATGAGGCTTCACGGCAGGACACGCAAAATTTCCCCCCTACTGCCAGACTCACCCCGTAAAATCTCACCGCTTGCTGTCATTCCCTCCGTCAGCAGAATCACCGGGAGGCTTCACGGCAGGACACGCAAAATTTCCCCCCTACTGCCAGACTCACCCCGTAAAATCTCACCGCTTGCTGTCATTCCCTCCGTCAGCAGAATCACCGGGAGGCTTCACGATAGGACACGCAAAATCTCCCGCCTACTTACAGATTTACCCCGCAAAATCTCACCGCTTGCTGTCATTCCCACGTCAGCAGAATCACAACATGACACGCAAAATCTCTCACTTACTGCCAGACTCACCCCGTAAAATCTCACCGCTTGCTATAATTCCCACCGTCAACACAAAATCACAAGGAGGCTCACGATAGGACACGCAAAATCTCTCACTTACTGCCAGACTCACCCCGTAAAATCTCACCGCTTGCTATAATTCCCCCGTCAACAAAATCACAAGGAGGATTCACATCATGACACGCAAAACTCTCACAGCACTTCTCATCCTCGCATTGTCCCTTCTCACAATCAACGCCGCCAAGAAGAACGATGAGCTTCACCGCATGGGTATCTTCATCAGCAACTTCACCGAGCAGGGCATGTACGAGATCGACATCAACAGCATCGGCAACGCTGACCTAGTCCGCTTCGGCATCGCCCATAACGTCATCAATAACCCCAAATCCACCGTGAAGAAATGCGCCCTCCCTGACTGCGAATACGGCCCCTCGCTAATGTCAGGGTCATCAGTAGCTCAGAGCGTGAAGAAATATTTTGACCTCGATGTGAACAACAGGACGGTAACAGGACAGCCCGAAGCCATCTATGACGGGGATAACTACCACTTTGACGCACGGCAGTGGAAGGACGACACGGTGTATTACGCTGATGTTCAGGACGTTAGGCGCGAGAAGGGACTCGTTCACATGGAAGGCGAGCTCTACAACCTCAACAGGAAGTCTGACCGCCCGGCATACTTCACGGCGATTGCAAGACCCTACAAGTGGCAGGGAAAAAATACATGGTCGATTCTCTCACTGTCTGTAGAATGGAAGTAGCAAACTCATCATTAATGACTGAATAACGCCCGCCAAATTCACAACCCTTCATGCTATTATCTGCGAAACCTGAAATTAGTTGCATGGAGGGAAAATTTTTATGATTAAGGAAGCAATCATCAAGCTGGTAAACAAGGGCGATCTCACTTACGATGAAGCATACACCGTAATGAACGAGATAATGAACGGCACAACAACTCCCACACAGAACGCTGCGTTTCTCTCGGCACTGTCGACAAAAAGCGCAAGGGCTGAGACCACAAACGAAATTGCAGGATGCGCGGCGGCCATGAGGGAACATGCCACGAAGGTTGAGACAGGCTTTGACGTTCTCGAAATCGTCGGGACTGGCGGGGACAACTCCCACAGCTTCAACATCTCCACAACGTCAGCAATCGTAGCGGCGGCAGGAGGGGTGAAAGTCGCAAAGCACGGAAACAGGGCGGCCTCCTCACAGTGCGGCACGGCAGACTGTCTCGAAGCACTCGGCGTAAACATAGAGCAGTCCCCCGAAAAGTGCAGGGAACTTCTCAATACGGCGGGAATATGTTTTCTCTTCGCGCAGAAGTATCACACCTCAATGAAGTATGTCGGAGCAATCCGCAAAGAGCTCGGCTTCAGGACGGTCTTCAACATTCTCGGCCCACTCACTAATCCCGCTTCGCCGTCAATGCAGATTCTTGGTGTCTACGATGAGTACCTCGTGAATCCTCTGGCGCAGGTTCTTGTGAGTCTTGGCGTGAAAAGGGGAATGGTGGTTTACGGCCAGGACAAGCTCGACGAAATATCGATAAGCGCACCCACAACAATATGTGAGATTCGCGACGGCTGGTTCAAGTCGTATGTCATCTCCCCGGAAGATTTCGGCCTCAAGACATACGCAAGGGACGAAATCAGGGGCGGTACTCCCTCCGAGAACGCGGAAATTTTGCGCTCAATCCTCAGTGGCAGCAAGAGTCCAAAAAGGGAGGCCGTGCTCATGAACGCTGGAGCGGCACTCTACGTTGCGGAAAAAGCTCAGACCATGAAGGACGGAATCACACTCGCCGGGAAAATCATAGACTCAGGCAAGGCACTTGAGACGCTGAAGAAGTTTGTCGAGGTCAGCAACAACTAGATGAATATTCTTGACGAGATCGCTGAACATTCGCGTGAAAGAGTGAGAGACGCTAAGGAGATTCTGCCCGCTGAGGTTCTGCGTGATGATGCTTTGTCGCGCCCAAAGGGGGATTTCGCGTTTGAGTCGGCATTGAGTCGCGGGGGCTTGTCGTTCATCTGCGAGTGCAAGAAGGCTTCACCGTCAAAAGGAGTCATAGCTCACGATTTCCCGTATGTTGAGATTGCGCGTGAGTATGAGTCCGCCGGGGCTGATGCTGTATCCGTGCTGACTGAGCCGAAATATTTTCTCGGACGCAATGAGTACTTGCAGGAAATTTCCGGGTCAGTGAGGCTTCCTGTCCTGCGCAAAGATTTTGTTGTTGACGACTACATGATATACGAGGCGAAAATTCTCGGTGCTTCCGCTGTCCTCCTGATATGCGCGATTCTGGAAGGCTCAAAGCTCAGGGAGTACATCAATATTTGCGACACTCTGGGGATTGCAGCCCTCGTTGAAGCTCATGATGAGGACGAAATTCACACGGCACTTGACTCCGGCGCGAGAATCATCGGCGTGAACAACAGAAACCTCAAAGACTTTACCGTTGACACAGAGAACAGCAGGCGGCTCCGCAAGATCATTCCTGACGGCGTAATCTTCGTGTCAGAGAGCGGCATAAAGACTCCCGAAGACGTGAGAGATGCCCGGGATTTCGGTGCGGACGCGGTTCTTGTCGGCGAGACTCTCATGAGGGCTTCCGACAAATCGGCCATGCTCGCGGAACTGAAGAGCCTTCTGTGATGGTCAGGGTGCGGATAAAGTTCTGCGGCCTCACCAGAATTTGCGACATTGAGGCGGCCAATGACCTTATGCCGGAATACGTTGGCTTCGTGTTCTGGCACAAGAGCAAACGTTACCTTTCACCCGAAAACGCAATGACCCTCCGTAAGTCTCTCAGGCAGGAAATTGTCCCGGTGGGTGTGTTTGTTGACGAGAACCCGCGAATCGTTGCTAACATGGCCGAAGGGGGAACAATCGACATGATACAGTTGCACGGCCATGAAGATGACGAATACATAGCTGGCCTCCGAAAACTGACACGCGCAAAAATCATCAAGGCTTTCCGGGTAAAGACAGCCGATGACGCTTTGAGGGCTGAAGAATCGTCTGCTGATTTCGTGCTGCTCGACTCGGGAATGGGAACGGGAAAAGTTTTCGACTGGTCATTGATACGGAGGGTAAAGCGTCCTTACTTCCTCGCAGGAGGGCTTGACGCTGGCAGTGTTGGCGAGGCAGTATCACGACTCAATCCTTATGCTGTCGATGTAAGCTCAGGAATTGAGACGGACGGAGTGAAAGACAGGGTGAAGATGTCAGACTTCATTTCATCAGCAAGGGGGTGAGACTCCCGAATGATAATCAGCAATAATACAGCCCAGAGTATGACCGACTGACTCAGGCGTGAAAGGCTTGGCAGTAGCGGCCATGTTTACAGGAACATCAACAGGAAAGGAGGACGTTACCAGAAGACATGTAGCATCATGAAGAGTGAGACGCAACTTTTACGGACGCTGGCAGGAATGAAGCATGAAAGTTAGCATTGTCGCTCGTCATAAGTCTTCTGTGAACGGAATAAATACAATGACGAATGAGGCAGGGCGTTTCGGGATTTACGGCGGGCAATATATCCCTGAGACACTCATGAACACGGTGATAGAACTTGAGCAGGCGTATAACCGCTTCAAGGATGACCCGGATTTCAACGCGGAACTGTCAGCACTCCTCAACGAATACGCAGGCAGGCCGTCAAGACTCTATTACGCGCGTAGAATGACTGAGTCCCTCGGCGGGGCAAAAATCTACCTCAAGCGTGAGGACCTCAACCACACAGGTGCGCACAAGATCAACAACGTACTCGGTCAGGCATTACTCGCCAAACGCATGGGCAAAACCCGCCTAATCGCAGAAACAGGAGCAGGCCAGCACGGAGTCGCAACAGCAACCGCCGCGGCGTTAATGGGTATGTCATGCGTCGTCTTCATGGGCGAGGAAGACATGAAGCGTCAGGCTCTCAACGTCTACAGAATGCGCTTGCTTGGCGCGGACGTTGTAGCAGTCTCAACAGGAACGGGAACGCTCAAAGATGCTGTGTCGAAGGCTTTTGCGGAATGGACATCAAGAATCAGCGATACACATTACTGCTTGGGCTCGGCGATGGGGCCTCATCCTTTCCCGGCAATAGTGCGTGACTTCCAGTCGGTGATTTCCCGCGAGATCAGGGCGCAGATCCTTGAACGTGAAGGAAGACTCCCTGATGCTGTGATTGCGTGTGTCGGAGGAGGCTCAAACGCTATCGGCAGCTTCTGGCACTTCATCGGCGACGAGGGCGTGAGGCTCATAGGCTGTGAGGCGGCCGGGAGGGGGGTTGACACTTTCGAGACAGCAGCGACTATTGCGACAGGGAGAGTCGGAATCTTTCACGGCTTCAAGTCGTATTTCTGTCAGGACAAATTCGGACAGATTGCCCCGGTCTACTCGATTTCGGCGGGACTCGATTATCCCGGAATAGGCCCGGAACACGCTCACCTTCACGACACGGGACGCGCTGAATATGTCCCTGTAACAGATGAAGAAGCTGTGAGTGCGTTCGAGTATCTTTCACGTACAGAGGGAATAATCCCGGCGATTGAGTCAGCACACGCACTGTCTTGCGCGATGAAGATTGCCCCGGAAATGAGCCGCGAGAATATTATTGTCGTTACGGTCTCAGGGAGAGGGGATAAAGATTGCGCGGCAATAGCGAGGTACAGGGGGGAAAATATCAGTGAGTAAGATACGTGAAGCGTTCTCAGGGGGAAAAGCGTTCATACCCTTCATCACTTGCGGAGACCCGGATATTACGACGACAAAGAGAGTCATTCATGAGGCAGTGAGGAACGGAGCTGACATTATCGAGCTTGGTATACCGTTCTCAGACCCAACGGCTGAAGGTGAAGTGATACAGTCAGCAAACTACAGAGCCTTGAAGAACGGGGTAACAACGGACAAAATTTTTGACATGGTTCGCGATTTGCGCAGGGACATAAACATTCCCCTCGTGTTCATGACGTATGCAAATGTCGTGTTCTCTTACGGCTCGGAAAAATTCATCTCAACATGCCGGGACATAGAGATTGACGGGCTGATACTTCCTGATGTCCCGTTTGAGGAGAAAGACGAGTTTCTTCCGTTCTGCAAAAGTTACGGCGTTGACCTAGTTTCAATGGTTGCTCCAACGTCAGAAGACAGAATAGCGATGATTTCGCGTGAGGCTGAGGGCTTCCTCTATGTCGTGTCGAGCCTGGGCGTTACGGGAGTGCGTGAGAGGATAACGACTGACCTTGCGGCGATTGTCGGGGCTGCGCGGAAAAACTCTGATGTGCCATGCGCGATAGGCTTCGGAATTTCGACACCTGAACAGGCACGCAAGATGTCGGAAATTGCTGACGGAGTAATAGTAGGCTCGGCGGTCATGAGGATTATTGCGAGGTATGGGAATGAGTCGCCGCGTTATGTCGGAGAGTATGTGAAATCGATGCAGGACGCGATACGAAAATTTTGATGACGGGACAAATAAAGGAGGCCGGAAAATGTCAGAAAGATACTACATCGCATACGGAAGCAACATGTCAGCAGGAGACATGAGGGAGCGCACCCCCGAAGCAGTCCTCGCCGGCAAAACAACCCTCAAGGGCTGGCGGCTTCAGTTCCGTTACGGCGCGAACATCGTCAGGGATGAAGCCTCGCAGACCCCCGCAATAATCTGGAAGATCTCACCGCAGGACGAAATGAGCCTCGACAGGTACGAGGACGTTCCGGACTTCTACGTCAAAGAGGAATGGACAATACCAGTTGAGTCCCTTGACGGCAGGGACTTGGGCGAACTCACCGCTCTGGTCTACATAATGACGGAAGAGGCCGTGAAGGAGAAGAGCGCGAACCCGGTGTCTCCGGGCTGGTATTACGAGATTATCAGGAAGGCGTATGAGGCGTTCGGTTTCGACACGGGGATTCTTGAGGAAGCGTTGGAGGAGTCGAGGAGAGTCCCGCGTTAGTGGCAACAAAAAAACCCGCCATTGAGACGGGTCTTGTGTGATTGAGTGGGCAATACTGATACCGAATAGAATACACAAAACCTTACTGTACAGGAAGTTTTACCGAATTATTCCGCGTCATTCTTGTACGGTTTTTTGTACGGTCATGCGCTCAGTTTATCGTCTATCATCCTGTAAACCAGAGCCGTGATTATGTCATTCTTGCCAGCGTACTTATGAACGCTCACACCGACATATTCAGCAAATTTTCTCAGTTCTCCGGCTGTAAGCCTCAGCTTTTCGAGAGTCTGAAACGCATCCTTCACAGACTTGCAACCGTAAAGCTGAGTTTTCCATTCCGCGAAAGTCTCATCCGTTATGTGTTTAGGCTTCTTCACTGAACATGCCTTGAATGTTTTGCTGAAATCTTCCAGAGCTCCATAATTCCGCAGGGCTTCTTCCTGTAACCTTTCGTAGATGAGCTGAGTCGCTATACAGTCGCCGATTGCCCTGTGCCTGTTGCCTACTTTCAGCCCGAAATGCTCAAGCACCGAGTCAATATCACGCGAAGGCAATTCCGCGCACAGTCTCCGTGAGATTCGCAGAACGTCAATAAAATTATTGGTCAGCGGGCGTTTCAGGTGCTTCATGAAGCTGTCATGCAGAAAATTAACGTCAAAGCTCACGTTGTAGCCAACTATCACGCTGTCGCCGAGAAAGTCTGCAAAGCCTTTTATCGCTCTTGAAGTTCGTGGAGCGTCTGAAAGCATTTCATTTGTTATCCCGGTCAAGCCCGTAATAAATTCGTCAACAAAAACACAATTACGGCGCGGAGGCTGTACTAATGTCTGGAACTGCCCGGCGGGTTTGCGCCCCGAATATTTCACCGCTCCGATCTCTATTATGTCGCTGTCATACGGACTGAGCCCGGTGGTTTCTATGTCCACAAGACAGTAATCAGGCGGAAAATCTACATAGCTTAGGCCGCGAAATTCACGGATTATTTCAGCCATTCCACACCTGACAAGATTACTCCGTGTACCCAGTATGTGCAGTTTTTGCCGTCATTTATCTTCAGCAGATATTTGCAAAGGTCAACAGCATTTGCTTTGTCCCAGGAGATATTTTGAGCAAGCTCACGTTTCATAAACAGCTTGGTGATAATATCCT
>JAFSRQ010000068.1 GCA_017446055.1 Synergistaceae bacterium | reverse complement strand
CCCGAAGCCCGAAGCCCGAAGCCCGAAGAATTGTACACGGTCATCATGTTTTGTCAAGTGTGATGGTGCTGATTTATGGGGGATATTTTACGCCTGAGACGGGATTCGCGCAATTGGGAGTGGCGGGGGAGTCCTGAGAGTGGAGTCCCCCGTGTGATTACATGACCGGGAGGCCGGGTGAGGCGGCGGGGGTATTGCCGTCAGCTATTATGCTTCGGAAGTTATCGCGACTTTCTTGTGCGCTTTGTCCTGGCTCTTCTCTGCGACTTCGACCGTGAGGACTCCGTTCTTGAACGTTGCTTTTGCTGACTCAGGGTCTGCCTCAACGGGGAACGAGATCACCCGCTCAACCTTGCCGTAACGCCTCTCACTGCGGAAGTAGCTCTTGCCGTCGCCGCCTTCTTTGGTCTCGGACTTCTTCTCGGCTGAAAGCGTGAGCCTGTCGGAGTACACGTGAAGCTCGACATCTTCGGGGGAAATTCCGGGAAGCTCTGCCTCTGCGTAGATTTTGCCGTCCTTGCGGTAAAGGTCAGTCTTCGCGCCGAACTCTGTGAAGCCATCCGTGAAAAACGGATCTGCGAAGCCCCTCGTGAACGTGTCAATAATGCTCTCAGGATCCATCATTCTCATCATCGGGTAAAATCTCTCTCTTGCCATAGTAACATCTCTCCTTTGTGTTTTCTGTGAAGGTTTCTTTTTCCCTCACGACATGGAGAATTATACTCTGACTTTCATTTACCATATCGGGAGAATACACTAATCCTGACTAATAACTTTTACTGACTTATTGACGAAAGATGACCTAATGCGCTTTATGGCCGTCAAGATTCAGCACACGCAGTTACTCTCCGAAATGTTCCTTGTGATGGCAGTCATGGCAGAGCGTGATCAAGTCCTCCATAAGCTCATTGCCCACATGCTCATAAGTCAGATGATGAACTTCAAGCATCGTATGCGCCCCGCACTTCTGGCACGTGAAACCGTCCATTCTCTTGCGCCGTTCCCTTGTCGCTCTCCATTCCGGGGACTCCCTGTACATCTCATACTGCCTGCGTCTCACAGGGTCAGCGTCTGTCCTGTAATCACCCTGAAAAACTTTCTCTTTCTGGTGAGCTACCTTCTCTACCGTCCACCATGCCGGCTGTGATTTCCAGTGAAACTCAGGCTCTTTGACCTTGTACATTTCCCACTGCTTGAGACTGCTTGCAGGGATAACCCATTTGCATAAGTTATCATCTTTCCTGTACATGAACATAAGATACGCGCCATTCACGCGCCCTTTCCTGATTTCTGAAGACAGCCAAGAAGTAGCTGACTTCCTGACCTCTCCCCTTTTTGTACGAAATTCATAGGCCTCCGCTATTTCGCCCAAGTCATAATATATTTCCATTCTCTCAGCTTATCGCCTCCTCAAGCACCCTCCTCACATTTTCCCGGCACTCCTCGTACTTCTCCCCCGGATGAGCCTCGTACAACTTCTCCCCGTCAGCAAACATCGCAGGCACATGATAGTAGTCATACCGTTCTGAAATCTCCGGGTGCTTGTTCTCGTCAACCCACTCAATATTGACCGATGAATACGCCTCATTCCCTGACGACAATTCTTCTAGTGCCTTCCTTGCCTGCCTGCAATACGGACAGCCCTCAAGGTAGAATGCCACAACTTTTTTCGCGCTCATGATTCGCGTATCTCCTTTCATTTTTCCGAATAGTATATAATACTTCAATCACAAAATTTTCACAGATTGAGAGGCTGTATCACAGTGCGCAAGTCTATAGAGGCCATGTCATCATTCATACTCATGATCGACATTCAGGAACGCCTGCTTCCGGCCATGTACAATAAAGATGAAGTACTCAGCAATTCCGTAAAGCTCCTCACTTCAGCCCGCGAACTTTCACTGCCCGCAATAATCTCCGAGCAGTACCCCAAAGGTATAGGCTCTACAGTCCCGGAACTCAAAGCCTTAATCCCGGATGACTCGCCCAGAATCGAGAAGACCGAGTTTTCCTGCTGCGCCAATCCCGGCTTCGGTGATGCTTTCCTCAACCTGCGCTTCAGTTCCGGCACTAAGGACACGGCTATACTCTTCGGGATTGAGACTCACATCTGCGTTCTTGGGACAGCTCTAGACCTTCAGGAGAAGTACAACCTCAATGTAGTTGTTGCCGCTGATGCCTGCGGGAGCCGTTCACGGGAGAATCACACGCTTGCTCTTGAGGCTATGAGGGCGGCAGGTTGCTTCGTGGTTCCGACAGAGTCGGTGATATATCAGCTTCTGGGGAAGGCAGGCACTCCACAGTTCAAGGCGTTACTTCCCCTCTTCAAGTAGTGCATGAGCAAAAAACCCGCAGTTCTCTTCGGGCTGTTACTGTTCTATCTGTTCTTCAGGGGCATAGGCTCGCGGGGGCTGATTGACCCTGTCGAGGGCGTGAACGCTTCTGTTTCTCTTCACATGGCCGCCGGGGGAAATTACTTCGTCCCCAAAATCGGCGAGGCTCTAGCGTCAGGCTGTACTATGGGCTACTGGTGGCTGTCGGTAATCGCCCTGAAACTTTTCGGGTGGAGCGAGTTTGCCGTGAGATTCTTCTCCGCTCTGTCAGGTCTCGGAATGGTCTGGTTCTCAGCCAAAGCCGCGCGTCCGTATGATGATGACCCTGTGCGAAAATCATGGCTGGCCGCTTGTGTCTGCGCTGGAATGACACTGTGCTTCACCGTCTCACAGTTCGCCTCATCTCACGCTGTCTACTCGTGCCTCATGGGAATCGCTCTTGCCGGCATAGTGCTTTCGGGCGGCAACAAGCGCAGGCTGGTCATGTCTCACTCGGCTATAGCGTTCGCCTTCATCGCGAGGGGCTTTGAGGGATTGTACCTTCCGTTACTGGCTGTGCTGATTTACTGCATAATCTCTGAGGACTGGGACTTGATGCGCGACTTCTTCACATGGCCGGGCGGAATAATCATCACTCTGATTGTGTCAGGGCTGTATTTCGTTACCCTAGTCATCACTAACCCGGAAATCATACACTTCATGCGCTGCCAGAACTACATGTACACATTCGGCGGTCTACCCGGTATTGCGATTCTCCTGTTCGTGTCGTTCGTGCCCTTTCACGGATTCATCGCCAGGGCTGTGTACGAGGTTTTCCCGCGTGAGTACCCTGCGCAGAAATCGTATGACCTCCTCATGCTGGTATGGGCTTGCGTTTTCGCGATTGCTCCGCTTCTGTCGGGCGATATATTGTCGATGGGGGCATGTGTCCCGGCGTTGTCGGCTTTACTCGGAAGGAAGATTGATACCTGGCTCACACAGAGGAGCTTCAACTCACTGCGTTACTGCATCATGTTCAACACTCTTATAGCCGTCCCTGTACTGTATTTCTTCCTGCCTTTTGTTACTCACAATTTCCCGGTGATAGACGCTTCTATGATGTCTCTGATACCTTGGGGAATCACTGAGGGATTATTCTTCTTTGCGTCATGGTACTACACAAAGACACGTCAGCCGCGAAAATGGGCGCGGAATGTCTCAGTAACCGCCCTGATATGCCTTATGCCTCTTGCGGGAGTGTTCAGCCTGTCAGCAAGTTTCTTCTCTATGCGTGATACAGGGATGAAGCTGCGTGAAATGGTGAAGGGCAATGACATTGTGCTACAGTACGGGGTCAATCATCCGTCAGTATATTTCTACACTCTGAGGAACTCCCGGATAATCAGCGCGAATCTCACGGCAGGCGTGGCAGAACGCAAGTACACAGCACCAGAGTCGGCCATCAATACATTATGGGGAGGGAAAAGCAGGGTATATCTCCTCATGCCATCAGACTTTACCCCGGACGAGGCTCTTCCGGGAAATATATATCACATAACAGAGGGGCAGGGACTCCTTTTACTGAGCAACCAATAGAGAGAAGGTATATATGTCATGCGTAAAGTTTTCACCGCGTCAGTTCTTGCTGTATTCATGTTCACCGCAAACGCCTCCGCTGAAGTCAACCCTGACACCGAAATTCACAGGGTAATGGGCGGGCTGTATTCTCTTGTCTCAGCTATTGCCGTAAACGGAGAAACAGCTCCCGACATCCGCGCATTGAGGAAATATTTTGCTGACGTACCCGTAGGCTGGTTAGACACCGTGCGTGTAGAGAGAGCCGGAAATGATCTGTGGGCGGGGGTCTCTGTCGGGAAATACTCTACAGCCCGGAAATATCTGCGCTCCAATTCACCCGAACTCGGCATAACTGACTCTCCGGCCGGGTCTGCGTGGATGGGCGGAGATTTCGTGTGGGTCAAAGCGGCAACTGTCAGCGGAAAGAAGCTCGTACCGTCAGCACTCAAAGCGGCTCAGGCGGAAGGGTCTGTGTTCTTCAGCGCGGACGGAAGTAACTGGTGGATGTCTTACCCGGAATTGTCCCGCAAAACATCTCAGGTCATCATGAAACGATGGGGCGTGAAAGTCTCAGGTCTCCGCAAGCCTCAAGGCGTGTCAGGACTCGTAAGCATATATGACGAGGTCAGGCCGTCAGAAGTCAGGAAGCCGGATGACATTCACACGAACAGAAAGCATCAGTTCGGAGAAAGCTACGATATAGATATGGGTGATGTGATATTCAAGCCCATACCCAACACAAGATATGACGGCGGCACATACTAAAGGAGGATGAAGCACAATGTCAGTACTAATTTGCGGAGGAGCTGGCTACATAGGCTCACATAACGTCAGGGCGTTCGCGAATCACGGTGAAGATGTCATAATCGCGGACAACCTCGAAACAGGACACAGGGAATCAATCCCGGAAGGCATAAAGTTTTACGAGGGCGATATACGCAGTGCGGGAGTACTCGATACTATTTTCACGGAGAACAAGATCGAGGCAGTGATACATTTCTGCGCGTATTCCCTTGTGGGTGAGAGCGTCGACAAGCCGCTGAAGTACTTCAACAACAATGTAGGCGGAATGATCTCACTCCTTGAGGCTATGCAGAGGCATGATGTGAAGCGGATAATCTTCTCGTCAACAGCCGCAACTTACGGTGAGCCGAAGAAAGTTCCGATTCTTGAGACTGACCCGACAATCCCCACGAATCCCTACGGTGAGAGCAAGAGAATCATGGAGAAAATGATGAGCTGGGTATCACGCCGCTACGATATACGCTATGTATCACTGCGCTACTTCAACGTTGCGGGAGCTTGGCATGACGGGACAATCGGCGAGGACCACAACCCTGAGACTCACCTTGTGCCGATAATACTTCAGGTTCCTCTGGGGAAGAGGGAACACGTAACCATATACGGCGACGATTACCCCACGAAGGACGGGACATGCATACGCGACTACATTCACGTTGAGGACTTAGCCCGTGCTCACATCCTCGCGCTTGAGTATCTCAGGTCAGGCGGAGAGAGCGGCATCTTCAACCTCGGCAGCGGCGACGGATATTCGGTGATGGAGATGATTACGGCGGCAAGAAAAGTAACAGGCCACCCTATTCCCGCCCAGATAGGCGCAAGGAGGGCAGGAGACCCGGCAAAACTCATCGCTGACAGCACGAAGGCTCACGAGATTCTTCACTGGAAGCCGGAAATTACGCGGATGGAGGACATCATAGCATCGGCGTGGAAGTGGCACAAATCCCATCCTAATGGCTACTCAGAATAACATGACCGTTTGGGGCGGAGTCCTGGATGCTTGTCCGGGACTCCTCTGCTGTGTCATCAACATTAAGGGCAAGCTCCTTCACGCGACTCACGGCTACAAGGCTGTCGCGGCAAGATTATTCGGCCACAAGTGCGAGGAAGGCAGGAATTACCCCCCGCTGATTACGGATATTGACATGGGCATTCACGAGGCACTCACGGCGGCATGTCTGGGTGATACGAACGCAATCGAGATCTCCGAGGGCGGCAAAATCTGGGAGCTTACCGCGTCCCCCCTTAAGATTGACGGACAGGGCATCGCAGGCGTGGTAATCCGCATTGCCTCCGAGAACACCGCCAAGTCCCCCGTAAATGTCCCGCCGGTAATCCAGAGCAACCCCGAAATCCTCAACTCCGTTCCTTTCCGTGCCGCTGTCGTGAACTCTGAAGGTGTCTTCATGGCCGTGAACAGATTCCTCGCCTCATGCGTGAGGGCTGACCTTGTCGGGCGCAATATACTTGAGCTTGTCTCGCCTGACATGACTTCTGACCTGACTCACATACTCATCAAACACACAGGCTCTGCTGAATGCACCATGCCGGATATTTCTGCGGGCGAAAACTTCTACCCCTTCGACATTTCACCGTACCTTGACGAGGAACTCAACGAGATTTCCCCGGATACCGAGATTGACACCTCAAGGCGCATAATCCTCCACGCAACGCCAATCGAATGGAACGGAATGCAGTCTGTACTTCTTACGTTCGAGGACGTTACAGACTTCAGGAGGACTCACGACCAGTTACGGAGACTCCTCACAGTAGACACAACAAAGGGAGTCCTCAACCGCCGGGGAATGGAGCATATCATAGCCCGGAACATTCACGAGGCCATGCACAGCGGTGAACATCTGAGCCTCATAATCATACGCGCCGACAACTACAGGATAATCCAGGATGCGCGCGGCTACACTGCCACAGAGAGAATAATACGGGGCTTCGTCCGAATGATGCAGAGGGTTCTGTCTGAACGCGGGAAATCTGAGCTTGGGCGGTGGAGTGATGACGATTTCGTGATACTCTCTCACTGTTCCGGGGCGGCGGCTGTGGTTACGGCCAACGAGATTCGCGGAAGGGCTAAAGATGTCGTGATTAGCGCGGGAGTAGCGGATATTGCTGACGGGGGATATATGAGCGTGAGTGAGTTTGTTGACGCGGCATATAGTGCGCTGATTGAGGCTGTAGAATCGGGCGGGAATGCAACGGTTCTTGCGAGAAATTCATGAAGGCACTGAAGCGTTACGGTCAGAATTTTCTTGTCGACAGGAATATTCTTGCCTGCATAATTCGCCGGGCTGACTTGTCGCCTGATGATGTCGTTCTGGAAATCGGTCCGGGACAGGGTATATTGACACGTGCTGTTCTTGCTGAGAATGTGAAGTGCCTGCACACGGTAGAGATTGACGAGCGCATGAGGCCGGAGCTTGAAGCTATTGCTGACTCGGACGGGCGGCTTTTGCTTCATTGGGGCGATGCAGTGAGGTATGATTACGGGTCATTGAGTCCCTTCCCGAACAAAGTTGTTGCGAATATCCCCTACAACATAACGACTCCGCTGATATGGGAGCTGCTGAAATTTGCGGGAAAAGGTCTCCTGTACCACCTGTACATGCTCCAGAAAGAGCCGGCTATGAGGCTTGTTGCTCCTGCTGACACGAAAGAGCGTTATCCTCTCGGCGTAACTGTTCAGGCGATGGGATATTCCCGGATTGTGCGTAATGTCCCGCGCGAATGTTTCAGGCCAGTGCCGAATGTGGACTCGGTGCTGTGTGAGATTTCTGTTACGGGGAATCATGAGCTTGCGTGTGATTCATTGTGGAGCGGGCTGTTGCACCGGGGATTTTCACACAGGCGCAAGACTCTGGCCAATAACCTGAAGGATTTTGCCGACTGCCTGTCTTACGGGGGAATGAGGGCGGAAGATCTCACGTGCTCTCAATGGCTGGAGATTTACGGTGAGCAAAAAAAATTCCTCCGCTGACACTGAACGGAGGAATCATGTTTACTGCTTCACCGGGTCAGGAAGTAATTCTATTTCTTCGTCCCCGTCAAGAATTATAGTGTCATCTTCATCAGTGGCTGTGTGAATCTCGGTCAAAGTCTCGTCAAACTCATCACCGCCAACAATTTCATCATCGTCAAGCTCTGCGGGCAAAGTGATTTCTTCCTGCTCGCTTTCGTCATCGCCTACAGCGTCAATGTCCTGGTACACCATAGGCTCACCGTCCTGCAAGACATCATCAGCATCATCGTATTCTGTCTCAGGCCCGGCTTCTTCGGTGATGATTTCGGATTCCGGCTCTGATTCTATGTCTGGTATGTCTGGTAAATCCGGCAGCTGCTCAAGTTGTGCGATTTCGTCTGTCAGCTCGTCAGCAACAATTTCCGTCTCTGTGTCATCTGTAGCAGGCTCTATGTCTGGCAGTGGTTCATCTAGCGGCTCGTCAGCAAGAATTTCCGTCTCTGTGTCATCTGCAGCAGGCTCTATGTCTGGCACGTCCGGCAGTGGTTCATCTAGCGGCTCGTCAGCAAGAATTTCCGTCCCTGTATCATCTGTAACAGGCTCTATGTCTGGCACGTCTGGTTCTTCCGGGGGGACTAGTTTAGACTCTGCTTCCGTGTCATTTTCCCCGTCTAAGTTCTCTTCTATCTCTCTGAAGGCTTCAACGACTACAGGATCATTCCCTGCTTCTATATTGGGGATGAGGTCAAAATCTGCTTCCGGCTCTTTCTCTGCTTCCGGGACAGTCTCAATCTTCACGGCCTCTTCGCTTACAGGCTGAAGTGTTACGGTCTCATCAGCGGGAAGATCCTCAAACTCTTTCCCGTCCTGCAACAGCGGCACGAAAACCGCGACAATCTTCCGTGAGTCTCCTGCCGCGTCATTAACCGCCCTCATAACCTCATCATAAAGCTGTGAGTGCTTTCCGTCCTTGTTCCTGATGATTTCCACAGCCTGCACATTTCCGCCCTCACCGGGAGCTTCTGTGTCATCACCGGGAATTTCGCGGGCCTCTGCGCCTTCCTGCGCTACAGGGATGAATACAGCGATGATTTTTGCGTCCTTGCTGCCTCCTGATGCTTGGTTCACGGCCTTCATGACCTCGTTGTAGAGCCATGAATGACGTGCAGGAGATTCTTCCGTGACTGTTTCAGGTTCGGGTGTGGCTTCCGGCTCAGGCGCGGCTTCAGGTTCAGGTGTAGCTTCCGGCTCAGGCATGGCTTCCGTCTCAGGCGTAGCTTCCAGCTCAGATGTGGCTTCCGGCTCAGGCGTGGCTTCAAGCTCAGGCGTAGCTTCCGGCTCTAGTGTGGCTTCAGGTTCAGACACGGCTTCAGGCTCAGGCGTAGCTTCCGGCTCTAGTGTGGCTTCAGGTTCAGACACGGCTTCAGGCTCAGGCGTAGCTTCCGGCTCTGGCACGGTTTCAGGTTCAGGTTTGACGGGGTCAGTTTTCCCGCCTAAGAATCTGTCAGCAGAGAACTTGCCGCTTCCTTCTGTTACCGGGGGTTCTGTGAGCCTTCGTCTTACGGACTCCTCAAGGCTGACGCGGGGATGCTTGTCGGACGGCTCTTCACCCTGCTCCCTGCGCCATTCTGACTCGTGCCTGTCTATTACGGCGTGAATGTTCTCCAGTCCCTTAAATATCCGCATCGTCTGTATCTTCCTCTTTCCTGTCTGTCCATACCTCGTTTATGTCCGTTACTCCCGCGTTAAGTTTGTCGACAGCCGCAAGTACTTTGTCGTAGAGACGCTCATAGGGCTGGCGGGAACGCGCAATAAGCCCCGTTGACCACACACGCCCGGATGTTATGTTGTAGGGTATGTGCTTGTGCAGCGGCAGATCTTCGGCCACAGGGTAATCACGCTCTGAGATAAGCTGGTTGGCTATTTTCGTCATCACTGATGTGTCATAGCCGACTTTCACGAGCGGAAGCTGTGCTTTCTCCTTGCCTGCTTTCTTTGCGGCGGCGTACATGATTCCCAGGTTGGACAGAGAGAAGAAATCCGGCCTCACAGGTACAACGACTATATCCGCGAAATCTATTGCGTGTGCTGAGTCATCTCCCAGATTGGGCGGGCAGTCTATCACTATCCATTCTTCGGGTGCATCAGCGTCTGAGTCTTCGAGTGTTGACTTTACGCGCAATGACGTGCGGAAGTAGTTTCTCATGAAGCCCAGCGCATCGGTGAAGTTTCTTGACGGGTCAAGGTCTACTGCAAGGACTCTGTTGTGCCTCACCAAGGCTATCTCTGCCAGTATCACAGCTATTGTTGTTTTGCCGACCCCGCCTTTGCGGTTGAGAACTGCCACTGCAATTTTCGACATGTTATCTATCACCTGTATGTGTAAAGTTTATTTTGCCTTCGCCATTATAATAATTGAAATCATGACAACTGCAACCCCGACAAGATTAGCCGCTCCGATTTCCTCGCCGTATATCATAATCCCTATAAGCACCGCCGTTACTGGTTCAACGGAAGCTATCACAGGAACTTTAGCCGTGTCAGGAATAATTCTCAGTGCGTTATAATACACCAAGTAGGCAAGCACTGTAGGCACAAGCCCGTAAAGGAAGCCCAGCCCCATAATCTTGGGACTGCCCAAAGCAAGCGGTATATCCGGCCTCGTGAACACAGCAATGAATATCCAAGCCGCAAGATAGCTGTAGACGCTCACAGTCAGCGAGTCAGTCCTCTCACCCGCAAGCCGCCCGATTACCGCCGCCATTCCGTAGCCGAACCCGGAACCCAGTCCCGCAAGAATCCCGGCAAGACTCACGTCAGACCCGGAGAAGTCGCCGCCCGTAACAGTCAGAACGCATCCGATGATGTTCACACAGAGCGCGGAAATCTTAAGGGGGGAAAACTTTTCGCGGAATATTATTGCCGATGCTACAGCAGTGAATACGGGAGCGGTATACATCAGGACGCAGGCTATGCCCATTCCGTTTATGCGTATTGAGGCGGTGTAGAGTATGTTGAAGATTCCGTTGCTGACCAGTCCCAGAAGAACGCAGTAGAACAGGGCAGTCTTGTCGCGGAGGATAACGCCCCGGCCATGTTTCACGAGAGAGACAGCAAGGACTATCACGAACGCCCAGAACATACGCAGGAAGCCCGTCAATGCCCCGTCCGCGCCGAGAGAGGCCAGCCCCTTCACGAAAACGCCGATAACACCCCAGAGAATCCCGGCAATGAATACCTGTATCATTCTATCTTGCGCCGGATTTCTTGAAGCTCTTCACGCCGAGAATGAACTTCATGACCTTGCGGAAGTCCTTTGTCCTGTGAGCCTCGACTCCTGAGTTAGTGTTGAGCGCGTAAGGCTGTGGGTCAAGAAGTAGTGCCTGAGTTATGTTTTCGGGTGTCAATCCGCCTGAGAGGAAGAATTTGCGCCTCATCCGTCCCAGTAATGACCAGTCGAAAGTTTTCCCGTCGCCAGCGTTGCCACCGTCAAGCATAACGTAATCAGCTGTGGAGTATAACGCCTTCTCCGCGTCCTGCGGCTTTGCGACCTTGTAGACCTTCATGATAGGGCAGCGCATATATTCCCTGAGTGCCGCTATGTATTCGGCGGTCTCCTCACCGTGAAGCTGAACCATACTCAGCCCGGCAGTCTCAACACACATTGCCACGCTCTGAAGGGACTCGTTGGCGAAGACTCCCACAGACTTTATGCCCTGTCGCAATTTCGAGCGGAGGTAGCCGGCATGTTCTGGGGAAATGAAGTGCCTGCTCTTACGGACAAACACAAAGCCAACGAAATCAGGAACAAGCTCATTCATTATGCTTATTTCTGACTCGTGGCAGATACCGCAGATTTTGACTTTCACCATTGTTATTATGCCTCGTGATTTATTGTTGTCGGGTAAAATAAAAGCAGAGCCGATGACTTCAAGCCCTGCCGAAATTATATCAGGTTATGCGCTTGTCTCCGTGTGATTATTGGCGGACTAGCTCGACTTCCGGCTCACGCGGGATGAATCTGTCGAGTCCCGTAACAGTCAGCAGATAATTGTGCGTGAAGCTGTTACCGTACCTTCTGCTCAGAATGTCCCAGTGTGCAAGAAAAAGCAGAGCCGATAATGTCATCAGCCCTGCCCGGAATGTCCCAGTGATTATTGCCTCATAAGCACAACTTCAGGCTCACTAGGTATAGCGAACAACGGAATGAACTTATCCAGTCTCGTAACAGTCAGCAGATAATTATGCGTGAAGCTGTTACTGTACCTTCTGCTCCGAATGTCCCGGTGTGCAAGAAAAAAGCAGAGCCGATAATATCATCAGCCCTGCCCGGAATGTCTCAGTGATTATTTCCTAACAAGCACAACTTCAGGCTCACTAGGTATAGCGAACAACGGAATGAATTTGTCCAGCTCCGCAACAGTCAGCAGATAATTGTGCGTGAAGCTGTTACCGTACCTTCTGCTCCGAATGTCCCGGTGTGTGCAAGAAAAAGCAGAGCCGATAATGTCATCAGCCCTGCCCGGAATGTCTCGGTGATTATTGCCTCATAAGCTCAACATCAGGCTCACGCGGGATGCCGAACAACGGAATGAACTTATCGAGTCCCGTAACAGTCAGCAGAAGCATCGACACCACAGCAATCCATGACAGATAATTATGCGTGATTATGTCGAGGACTGTAACCGTTCCTTCAGCGGCAGGGTAGACAGCGTAGACGATGCCCATGAAGAACGCCATGAAGACATGCCACGGGATTAATTGCGAGCCGTAAACCGCCATAGCGTCGGCAAATGTAGCGTTCCTCAATGCAAGTCTGTACATGGCCGCGGGAGTTCCCTTGACGTTGCGTTCGGTCAAGTCCTTGATGATGGGCGAGATAGTCGCAATCTCCGCGAAATCGTTGGCGAGGGCGAAATTCCCGGCGAGGCACAAGAGTCCGTTGGCGAACATAAGCTGCCTCACGTTCCGCGCGAACCTCACGACCAGCCCGGCAACCGCCCCGAAAGCGTCCATCCTGCTCATCACGCCCCCGAAAGCCACAATCCACAGCACCATGATGATGACCCAGTTTCCCGCATCAGAGAAGCTCGCCTGAACCATGCCGACAAACTGCATGACATCCGCCACAGTCCCGGCGCAAAGCCCGCAGGCCAGAGACCCGAATATCCCCGCGCTTAGGCATATCAGGGTGTGGACTCCCATTCCAGCGAGAACCAGCACCGCCACCAGCGGAAGCACCATGTACCACGACAATCCCCCCGCCTGAACCTGACGCAGGAGAGTTACAGCCGCCGGACGTTTTTCCGCAAGAGCCTCCCACACTGAGCCGGGAATCTGCGCTATGACCTCGCCAGCATTGCCCACAGTGTCAGGAAGATTCATGCTCACAGCCGCAACATAGAACGCCACCGCCCCCAGTCCCAAGCACAGCAGAGACCACACGCCTTGATGCTTCACTCGGTCAGTTATGGCCACGTTCTGGAGGGTTGAGCTTACGACGGTGGTATCGGAAATCAGCCCTATGTTGTCGCCGAAGCATGACCCGCCAGCAATCGCCGAGACCGTGAGGATGACGCTTCCGCCGACAATGTGATTCAGCCACAGAAATATCGGTGCGCACGCCGCGAATGTCCCCCAGGAAGTCCCGGTTGCTACGGAGAGCACTGCTGTTACTAGGAGGGCTGTTACCGCGATGAGTTTTGCTGTTACTCCGAGTGAGATTGCCACCGTGATTATCTCTGCGGCAACCCCCGTAGCCATGAAGCACGTAGCCACCGCGTAAGCCATCTGCAATATCAGGAACACCAGAACTACCCGCCTCATCCCCTCAACAGCCGCGTCCAGAAGGTCAGAGAACTTCACGTGAGCGAAGAGCATTCCGACAGCCACAGCGTAGAGCATGGCCAGAGGAGTCGCAATGAGTATGTCGAAGCCGGGACCTATTGCCGAGTTCATCAGCACCCCCAGAACGACAACGGGACTCAGCTTCAGCAACGCCAGCATGAATTTCACTAGTCCTTCACTAGCTCAACTTCAGGCTCGCGGGGAAGACTGAACAGCGGTATGAACCTGTCCAGCCCGGTGAGAGTCAGCAGGAGCATAGACAGCACCGCAATCCACGCAAGATAGTTGTGGGTGATGATGTCCATGATAGTAACCGCGCCTCCAGCTTCAGGGTACACGGCGTAAGCGATTCCCACGAAGAACGCGAGGTACACGTGCCACGGGATTAGCTGAGAGCCGAACACTCCCATTGCGTCAGAGAACGTAGCATTTCTCAGGGCTAGCTTGTACATAGACTTTGCGTCACCCTTCACGTGTCTGTCAGTCAGGTCCTTGATGATTGGGGACATGGTTACGATCTGCGCCATCTCATCAGCAAGGGCGGCGTTCCCCACGAGGCACAATAAGCCGTTCGCGAACATGAGCTGCCTGACGTTGCGGACACACTTCATGACAAGGGCGGCGATTGCGTCAAAGGCATTCATCCTCCTCATAACCCCGCCGAACGCGCCAATCCAGAGCATCATGACGACAACCCAGCTTCCCGCGTCAGCAAAACTCGACTGCACCATCTCAAGGAACTTCATCACGTCCGTAACAGTCCCGGCAATCCATCCGCAAATCAGCGAGCCTAGAATCCCCGCGCCGAGGCAGATTAACGTGTTCGCGCCAATTCCCGCAAGCACAAGCACGGCAATCAACGGAAGCACCATGTACCACGAGAGTCCGCCCGCCTGAACCTGTTTCAGCAGAGTAACAGCCGCGGGCCTCTTCTCCTCAAGGGCAGTCCAGACCGATTCGGGTATCTGCGCTATTGCCTCGTTCGCGTTGCCGAGTGTGTCAGGAAGCCCCATGTTCACCGCCGCGAAGTAGAACGCCACAGCTCCCGCCACCAAGCACAGGAACGACCACATTCCTTGATGCCTGACTCTGTCGGTGATGACCACGCCCTGAAGTGATGAGCTGACTACCGTTGTGTCCGAGATGAGTCCGATGTTGTCCCCGAAGCACGAGCCTCCTGCTATCGCCGCGATGGTGAGGACGACTGAGCCGCCTACTATTCTGTTCAGCCAGAGGAAGATAGGTGCGCAGGCCGCGAACGTTCCCCATGAAGTGCCAGTTGCGATTGAGAGTATCGCGGTTACTACGAGTGCTGTTACTGCTATGAGCTTGGCGGTTATGCCGAGGGATAATGCTATGCTGATGATTTCAGCGGCTACTCCCGTCTCCATGAAGCAGGTTGCTACAGCGTAGGCCATCTGTAGAATCAGGAAGACGAAGACGATGTGCTTCATGCTCTCGATTGCGGAGTCCATGAGATCCGAGAACTTGACGTGCGAGAAGATCATTCCGACAAGAATCGCGTAGACCATTGCGAGAGGGGCGGCAAGAAGAATGTCGAGGCCGAGTCCTACTGTACCGTTCATGAGGAAGCCCAGAACGATAACAGGACTTAACTTAAGCAGAGCCAACATGATATGTGTATCACTCCTGAAAAGATAGAAATTTGCGGAATATTGTAGCAGATTGGCGGACAAAAAATAGCACCCCCCGAATCTTTCAGGGAGTGCCTCAGCTCCAGGGGGAAAATCCTATGAGCTTGTCTGACCGTAACCGCCGCCCGTAGCTGTGCCGTTGAGCTGGTTCAAGATTGCCGCGATTGAGTTTGCCTGCTGTGAGAGCTTCGAGAACTGAGTCTCTGTGTTAGCGTACCTCGTGCGCAGACTCTCTTCCATGCGGTCAAGCCTGTCCTGGTAGTTCTCGAGGTACTCATTGATGCTGTCGATACGGCTCTGTATGTTCTCGATTTCCCGCGTCAGTGTCCCGGAAGTTTCGCCTGAAGCCGAGCTGTTCAGCATTCCCTTTGTCCACGTTCCGAAGCTGTCAACAAACTTCAGCATCAACGCTTGCACTTCGTCCGGGTTGTCTTCAAGTGCTTCCATAAACTCGTTTTCGTCAAACACAAGCTCGCCGCTCTTGCCGTAATCCTCTGACGTTGACTCGAGTCCTATCTGGTACAGGCCCTTGTAGGTGTAGTTCATCTTGAGGGCGTTCATTGCCGCCGAGCCTGACATTGTGATTTCGTCATTGCTGCCCGACTGTATCACCAGCTTGTCATTCTCCACATATGCCTTCAGGAGGGGAGTCCCCAGCTTGTTGCCGCTGTCGTCATAATAGATGTCGTTCATCGCCCCGCCCTTTGTGTCATCGCTGATCTTCCTTACGATAGTTTCGAGCGTGTCCGTTGGGTCAATCGTAACGTCAACATACTTCGTCCCGATACGAAGCCTGAGCGTTGATGATGTCTTGAGACCGTTGAATGACATTGAGCCGTAGATTTCCTCGGTGCTTTTGCGCTGGGTGAAAGAGTACGTGAAATTCTGGGACGTGAGATTGCGCATCTGGCTCTTAGTCTGGCGTAGGAGGGAATTTCCGTGAAGGAGTCCCCACCTCATCCTGAAGTCGTCCGAGTCAATCGTTGCGGCTGTGTCCTCGTCGACCTGGCTCTCAGTCATGCGGGTATTCATCCAGCTCATCAGTTCATTGTAGGAGTCGACGAAGCTCTGTATTGATGTTACGGCCTTCTCCGCGTCGTGTGAGATGTCGAGTGAGACCTCGCCCGTGCCCTTGAGGTGAAGAGTTACGCCCTTGATGAGTTCGTTGTCGTAATCCGCGCCGATGTCGTTCGAGTCCCTGTATACAGTCTCGCCGTCAACCTCAAGCTCCGCGTCCTGTGCCGCAGTGTAGTCATCGTACGTAGTTTTGTCCGACTTCACGAAGCCCAGAGCGTAAAGCAGATCGCCGTCTGAATCGTCCTCAAGGTCAAACGTGTTAGCGTCATACTCGAACTCAACCGTAATATCGTCATTCATGCCCGGAAGGTTGCTGTGTGTGGTCAGCGGAGGAGTCAGCCAGCGGAAATTGAACGCCGTCCCGCTCTTTGTGATGTCTGTAGCATATGCTGACCTTATCGCCGCGTGTCCGTCAGTGTCAGCAATCTCGTTCCCGTCATCATCATACTGTGAGGGGGCATTGAGCTTGTACGACAGCCCGTCACCGTACTGGAGGCTAATTGAGCCGTTCGCTGTGGTCATCCCCAAGTCAGCCATGTCGAGAGTGTCGGATGAGTTTCTGCGTCCCGTGTATGATGTGGTGTTGCCTTCCTCATCGGTGAAGTTCACGGTGTAGCTTGTGCCTGCTTCGGGGTAGAACCATTCATATCCGCCGTCCGAGTCCGCAATCCATTCTACAACCGCGTTGCCGTCTTCGTCCTCGGCAAGCTCAAAGTCAACGCCCTCGTAGTATGTACTTGTTCCCTGAGTGATGGTAACAGTACCGCCGTCAAGGTCATCAAGCGTAACGGAAGGTGAGAACGCTGAATCAGCCGCCGAGCGTTTCAGTGTCGTGGAGAGCGTCTCACTGCCCGCGAATGTCAGAGTGATGTTTGCGCCGTCAGCAGGCTTTCTTGTGGGCTTGTCGTCTGTGCTGTCGATCCACTCTATTGCTGTGGTGTATTCGCCTGAGTCGCTGTCGAGTGAACCCTTGACGACCCTGTAATCCGTGCCGTAAGTGTAGGAATTGCCGTTGCTGTCAGTGAGTGAGAATAAGCTGCCCAGAGCGGAGTCCGTTGTTGTCTGGTCGGCAGTAGACGAAACTTTTGCGAAATTGATAATCTGCTCATAGCTCACGGTGTCTTTATCTTCGCCGATGTTCCCGGCCCCTTCCTCGATTGCTATTGAGACTTCCTGAGATGTTGTGCCATCGGTGTATGTGTCAGTGCCGTCTGTTGACACCGAGAACGCATCATAAGTGAATGTGTAGCCGACTCCTTCTGCGGGGTGGGTTGCAGTGTCGCCGCTCCAGAACTTTACATTGCCATTTACTACGGTGTAAGTGTTGTAGGTGAGATCTGACGCGCTTGGAACGTAGGTATATGTCCTGCGGTTATCGCCGACAATCTTGACATTGCTATAGTCATTCCCTGCCGCCGTTAGAACGCTGGAAGATATTTCATTGGACGACGTAGTACTGTGTGTGAATCTCACTGTGTAGCCGCCGTCGGGCTGGTTATTATGATTGCGCCAGTCTATTACGAGATTGTCATTACTTGTGCTTTGCCTTAAGAAT
>JAFSRQ010000067.1 GCA_017446055.1 Synergistaceae bacterium | reverse complement strand
TCGGACGCTATGGACAAATTGAGGATATTCGGCGCGCTCTACCACATCAAGGCCGTAGTCCCGGACACGTACCTTTGCGGGCAGGCCTTCACCGTCCACTACATGCCCAACGGAACGACAAAGGGAACAGTCGGCGACTTCATCGATGACATTCTGCCGGGTGAGGTTGCTGTTATCGACAATAACGGGCGCGATGACTGCACTGTGTGGGGCGACATCATGTCCATTTACGCGACCCAGCACGGAATCGCAGGCACGGTGATTGACGGAGTATGCAGGGACATCAACGTTATCCGCGAGCTGAAGTACCCGATCTTCACGAAGGGCACGTACATGGTAACCGGGAAAGACCGCGTATTTGTCGACCGCACGAACTGCCCCGTCTCAGTCGCTGGGATTCAGGTCAACCCGGGCGATTTGGTCTGCGGGGACAACACGGGGGTAATCGTCGTTCCTTTCGAGAGAGCCGCCGAAGTCCTGGAGACCGCCAAGAACATCGAGAAGGTGGAGCAGGAGATACTCGCTCACGTGAAAGCCGGAATGCCGCTCAGGGAAGCAAGGAAGCTCACGGGCTATCATACATTGCAGACACCGGGGGCGTAAGATGATGACGGTACAGCTTGATGTGATTCAGACGGTGGGGCTTGCGGTTCTGGTGTTCGTTGTGGGACGCTGGATAAAGAGCAAGGTGAAATTCTTCCAGACCTATTTCATCCCCGCTCCCGTAATCGGCGGAATAATTTGCAGCCTCATCATCTTTGCTGGCGTGAGGGGAAATTATTTCACGGTCAAGATGAACGGAGTATTGCAGGATTTCTTCATGAACATATTCTTCACTGGCACGGGATTCACTTGCAGTTTCGCGGTTCTCAGGAAGAGCGGCAAACTCGGCGCGAAACTCGCGGTAGGCGCGGTGATTTTCCTGTTCGTGCAGAATATCGTGGGCGTGAGTCTCGCGAGCGTCTTCGGCCTGCACAAGCTCTTGGGCGTGGCTATGGGATCAATCTCGATGTCGGGCGGCGTGGGTTCGGGAGCGTCTTTCGGCCCGACACTTGAGGCGGCAGGCGCGCTTGACGGTACAACAGTAGGAGTCGCGGCGGCAACGTTCGGGCTTCTTCTCGGTAGCATTACGGGCGGCCCGGTGGCAGAGCGTCTCATCAGCAAGTATCACCTCAAGAGCAGTGCCGTGCAGTCAGCCACAACAGAAGAGGCAAAGACATTCCCACTGATTGAGCGCAGATTCTTCGACAGCGTGCTGCTGATGCTATTCGCGGCGTTCATAGGCTCGTACATCTCGAAGCTGTTATTGCTGACCGGGCTGAATTTCCCGTACTACGTGGGCTGTCTTTTCGGCGGGGCATTGGTGAGGAACATTGCAGACATGACTCACAGGGAACTCCGCATGAATGAGCTTGACGTAATCAGCAACACGGCACTGAATCTCTTCCTGTCGATGGCGTTGATGTCGCTGAACATTAACAGGCTTGTGGCACTCGCGCTCCCGATGATGGTGATACTCATCACTCAGGCTGTCGTTATGGCACTGTGGGCGTATTTCGTTACGTTCAGGACGACTGGCAAGGATTACGACGCGGCAGTAATGGCGGCTGGGCACTGCGGGGTAGGTCTCGGGCAGACTCCCAACGCTGTCGCCAACATGTCAGCGATAATTGAGCGCAACGGCCCGGCTCCCACAGCATGGTTTGTTCTCCCGGTCGTTACGGTAATATTCATCAACATCATGAACCCGATAATCATCACACTGTTCATCAACTGGTTAAGCTAAGGAGGATTCAGGTATGGAACTCACAGCAGAGAAACTCGCGCAGCTCTCACAGCTCCCGACAGGAAACATCGCCGACAACAACAACCATTCCCCGCGCCAAGGCGTAATGCACTCGTCCATAAAGCCCATTGACCCGGCAAGCCACGTTCTGGGCCGGGCGGTAACAGCAAGGTGCTATCCCGGCGACAACCTCGTGCTACATCAGGCCATGTACGCAGCAAAACCGGGAGACGTTCTCGTTCTTGACTGTCATGGTTACACGGAGGCCGGGCATTTCGGGGACATTATGGCTCTGGCCTGCAAGATACGCGGAATAGCAGGGGTGATTCTCGACGGCTCATGCAGAGACTCTCAGGACATAAAGGCTATGGGCTTCCCGATGTTCGTCAAGGCCTTCAACCCTTCCGGGACGGTCAAGAAATCCCTCGGCGAAATCAACGTGCCTGTGATTTGCGGAGGCGTTGAGGTGAGACCGGGTGATATTGTCGCGGGGGACTGTGATGGAGTCGTTGTCGTGCCGCGTGAATTTGAGGATGAGGTCTTTGCGGCGGCTCTGGCAAAATTCGAGAAGGAAGCGCACATTGTTGAACAGCTCAAGGCAGGAATGACTACCCTCGAAATTTACGGCTTCAACGAACTCATAGGCAGGCTCAAAAATATATAGGCTTCCGATACCCTTTGTCCCTCTGGCTTTAAGGCTGGGGGGATTTTGTTATAATAGCTGAAATTTCCCATCAACGGAGGCAATATATCATGATAAATCTCTTCAAGGGTCAGAAGGTGAACCTGACGAAGGACAACCCCGGCTTGTCGCGCATTCTCGTCGGGCTTGGCTGGGATGTCAACAAGTATGACGGAGGCTCGGCGTTTGACCTCGATGCATCGGCTTTCCTTCTTGGCACAAACGGAAAAGTTACAGCCGACTCGGACTTCGTATTTTACGGCAACCTTAAGCACAATTCCGGGTCGGTTCTCCACATGGGCGACAATCTTACGGGACTCGGCGAGGGCGATGATGAGCAGATAAAGGTTGACCTAGCGAAAATTCCCGGCAACATCGACAAGGTATCATTCACTGTAACAATCTATCAGGCTGACGAGCGCAGGCAGAATTTCGGACAGGTCTCAAACGCATTCATACACATATACGATGAGGCGAACGGGAAAGAGCTTATCCGCTACGACTTGGGGGAAGATTTTTCCGTAGAGACCGCTGTTGTTGTCGGTGAACTATACCGTCAGGGCAATGAGTGGAAGTTCAACGCTGTAGGCTCAGGCTTCAAGGGAGGACTTAAGGCGTTATGCCAGAATTACGGCGTTAATATCTAGGAGGGACTAGCAATGATCAGCTTGTTCAAGGGTCAGAAAATTGATCTCACTAAAGGCAATCCCGGCCTCAAGAAAATTCTCGTGGGACTCGGCTGGGACACGAAGAAGTATGACGGCGGTTATGACTTTGACCTTGACGCGGCGGCATTCCTTCTCGGCGGCAATGGCAAGGTGCAGAGCGATTACGATTTTGTGTTCTACAACAACCTCCGGCACTCATCCGGGGCAGTCCAGCACATGGGCGACAACCTCACAGGAGCGGGAGAAGGGGACGATGAGCAGATCACAGTAGACCTCAGCAAAGTACCCGCAAACATCAGCAAGATAGCCTTCACCGTAACGATACATGAGGCAGACGTTCGCAAACAGAATTTCGGCCAGGTCTCCAACGCCTATATACACATTCTCGACCAGACAAACGGCAAGGAGTTAATCCGCTACGACTTGGGCGAGGATTTCTCGGTTGAGACGGCTCTTGTTGTGGGGGAATTGTACCGTCAGGGTGGAGAGTGGAAGTTCAACGCTATAGGCTCAGGCTTCAAGGGGGGCTTGCGAGCTTTGTGCTTGAATTTCGGGGTGAACGTGTAATATTTTCCGGGACAAAAACGGAGGAGGCCCTTCAAGTTTCGGGGGCTTCCTTTTTTTGCGGCGTTTTATGTTCGTTGTGTGTAATGGTAAAATACAGGCGACTTTTTTCCAGACTGCTACAGAAACGGGGATGAAATTTCACATTGGCTGACGCTGCGGGCGCACAGGCTCTTCCTTCAATGCGCAAAAAGGTTCAGAGCTATTCAGATATAGGCGTGGCTCTGTTGATGGTGCTTATCATTATCATGATGGTAGTACCCCTTCCCACGTGGCTTATTGATATTCTCCTCGCAATGAATATAACATTGGGAGTAGTTACCCTCCTAGTTACATTTTACGTCAAGAGAGCGTTAGACCTGTCAATATTTCCCACTCTGCTATTGATTTCGACACTGTTCCGTCTCTCCCTCAACGTCTCAACAACGAGGCTCATACTTCTTTACGGCAACGCGGGCGAGCTGATTAACGCTTTCGGGAACTTCGTCGTCGGCGGAAACTATGTAGTCGGTATCATCATGTTCCTGATCCTCGTCATCATACAGATGCTCGTCATCACGAAAGGCGCGGAAAGAGTCGCGGAGGTCGCCGCAAGATTCACCCTTGACGCAATGCCCGGCAAACAGATGTCGATTGACGCTGACCTGAACTCCGGCCTGATTGATGAGCAGGGAGCAAAACAGCGCAGGCAGGACATACAGAGAGAGGCGGACTTCTACGGGGCTATGGACGGTGCGAGCAAGTTCGTGAAGGGAGACGCTATAGCCGGACTCATCATCACAACGATAAACATAGTCGGCGGTCTCAGCATTGGTATCTTCATGAGGGGTATGGACGCGGCGCAGGCGGCAGGTCATTACAGCCTCTTGACGGTTGGCGATGGCCTCGTGGGACAAATTCCGGCACTGCTCATGTCTACAGCAATGGGCGTTATTGTTACCCGTGCCGCGGCAAGCTCGGAGTTAGGGCCTGACCTCATCAACTCGTTCACGAAATACCCCCGTCCGCTGTATATAGCTTCAGGTATGCTTCTGTCATTGGGACTTATACCCGGACTGCCTACAGTGCCTTTTGTGGGACTCTCAATGCTGATGGGTGCGTTAGGTTACACAGTCAGCAGAGAAGCCGCCGTACAGGAAATCGCCGCAGAGGAGCAAGCCGCCACTGCCCCATCAGGAGCGCAAGCCCCCGCAGGACAGCCCGGTGTACCCGGAGCACCTTCCGCCCCGGCAGGTCAGGCAGAAGCACCCAAGGCCGAGCCAGTTTCCCCCGAAGACGTGATGAAGCTGCTGACCGTTGAGCCTATGGAGGCAGAGATAGGGTACGCGATAATCCCGCTGATTGACCCCGGACAGGGCGGTGACATGCTCGACAGAATCGGGACAATCCGCAAGCAGATGGCTCTTGAGATGGGAATAGTAGTGCCTCCAATAAGGATACGCGACAACATACAGATTAAGCCGACTGAGTACATCCTCCGCGTTAAGGGGGCTGAGGCAGGACGAGGAGAACTTTTGCCCGACCACTACCTAGCCATGAACACGGGAGCGGCTGAGGAAGACCTAATCGGTGTCCCAACGAAAGAACCGGCGTTCGGTCTCCCGGCATTGTGGATTTCCCCCGACCTGCGCGACAAGGCTGAAGCTATGGGCTACACGGTGGTTGACGCTCCTTCAGTGCTTGCGACTCACTTGTCCGAGGTCATCAAGAAGAATGGCGCGGAGCTTCTCACACGTCAGGAAGTCCAGAAGCTGACCGACATGGTGAAGGAGACCGCACCCGCAGTAATCGATGAATTGCTCGGCTCTCTGTCATTGGGCGAAATACAGAAGGTCTTGCAGAACCTAATCCGTGAGCAGATACCTATACGAGACCTTGTTACGATATTCGAGGCACTTGCTGACTTCGGGAAAATGTCCCGTAGCGTAGACTTCCTCACAGAGCGCGCACGTGAATCACTCTCACGGTTAATCTCGCTCAAGATACAGGGGCCTGACGGAATAATCACAGCCGCTACACTGTCGCCCAACTGGGAGCAGAAAATCATGGCCGGGGTTGACGGTGATTTGACGCGGGGATGGCAGCTCAACCTTGACCCCCGCGAGGTACAGCGGATGATTGCGGCAATATCGCGGGCAATGGATGAGATGGTGGTGAAAGGACTTCCTCCTGTGCTGCTGGTTCACCCTGACGTGAGATTGATTGTCCGGCGGCTCATAGAGGGGTCAATCACGAACATATTTGTTGTCTCGTACAATGAGATAGTGCGCGGCGTTCAGGTGAAGACTGTCGGAATGGTGGAGTAATTCATGAGGGTAATTGTGTTGTTGCGGTGTACTGTTGATGAGATTATGCGCTGTAGTCTTGGTGATACGGCGTTGGTTACGGAGTAATTCATGAGGGTAATTGTGTTGTTGCGTTGTACTGCTGGTGATATTACGCGCTGTAGACTTGGTGATACGGCGTTAGTTGCGGAGTAAATTATGAGGGTAGCTTTGTTGTGGTGGTGTCCTGTTGATGAGATTATGCGCTGTAGTCTTGGTGATACGGCGTTGGTTACGGAGTGAAGCATGAGGGTAGCTTTGTTGTGGTGGTGTCCTGTTGATGAGATTACGCGCTGTAGTCTTGGTGATACAGCGTTGGTTGCGGAGTAAATTATGAGGGTAGCTTTGTTGTGGTGGTGTCCTGTTGATGAGATTACGCGCTGTAGTCTTGGTGATACAGCGTTGGTTGCGGAGTAAATTATGAGGGTAACGAATCAGATAACGTTCACAGCAAAAGATGACGCGGAAGCATTGCGGCTTGCGGCTGAAAGACTCGGCCGGGACGCGGTGATACTTTCGACTCAGATGATAAAGGAAGGCGGGGTACTGGGACTTTTCCAGCGTTCAGTGCTGAAGGTTACAGCCGGGATTCTTGAGGACGACACCCCCAAGCCCGCGCCCAAATCACGCCCGGCAAGCGCGGCATCATCAGCCTCAACGATGGACGAGGACACGCGCCGCGAAAACTTGATTGCGTTCCAGAAACTGATGGAGTTCAAAGAGCGCGGAAGCATGACACCAGCAGCACCCGCACCGCTCCCGTCAACGGAACTCGGCGAGGAAGGCTACCGTCTGCCCTCCGACAATGTCAGAATTTCCCCCGAAGGACTCCGAAACGCTTACGGTCTCACCACGCGCCCGGCTCCCGTAACACCTCCCCCAGCAGTAAACGCCCCTTCCGCGACCCCTCCATACCCTACCCTTACGCAAGGGAGGCAGGACAACCTCGTCCCCCCTGCCAAGGTGGGATACAGGGGGGTGGAAGCTGCCAATGGGGTAACACAGGGTAGTAGTGGCGAGGGAGGGCTATCCAACGATGACGCAAAAGTCCTCAAGGATCAGGTTGGAGCACTCGCGGACAGGATTGACGTTCTGCTTAAGCGTTTGACGGCGGTCGAGAACGGAGTCACAACAGCCATGCAGAGACCTCAGACTCAGCCAGCGTTTCAGGCGGGAATGCCTCAGCTTTCAGGGGACGATGCCGGGGTCGAGGGAAGACTCAGAGCCTCAGACGTTGACGAGAAATATATACGCAAGCTCCTGGCCGATTACACGATAATGAGCCGCAAGGACAAGACCAAGAAGCTCCCGTTCACGAAATGGCTGGCCACTCAGATAGAATGTGCCGGGGATAACGGCGGGGACGCTGCCGGGGGGCGCAAGGTCATGCTACTAGGCCCAACAGGAGTCGGCAAGACAACCACAATCGCCAAACTTGCCGCAATCAAAGCACTGTGGGAACACAAGAGGGTGCTTCTGCTTACGGCTGACACCTACAGGATAGCGGCGGTCGAACAGCTCAAGACTTACGCCAAGATTCTCGGAGTGCCTATTGAGATTATATTCGACATCTCAGCAATACAGGGAGTTGTTGACGAACACGACAACGCTGACATAATCCTTCTGGACACCGCCGGACGATCTCAGCGCGACAAGAAGAACATGGAGCTTTTCGAGAACATCTACGGCTCATTCATGCCTGACGCTGTACACTTGGTGCTGGCCGCTAACATGAAGTACAAGGACATGCTCGATGTTGTGGAACATATACCCAATATCCCGGTGTCTCACCTGCTTTTCACGAAACTTGACGAGACCGTGAGCTACGGCTCAATCTTCAACATACATCAGGTAATGGGATGCCCCGTGTCATTCCTCACTGTCGGGCAGAACGTCCCTAAAGACATAGAGACCGCTACAGGCTCAAGGATAGCTGATTTCCTCATGAAGTCAGAAGAAGAACGGAAGCGTTAAGGCTATGCCCCGTTATCGTGATGATTACAATCTTGACCAGGCTGGAGAATTAAGGCGAATGGTAACAGACAACAGGCAGAAGAACAAACCAGACAGCGCATCACACAGGCTTCATACGCTGTCAATACTCAGCGGCAAAGGCGGTGTAGGCAAGAGCAACATAGCCGCGGCATTGTCATTCGCCCTTGCTGATTTCGGGAAGAGAGTCGTCCTGATAGATGCTGACTTGGGCATGGCGAACCTCGATATACTCTGCGGCGTGAGGAATGCCCGCTACAACATCGCCCACCTCGTAGAAGGCTCGCGCAACCTCAATGAGATACTCGTCCACTTCAAGACATCAGAACGTGCAACCAGCCTCAACGGAGCTGTGAGCTTGCTGCCCGGCGGCTACGGCATAAAGGAGATCGCTGACCTTGACGAATACGCAATGGAGAGACTCTTTGACGCTCTGTCAGGGCTTGAGGATATGTCCGACTATCTCATCATGGACGCGGGCGCAGGGATTCACCGCGGCGTTCTGTCGTTCGCTTATGCCTCAGAGATTACCCTCCTCATCACAACGCCAGAGCCTACCAGCATCCGGGACGCTTACGGAGTCATAAAGTCCCTCGGTGCGGCGGCATGGCAGGGCAGCAAGGAGACAGCAAGCGGATTAATGCTCGTGGTGAACATGGCCAGCTCAAGCCGTGAAGCCCAAGAAGTAGCCGAGAGAATCCGACTCGCCTCAATGCAGTTCCTAGGCAACGCTCCCATGTACCTGGGCTATGTCCTGAAGGATGATGTCATAGAACGCTCCGTGAAAAATTGCAGGATATTCTACAGGTCAGACCCGGACTCTAACGCGGGTATATGCGTAAGGAATCTCGCGGGGGATCTGCTGAGACTGTGCGAGGGAGCAGACATAAAGCACGAGGCGTTCAAGGACAGCGGCAGGAAGAAAGGTATGCGCGGATTTTTGTCCAGGCTCGCGGGAACATTGTTTGCCGACAAGAAATAGTTTGCGTGATTTTCCGAATATAAAGCTATAATTATCATAACAATCATACAGTAAAGGAGGTGCAACTCTGCTGTAGTATATGAGAATATCGGCAGCAGAAAAAGTGTTATGCCCCCCAATGGTAGAATCAGGGTGCTAGTAGTCGATGACAGCGCATTGATGCGTCAGTTCATCAGCGACATACTGCGGACAGACCCAAGAATCGAAGTAGCAGGCACAGCGCGGGACGGCAGAGACGCTCTTGCACAGATAAAGGCGGTAAAGCCCGACATAGTAACAATGGATGTAGAGATGCCGAATATGGACGGACTGAAGGCACTCGAAGAAATAATGAAGACTAACCCAATCCCAGTAATCATGTTAAGCACTATGACTCAGGACGGAGCCGAGACCACGTTAAAGGCTCTAGCTCTGGGCTGTGTTGACTTCATCGGGAAGCCTTCCGGGTCAATATCGCTCAACATCAAGGACATCGGCCGGGAAATCATCGACAAGGTCATAGCCGCAAGCACCGCAAAAGTCAGGACACGCTCAGGGATTTTCGCCCCATCGTCAAAGCCGCTTGCCCCGGCTCAGGATTTCCGCAGAATGACTCCTCCCGCTATGATGGCTGCCGGGCGTTTCGACATTGTAGCTATTGCCTCGTCAACAGGCGGCCCTATGGCGTTAAGCGAGCTTATGCCCAAGATACCGAAGAAATTTCCCGTGCCTATAGTCATAACCCAGCACATGCCGAAAGAGTTCACCGGGTCATTCGCGAAGAGGCTCAATGAGTCATCGCAGATTGAGGTTGTCGAAGGCTTCGAGGGTCTCACGCTGAAACCAGGGCGGGCAGTAATCGCTCCGGGCGGAAGTCATCTTGTAGTCAAGCGCAGGCAGGGGTCAGCTATATGCAGTCTGTCGGACGCTCCCCCGGTGCTTTCTGTGAAACCGGCGGCAAATATAATGTTCCTGAGTCTTGCTGACGAATACGCCGGGAATGTCCTGTGTGTTATATTGACTGGTATGGGCAGGGACGGCACTGACGGCGCGATAGCTCTCAAGAGGCGGGGTGCTTACGTTATCGCTGAGAGCCAGAAGACTTGTGTTGTTTACGGTATGCCTAAGGCGGCGGTTGATGCAGGTATTGTTGATGAGATTCTTCCGCTCAATGAAATTCCTGATGCTATTGTCAGAATAGTGAAAGGGTAAACTGAAGGGGGATATATAAACTTTGGCTGATATGGATATGAGTCAGTACTTGGGAGCATTCCTTGATGAGACTGACGACAATGTACAGAGATTAGATGATTTGCTGTTAGCCCTTGAGAAGAATATGGTTGATATGGACGTAATCAACGAAATATTCCGCGCGGCTCATACGCTAAAGGGCATGGCCGGGACAATGGGCTTCACCAACATGATGGGTCTGACTCACGCGATGGAGGACAGGCTTGACGCGGCGAGGAAGGGCACGCGCCCCCTCACTGAGGCCGACATGAACAGGCTCTTTCAGGGTCTCGACACGCTTCAGGAGATGGCAGACGCAATACGCGGAGGGGGAAATGACGCACATATAGACGTGTCGCAGATGGTTCACGACCTGCGCAACGAGGGACCAGCCCCAGCCCCGGCAGCTGCACCAGCACCAGCACAGGCCGCCGCCCCGGCAGAAACAGGCGGTACGATGGTCTCATCACAGGATGCTGAATGGGCGAAGAAGGCAAACGAACAGGGCGCGAACGCATACAACGTACACGTAACCCTGAGCCAGTCATGCCTCCTCAAAGCCGCACGCGCGTATATGGTGGTCAACAGGCTTGAGGAAATGGGCGAGATTTTCCGCGCAGAGCCTCCTACTGACGCACTGGAGAAGGAAGAGTTCGAGTTTGACTTCAACGTTTATGTTGCCACTCCTGCTTCTGCCGAGGAAGTGAAAGCCACAATAGAGAAGATCGGCGATGTTCAGTCAGCAGAAGTTGTTGAAGTGAAAGCAGACTCCTCCGCCCCGGCAGCGTCAGCACCCGCACCCGCCCCAGCTCCCGCCCCAGCACAGGCCGCCGCTCCAGCACCCGCCCCAGCCCAGTCCGAAGCACCAGCACCCGCACCAGCCGCCCAGGCTCCCGCAAGGCCAGCACCCAAGAAGGACACCGCCAAGAAGGGCAGCCAGACAGTAAGGGTTGACATAGGCAGGCTCGACAAGCTCATGAATCTTGTAGGGGAACTCGTGATTTCACGCGCAAGGATTGAACGACTCGTGCAGGAAGCCAGACTCCGCCAGTTTGACGACACGCTGTCTCAGCTGGGACGGATTTCCGGCGACATTCAGGAACTCGTAACGAAATTGCGCATGGTCCCGGTAAGTTTCACGTTTGACCGTTTCCCGCGCCTAATCCGCGACTTGTGCAAGACACTCAACAAGAATGTGGAGCTCGTCCTTGAGGGTGAAGACACCGAGCTTGACCGCACCGTGATAGACGAGATCGGCGACCCTATGGTTCACTTGATCCGCAACTCAATGGATCACGGCATAGAGCATCCTGATGAGCGCAAAGCACTGGGCAAGCCCGAAAAGGGTATACTCAAGATTGCCGCGTATCAGGAGGGAAGCGGAGTCGTTATCGAAGTGTCAGACGACGGAGCCGGGATTGACCCGGAGAAAGTCAAGAAGAAGGCCGTTGAGCGCGGAATAATCACCGAAGACAGAGCCGCAATAATGAGTGATGACGAGGCCACGCAGATTGTGTTATTGCCCGGCTTCAGCATGGCCAGGCAGATAACGGACTTATCCGGGCGCGGCGTGGGAATGGAGGCGGTCAAGACTAAAGTCGAACAGCTCGGCGGACAGTTTGACCTGGTCAGCAAAAAGAATGAGGGTACTCACGTCTATATCCGCCTGCCCTTAACGCTTGCTATAGTCTTGTCGCTCCTAATCAAAGTCGGCAAAGAGACCTACGCAATCTCGCTCGAAAACGTCGAGGAAACCATCATGGTTAGGCGCGATGACATCAAGACAGTACACGGCGAGCCTACGACATTATTGCGCGGAGAAGTCTTGTCGCTGAACATTCTGGGCGATATTCTCGGCAGTGAGGGAGTCGAGCATGACAGGAATGAATATCCCGTAGTCGTGGTGAAAATCGGCAAGAACAAGATCGGCTTCATCGTCAGCGAGCTTATAGGCCAGCAGGAAATCGTCATAAAGTCATTGGGCCGCTTCCTGTCGAAGATTGACGGCATAACAGGCGGTACGATACTGGGAGACGGTAACGTTGCGTTAATTCTTGACGTTGCCTCGTTCTACTCTACGAAGGGTTAGGGGAGTGAAGTTGTATGTCTGACGTTGTGTCATTCAACGAGAGACAGCTTGATGCAATACGCGAGGTAGGCAACATAGGCACAGGGAACGCCGCAACAGCCCTCAGCGGATTATTGTCGCGGATGATACATATGGACGTGCCGAAAACGGAGCTGGTCTCAATATATGAGCTTGGCGACCATTACGGAGACCCCCTGCAGATAGTCGGAGCGGTATTCGTGCGTTCAACAGGAGGCTTCCAGTGCAGCCTGATATTCATTCAGCCGGAAGAGGATGCTCAATTGATGGTGGAATTGCTCCTCAAGCAGCAGTTCGGGACGTTCATCCCGGCCGGTGAAGTTCCGCAGGAGATGACCGACAGCGCATTAACCGAAGTCGGCAATATAGTCCTGTCATCATTCCTGAACGCGATAAACATGCTTCTGGGGACTCAGCACCAGATAAGCGTTCCCGGCGTGGCTCATGACATGCTGAGTTCGATACTTGACGTAGTAGCGTCCATATACGGCCAGATGGGTGAGACTGCGCTTCTTGTGAATACAGAGCTTAAAGTTGAAGGGCTTGAGGAGGGACATAAAATCTCAGGGCATATAATCCTGATACCAGATCCCGACTCGCTGGAGTTGCTTCTGAGAAAGCTGAAGGTGGTTTGATGGCTGAAAACAGTATAGTCTTGGGAATGGCTGACTTGATGGTTGTTGCCGCGCCGATAAAGCTCATAACGCTTGGGCTTGGTTCATGCATCGGCCTTGTGGTTTACGACTCATTCGCCAAAGTCGCGGGAATGGCTCACATAATGCTGCCAGACAGCCGCGGTCTTCATGCGTCGGAAAAAGTCGGCAAGTTCGCTGATACAGCAGTCCCTGCAATCATAGAAGAGATGCTGAAGAAGGGTGCGGTCCGTGCGAGGATAAAGGCGAAAATAGCGGGGGGCGCGCAGATGTTCTCGCTTCCCGGAGCCTCTGCGGAATTTCTCACGGTAGGTGCCAAGAACGTATCAGAGACGAAGAAACGTCTTGCCTCGATGGGAATAGCAGTGATAGCGTCAGACACAGGCGGCAACAAGGGACGCACGATAGAGTTTTCCACAAGCAACTGGATGCTGAAAGTTAAGACTCTGGGAAAAGGAGTATGCGAAATATAACAGGATGACGACAGCAGAAGAAAAAGCCATGTGGCAGAAATATTCCAGCACGGGGCAGGGGCGCGATGACCTGATTATGCGTTATTTGCCGCTGATAAAGTATGTTGTCGGAAGAATGGCTGTAACTCCTCCCCAAGGTCTGGACTATGAAGACATATTATCGTTCGGGGTATTCGGCTTGATGGACGCGGTAGAGAAATTTGACCCGACAAAGGGCTATGTGTTCCAGACGTACGCAATCCCCCGCATACGTGGCGCAATACTCGATGAGCTGAGGAAGTGCGACTGGTTTTCGCGTACAGGCCGGGAGAAAGTCCAGAAGTTCAACCGCGCAATGGAGAAAGTACTCCGCGACAAGGGCGAAATGGACGATGCTCTAATCATGCAGGAGATGGGAGTCACCGAGGATGAGTATTACGACATACAGGATCTCGCCTCACGCGGATATATCACGTCCCTGGATGACACAACCCCGCTGGATGACGGTGATGTTTCTGTTGACGCTACACTTGCTGACGACCGCGAAACAGCCGAAGACCGCCTCGACGATGAGAGCGAGAAGCAGCAGTTAGCCGAAGCACTGTCAGAACTGCCCGAACGCGAGCGGCAGATGCTGAGTCTGTATTACTACGAGGGACTCACGCTCAAGGAGATTGGCGCGGTAATGGGAGTCTCAGAGAGCAGGGTCTCCCAGATTCACGGCAAGGGACTCGCAATGCTCCGTGCAATTCTACGCGGTAAGATGAACGCAATATAGAGGGGGTGAAACGGTAAAAGATGTTCAACAAGGAAAATTTCTACCTTGAGGCGCATGATGACGGGATATATCTAGGCTGCTACGAGAAAGAGGACTTTAACGAGAATGACCTGTACGCTTTCCTGAAAGAGTGGGGGATTGCCCGCTATGACTTCAAGGCTGTGCGCAAGTTCATCAAGGACAAACAGGCGTGCAAAGTCTGCGGTAGAAGCTCAACGCTTGAGAAGGACGCGCGAATCCTCATAACGCTGGACAAGGAGAAGATGAACGCCTCAGTAGCTATAGAGCCTCCGTTTTTCACGAAGCCCTGGCCTACTGTTGACGAGGTGAAGCAGAGTCTTGCCTCTCACGGCGTAAAGGTAGGCATAAGCGACACGGCTATACAGTCATTGCTTGCTCGTAAACTGGCGAATGAACCCGTCATTGTCGCAACCGGGACTCCTCCCATTGAGGGAAAGAACGCAGAGATAGAGCTCATCAAAGATCCCGACAAGCCTTTTGATGTGCGTGATGACGAAAAGATAGACTTCTGGTCAAGAAGCACAATCGTTACTGTTCATCCCGGCCAGGAAATAGCGGTGAAGCATCCTTTGGTGAACGGCAAGAACGGAATCGATGTTACCGGGAACGTGGCGAAGGCTCAGACAGTCCGCAATGTAGATTTCTCGTTCGGCGAAGGCTTGAAGCGTGATGAGATGAATCCCCTTCTCCTGATTGCCACAGCGGAAGGCCAGCTCAAGAATGAGCGCGGAAGGCTCGTAGTTCTCCCGGAGCTTGATATTCACAGGGACATAGATTTTGCTATCGGTAGCATAGACTTCACCGGGGCAGTGAAAATCACCGGGGCTGTCCGTGATGGCTTCCACGTTGTAGCGCAGGGAAATATCACCGTCAACGGCCCTGTAGAAGGCGCAGACATAGACTCGCAGGGAGTAATAGTGATACAGGGCGGAGTCCGTGGAATGGGTCGCGGCTCAGTCCGTGCAAACGGCGATATATCACTCAGCTTCGGCGACAATGCCACGATAAGAAGCGGCGGTACTATCCTCGTCAAGAACGCTATACTGCACAGCCACTTGTACGCGCAGACAGCCGTTATTGCTCTCGGAAGCGGAAAGCACTCGCAGATAGCAGGAGGAAGAATTGAGGCCGGACTCGAAGTAGCCTGCAACGTACTCGGCAGTGAAATGGGTACGAAAACGGAAGTGGTTGTAGGACTGCCGCCGGAACAGTTAGAGAAGCGCAAGATTTTCACATCTGAGATAAAACGCTGTGATGAGAATCTCGAACGCTTAGAGCCTAACATGGTATTGCTGAAGAAACTTGAAGCTGAAGGTAAACTTGACGACAAGAAACGCGCAATGATGATGGACTTGACCAAGATGAAATTCCAGCTTCAGGCCGCCCGCGCGGGAATGCAGAAGGAGCTTGACGCGCTGGAGGAACAAATCGCGCTCGTGAAGGACAAGGGCATTGTGCGTGTGAAGGATATATGTTACCCCGGTGCTGTAATAACTGTGAGGGGACTTACGTACATAGTACACGAGACCTGCAAGTACACGGCGTTCATTGCTGACGATGAGAACAGGACGATAGCATTGGTGCCGTATGACTACATGGCCGGCAAACTCGGAGGAGGATAAACTATGCAGCCCGTAAGCATGATAATGTCGAATATGAATGTCGAGGCAATGACCCACCACGCGCCCAACGCATTAGCCGCCGCCCAGGACACAGGACAGACTCAGGAGATAGTCCGCGAGGGCATAAGGCAGGTGCAAAGAGTGCAGGCCAGTGATGCCGCCGCCGAAATGCAGAGGGTTCACCGCAAGACAGAGAACGATGAGCGCGAAGGCCAGCGCAGGAATAATCCGGGCGACTCTTTCGTGAAGTCAGAAGAAAGCAGTAACGGCCATGAAGACACAAGCGAGCCGGTAATCAGGGAAAATGCCAGGACGAAGAAGAGAGTCAGTTTTCTCGCGTAAGAATATCACGTAGACCCTCCGGGAAATTCATGCCGGGGGGAATTTTTTTGCCGCAGGGAAGGGGGATAATAATGCTGCCGAAGGAATATCTTTTGCGGAACAGTGAGCTTTGCACGGGGTATCTCAGGACAGGAGACAATGCTGATACAGGCGGGGATGACAGTAATACTTTCCGGGAGGGCTATATGTCAGCAGGAGACAGCTTGCGGGATACAGGGTATCTCAGGACAGATGTTGAAACTCTCAGACGTTCACCGTTGAGGCGTGAACATACTGATACGGGCGGGGCTGACAGTAATACTTTCAAGCGCAACAAGTCAGCAGGAAACAACTTGCGGAACACAGGGTATCTCAGGGCAGATGTCGAAACTCTCAGGCGTTTACCGTTGAAGCGTGAATGTACTGATACGGGCGGGGCTGACGGTAATACTTTCAAGCGCAACAAGTCAGCAGGAAACAACTTGCGGAACACAGGGTATCTCAGGACAGATGTTGAAACTCTCAGGCGTTCACCGTTGAGGCGTGAATGTACTGGCACGGGCGGGGCTGACAGTAATACTTTCAAGCGCAACAAGTCAGCAGGAAACAATTACCACTACACAACGGCACGAACAATCCCGGCTGAGGGCGATAATTTCTGCCGGAATATTGACGAGGCCAGCGCAAAAGGTTTCAGCCCTTCATGACATGGACAAAGATTTATGGCTCGCTAAAATCTGGGACGAATGGCTCTCTTCACCCGTAAAATCACACACTTATGCTGACGCGGAAACTTCCGGACTCCTCCTGGGCATGAGGCATAATCACAGCACGTTCACCACAAACAGACTCAGGGCAGCGCGGAGACTCACAGGTCCGGGAAAATTCCCCTTGTGGCCTCTCACGTCATACTCGCAGAAATTCACGCTCAACATCTCCATGACCACACGGCCCGGCCGCAAAGCCTCCGTGAAATTCTCCGTCATTCCCGGCCTGCTGACGGCTCTTCGTTCACCGCAGAAATCCCCGCTAATATGGCCGTGGCTCAAAGGCTTATGGGGCAGCGCAGGAGGACTCTATTTCCCCAAGTCAGGCTACTATCTCACGCTCATAGTCTCAGACCCGGAAATCTCACGGACAACACGCGGAGTTCTCGCGAAAACCGGACTGGCATGGAGCGAACACAGAAACGAGTTCACACTCCGCAACCACGATGACATCATGACGTTCCTGTACAACATAGGGATTGAGTCTGGCGCGCTTGATTTCGAGGGAAGGACGCTGATACGTTCGGCGCGGAACAAGGCCAACCTCGAACGCAATTATGACGCGGCGAATATTGCACGTTCAGTGAGGGCGGCGGGTGAACAGTCAAGGCTTGCGGAAAAAATTGTGTCATCGGGAATGATTGAGGCTCTCCCGGAGAATTTGCGCGAGGTCGTAAGCATGAGGCTGGAATATCCTGACGCATCACTTGAAGAACTCGGCGGCAAACTCAATCCCCCTGTCAGCAAAAGCACGGTCAATTACCGCTGGAACAAGATACGCAGGCTCATAGAAGGCTGATGTCAAAGTAAGCATCTCACACTTCGGACGGAAAATCTGCACTAGGCTGACTCTCACGTAAGCAAGAGTACACTCAATGACCGCTGGAACAAGATATGCAGGCTCATAGAAGGCTGATGTCAAAGTAAGCATCTCACACTTCGGACGGAAAATCTGCACTAGGCTGACTCTCACGTAAGCAAGAGTACACTCAATTACCGCTGGGGTAAGATACGCAGGTTCATGGAAGGCTGATGTACAGCGGGCTTTACAGGAAACTCACACGTCAAAGCGAAAATTGCTGTAAAATATCGGGCAGGTAAAAACCAAATCCACAGACAAAATTTAATACGGAGGAATAAGAGTCATGAAGCTGAAAACTTTCACCCCTGCTGACGTTGCAGGGAAAAAGGTACTTATGCGCGTTGACTTCAACGTACCCTTCAAGAACGGAAAAGTAACCGACAATGCCCGCATACTTGCGCACACAAGCACCCTCAAGAAACTTCTCGACGCAGGCGCAAAGGTCGCGTTAATCTCCCACTTCGGCAGGCCCAAAGGCAAGGTTGACCCGGCGTATTCGCTCTCACAGATCGTACCCGACATCGAGAAAGCATACGGCCTCAAGGTAGTGTTCGTTGATGACTGCGTTGGCGACAAGGTTGCGGCGGCTGTTGACGCACTCAAGCCCGGCGAGATTGTTGTGCTGGAGAACTCACGCTATCACCCCGAAGAGCAGAAGAATGATGCCGACTTCAGCAAGAAGATGGCCGCTCCGTTTGACGTTTTCGTGATGGACGCTTTCAGTGCCTCACACCGTGCGGACTGCTCGACATGCGGCGTTATCCCCTACGTTAAGGCAGCTTTCGCCGGGGATCTCCTCATGCGTGAGGGCGACATGCTCGGTGCTGTCAGCGAGAATCCCGCCAAGCCCTACGTGCTGATACTGGGCGGGGCTAAAGTCTCAGACAAAATCGCCATCGTAGGCAACCTCCTCAACAAGGCAACAACAATCCTCATCGGCGGCGGAATGGCATATACCTTCCTCAAGGCGCAGGGCAAGGAGATAGGCAAGTCCCTTTGCGACACTGAGAGGCTCGATTTCGCGAAGGACACACTCAAGAAGGCCGCTGATATGGGCGTGAAGATTCTGCTCCCTGTCGACAGCGTTGTAGCTTCGGGGATGGACGCGTCTGACACCGAGACCGTAAGCAGTGATGCTATGCCCGCCGACAAGATGGGACTCGACATCGGCCCGGAGACCGTGAAGCTGTTTGTTGCGGCTCTTGACGGAGCGAAGTCAGTACTGTGGAACGGCCCCATGGGTGTGTTCGAGGATGCGAAATTTGCACAGGGTACGAAGGATCTCGCTGAGGCAGTCGCGGCAGTAACAGCAAAAGGTGCAACGACAGTAATCGGCGGAGGAGACACTGCTTCAGCGGTCAGGCAGTTCAAGGTCGCCGACAAGGTATCGCACGTTTCGACAGGCGGCGGAGCAAGTCTTGAGTTCTGCGAGGGCAAAGAGCTTCCCGGAATGGCACCGTTCAAGATCTAGGGAGGATTACTCATGAGCAAGAAGATATATCTCTATGGCAACTGGAAGATGAACAACAATTACGCCGAGACGGAAGCGTTCTTCAAGGACTTCCCCGCGGCGTATGAGGCAGTGAAGGCATCTGACCTCGAAGTCGGGATATTCGCCCCGTTCACGTCATTGTGGCCTCTCTCACAGGGCGCGAAGAAGTGCGGAATAGTTTTCGGCGCGCAGAACGTCTACTACGAGGCAAAAGGCGCATTCACCGGCGAAATCTCAATCCCCATGCTGAAAGAGTACGGAGTCACTCACATCATCATCGGACACAGCGAGCGCAGGCACATCTTCCTTGAGTCAGACGAACTTATCGCCAAGAAGGTCAAAGCTGTCCTCGACGCAGGAATGATTCCCGTTTTCTGCTACGGTGAGACACTCGAAGAGCGCGAGTCAGGCAACACATTCACCGTCATGGAACGCCAGATAAAGAGCGCAATCGCCGGGTTAACGCCCGCAGAAGTCGCCAAGATCATCTACGCATACGAGCCGGTCTGGGCAATCGGAACGGGCAAGACCGCCACGCCTGAGCAGGCCGAGGAAGTCTGCAAGTGGAGCAGGGAGCTTATCGGCCAGAAGAATGCAGTGATACTCTACGGCGGTAGCGTCAAAGGCTCAAACGCTAAGGAGCTTCTCTCACAGCCTGACATTGACGGGGCTTTAGTCGGCGGAGCATCACTCAAGCCCGCGCCATTCCTTGAGATTTACACGGCGTACAAAGGCTAATATTGTCGTGCCCTCCTGTAATTTCACGCAGGGGGGTATTTTTGTCGCAAAAGGAGGAAAATTAACGTGAGAATACGCAGGATTTTCTACTTGGCTGTTATTGCGGTCATGATTTCAGCCGTTACAGCCTCAGCATTGAGTCTCGGAGACTTTATCCCGCAAAAGCTGTTGCCGCAGGAGGAAACTACCCTTGCCCCGGAAAACTCGCTCATACCGCGCCAGGATGAGTCGGTGTATGCCGTACTCAGGCTTGATGATACGGGAGTGTTCCTGAGGTGGCTTCTGTCTGAGGATAATATCAGCCTCTTCATGCCTCTCATACTCAGGTCAAAGGACTCAAGCGACATAATCGGAGTACTTGAGTTCGTCAGGGCGTTTGCGGAAAAGACACCGTTAAAGTCAGCGGCAGTAATCATCGGAGCGTACAACCCAGACACAAAGAAGCCTCCGTTTTTCCAGGCGGCTTTCACGGCTGATTCGTCAGTGTCATCAAGCGTGAAGAGAATTGCTGACGGAAATGCGGAAGACTCCGACTTCGCGAAAATCATTCTCGGCAACGACAACCCCATAACAGCAATAGCCCAGACCATGATCAAGGCCGAGAAGCTCAACGGGAATATTTACCGCGTGGACAATGAGCTTTTCATCAAGGCAGAAGGTGATGTTATCCTTGCCTGCATGTCAGAAGAGGAGCTTAACGCCGCAGTGAACGCCCTGAAAGACTCTCAGGCGGGGTTATTCGGCCATGTAAAGCGGAAATTCACGGACAAGGATTTTGCGTACATTCATGCTGACTACAAGACACTTGACGCTCTTGACGATGAGGACTCGCTGAAGGAAGCCGACAAGCTAGCGGAATATTTCGACAAGCCGCTGAAATTCGAGATGGGATTCACTAGCAGGCCCGACAAATTCACGATGTCAGTAACGCTCAATCTCATCGAGGCACTGAAGAAGGAATATTCAGCGAAGACAGCAGAGTCCAACAGAGAATCAGTCCCCGTCAAAGGCTCGAACATGGTGCTTGCCGGGACGAAGAGTCCTCTTGCGGCTTTGAGCGGCTATCTGAGGATTTCTGCCCTGAAGGACACAGAAGAGGGTGCTGGCCTCTGGAAGGAAATCGTCCGCCAGCTTCGTGTGAGATTCGGAATCTCTGAGGATGATTTCTCGTCATTCTTCAACGGGGCATTCTCTCTCACGGTGAATGACACTGTTACTTACGAGGGCATGAAGATTCCCGCGCTGTATATATCGCAGACAGGCGCAAAGGGAGCTGCCGGGAAAATATTCTCGCTTCTCACCAAGTCGCCCCACTTCAAGAAAGCACAGGAAGGAATACTTCAGCTTGACCCGTCAATAAGCCCGGTGTCATGCCTGGTTCAGGACAAAGGCGAGACTCTCGGCATAAACTTTGCGGAATTGTCCAGTCTCAGCGCAAAACCTGAACTTAAGCCGGCGTTGCAGGATCTCATGAATGAGTCGGGAATCGCGGCGTTCTGGATTGATTTCGCGGCTATTAGGGATTGGCTGATGGATGACGAAAACGGAGTGTTTGCTATGGTTCTTCCTATGGCAAAAATATTCGGCTACAGTGAGATTGCCGAGGCTGTAATGGACGTACTCAAGGCAGAATTTTCCGTGCCGTCATTCTCATTCAGGGCAGAAGACGCAGAGACATTCCGCTTTGAGTTCGCCAACACCAAGATTGACCCCAAGAACGGATTATTCGCGAAACTGGTGAACATCTACCAGAAATTCAGCAAGTAGCCATCAACGTAACACAACATAATAATGCTAATGCCCTCAGACGCTCGGTGAAAATTGGGGGTCTGGGGGATATTTTTTGCAGAAAGGGAGCCAGTACAACATCAAAATGGGCAGACAGAACATAAGAGATTACTTCAGCGCAGATATTCCCGTCAGCAGCCTTGAGCCTAACGGGACATCAAGACTTTCGGACAATGCAATGTGGCTTCTTGAGCAGAGATACTTTGTCCAGAGATATGACGCAGAAACAAAATCGGTCAGGAAGGAAAACAGCTTCGAGGAGTTCGCCCGCCGTGTATCACGCACAGTAGCAAGCGCGGAAGTGAACTACTCCGACAATGCCGGATGGATTCGCACAGTTGAGACGAATATTGCTGACGACATACTCAGCCGCCGTTTCCTGTTCAACTCGCCGTGCCTTTTCAGCTCTGCGGCAGGATTGACAGTGATCCCGGAGTACTCAGAGATAATCTACAAGAGTCCTGACGATATGACATTTGACGATTACAGGCAGCTCTACGAATCCCGCACAAAGAACCAGCAGTTATTCGCGTGCTTCGTGATAAGCGTGCCTGACAGCATAGAAGGAATATTCGACTCGGTCAAGAACGCCAGCATAATCAGCAAGTTCGGCGGCGGTGTAGGCGGCAACTTCGGCCATCTGCGCGAACAAAGCTCCGAGATTGCCGGGGGCACTGGCGGAAAAGCCTCCGGGCCTGTGTCATTCATGGAGACGTGGAACACGATGGGGGCGGTTGTCGTACAGGGCGGAAAGAGGCGCGCGGCATTGATGGGAATGCTTTTTGACGACCACCCGGACATCTACGACTTCATTGACTGCAAGACTGAGGACGGGAAACTGTCATACTTCAACATTTCCGTAGCTCTCTCTGACCAGCTTATGACTGCGGCGAATGATGACGGTGATTTTGACCTCCATTCGCGTGTTGACGGCAGGACAGTCCGCACAGTGAAAGCAAGAGACCTCATGAACCACATCTGCGAGTCAGCCTGGAAGCGCGGAGACCCGGGAGTCTTCTTCATCGACCGTGCGAGGCAGGACAACCTCCTCAAGGAAGGCGGCGCGGAATGGGACATAGAAGCCACCAACCCCTGCGGTGAACAGCCATTGCCCAACTTCACGAGCTGCAACCTCGGCTCAATCAACGTTGAGATGTTCGTGAACGATGACCGCAAATTCGACTGGGAGAAATTCAGCGCGCAGGTATTCAGGTCAACATACTATCTCGACCTGGTGATTGATGCCTGCTCCTACCCTCTGGAGAAAATAGGACTTCGTACTAAGTCTATACGTCCTGTAGGCTTGGGGATAATGGGGCTTGCTGATGCCTCGATAATGCGGGGGATTGCTTACGGGTCAGACAGGTTCAACGCTTTCTGCCGGAAACTTAGCGGGACTATGGCGCGGTCTGCACTGTCAGCAACAATACAGATAGTTACGGACGCGGGCAAAAATCCGTTCCCTGAGCACGGCCTTGTGAGCGAATTGTTCTCCGGCGTGAAGCTCCCTGAGACCAACGGGGAATACCGCTCAATGCTCCGTGAAATGAAAGCCGCCGGGAAAGTCCCCGCAACACTCCTGAATACCCTTGAGGAGTTCGACTTTGAGGACGCAAAATTCATCCTCTCGAATCTCTTCCGGGGGAATATGCGCAACAGCCGCCGACTCTCAATCGCTCCGACCGGGTCAATCTCCATGCTGCTCGACACAAGTTCAGGGATTGAGCCTAATTTCGCGTGGTCGTGGAACAGGAGAATCATGAAGACTGACGGAAGCGGCTTCGAGGACCGGGAGTTCTGGCACAAGCTCCTTACTCCTGAGCTTAAGGCCGAATACAGGTCAGCAGGCGGCCACATCTCAGACCCTGCTTATGTTACAGCCTATGACATCACTACACAGCAGCACGTGAATGTTACGGGCATCTTCGCTCACTTTGTCGACAGCGGAATCAGCAAGACCGTCAACCTTCCCAACTCAGCGACAGTTGAGGACGTGAGGCGTGTGTATCAGGACTGCTACGATATGGGCTGCAAGGGGATAACGATTTACCGGGACGGCTCGCGCTCATTCCAGCCTATCGAGGTCAAGAAGGACGACGAGAAGAAGCCCGACCCCAAGCCTGATGAGCGGGAAAAACCCCGTCGCGTTAAGGAACGTCCTGCGCCTATAGTATTCGGCAAGACCATAAAGGACACGACACCGTGGGGCAGCATCTACATCACGCTGAACCTTGACGGAAAAGACCCCTTCGAGATATTCATCAACGTGGGCAAGTCAGGCTCTGAGCTTAAGGCCATGACTGAGGCGTTATCCCGTGTAATATCGATCGGCCTGCGTTCCGGGTGCGTGCTGGAAGACTTCATCGACACGCTCAAAGGGTTATCAGGAAAACAGTACTGGATGCTTGACTGCGATGATGACCACGTAGCAAGGTCTATCCCTGACGCTATAGCATTGCTGCTCGACAAACTTATAGACAGGAAAACGTCTGAGGCAAGGATGACTGATGAGTCGCTGATATGCCCGGACTGCGGCGCGCCTCTGGAGATGATTTCGGGGTGCGAGTACTGTTTCAGCTGCGGATATTCGCCGTGTAAGTGAGACATTTTCCCCCTCCCTTGCGTGTGAAGGGGGATTGTTTTTACGACAGCCTGCCGCCTGAAAGAGTCCTGAAAACTTTTGACCGCGCAAATTCCGCAACAGTACACAACACGTAGACAGTAATCACAGCAAAAACCGTGTAAGGAACAAAATACCCGCTGTCCTGAAATGAGCTGACCCTGAAGACATCCCTCCACAGGAATTTGCTCATCCACTGGTTTTCGTGAAGCAGATATACCCCTAACGTAGCTGAAGCAATCTTGTTGATGACCCTGCTGCTGACATTCAGACTCCTGAAGCCGATAAGAAGACAGACAGAGGCCGCAATAGTGAGAGGTTTGGCATTAGCGAGGAAATGTCCTGCTTCCGGGAATATTATTGACCGGGCATAATTCAGAGCGATAAAGAATATCCCTATGAATATATACTTTCTGCCCCTGACACTTTCACAGTACAGCCTGACGTAAGCAGCAACCGAATACTGGTACATGAAGCGCAATACACCGCCTCCTGTCGGCAGCTCCCAATCGAACACGGAGAAGACCAGAAACGCCACCCCAAGAAATGCCTGATAACATCTCCGGCTCATTGAGAGCAGAAAAACATTCAGGAATGGATGAAGGATATACAGTGCCAAGTAAGTCCTGACGAACCACCATTGACGGGTTGTCATCGGCATTGCGGCTTTCAGAAGGGAGGAACGCGAGAAATCCGCAAGTCCGAAGGCCGCGAATACGCAGAAGATTGTTACCGAGAAGAAGAACGCCCGCGCCCACAAGCTGAAGGCTTTGATGACCCTGAAACCTGAAGAGTTGATGAGGAAATACCCGGAAATCATCACGAACAGGCAGTTTCCGAGTCCCCCTCCAATGCTCATGAAACGATACCAGAGCATATTAGCCGTAATTGCAGAAGCGGAAAAGTCAAATCCTCCGTGAAGCGACAGGTGAAAAGCTACAATCGAAAGCATCCCTGCAATTCTCAGTAATTCCAGCGATGAATTTCGGACAATAGGATGGTCTGGTCTGGTCTGG
>JAFSRQ010000066.1 GCA_017446055.1 Synergistaceae bacterium | reverse complement strand
AGGGTGCTTCGACAGCTTGGTCTCCGTTGAGTAGCACAGGAACGAGGCTATTGTTGCCCCCGCTCCCGGCAATATCCCGATTATCGTGCCTATCACTGAGCAACGGGCAAGCACCCACTTTATCCCCCACCACTCGCGGAAAGAGGGCATCTTTGTGTTGACGCTAGCGTTGCCTTCGTCGGCTGAAAGTTTCTTGCGGACTGTGGTCTGCTTGAGGACTTCCGTAACCGCGAATATTCCGATGAGGACTGGTATCATCTCAAGCCCCGCGATAAGCTCTCCGCTCCCGAACGTCAGTCTCTGAACCGCATACATCGGGTCTTGTCCCACGCAGGCCAGCAGCAGCCCCAAGAGTCCCGAAATCAGAGTCCTAAGCACGTTCTTGCTGTCGAGGCACGTTAGGATTGAGAGTCCCATGAAGGTAACCGCAAAAATGTCTGACGGGCTGAACGACAACGCCGCCTGTGTGAGCTGTGGCGACAACGTTAGCATGGCCAGAGCCGAGACCAGTCCGCCGATTGCCGACGCTCCGAGCGCGATTCCGAGAGCCTTCCCAGCCTCGCCCCTTTGCGCCATCGGGTAGCCGTCAAAAGTTGTGGGTGCTGACGAGGGTACGCCGGGTATCTTGAAGAGGATTGCCGTGATGCTCCCGCCCGTTATGGATGAGCAGTAGACCGCCACAAGAAACACTATCGCCGGGACAGGTGCCATCGAGTACGTGAACGGCAGCCCCAGAGCAACCGCCATTGTCGCGCTGACTCCGGGCAATGCTCCGAATATCGTACCTACGACAATCGCGAACACCACCATCAGGAACGTGTAGGGATCCATGAGCACGCTGAAGCCGCTTGTGAATAATTCCCAAGTTGACATGATGATTCCTCCTCCCTACATTCCGATTGCTGACTTGACGGACGACACAACGCCCTCAACGTACAGCGAGAAGTTGCGCAGTTCCGGGATTGTCCCGCGCGGCAGGTTCACCGACAGCAGCACGCTGAACACCACGTACAGCAGCAGGGTAACCAGCACCGCGAAGATGAACAGCCTTATCACGTGAGTCTGTCCGAGAAGGAGACCGTAAAGGAACAGCACGAGGAAGCACGTAGCCATGTATCCGAGCGGCTCAAGGACGAAACTTGCGGCGACGACGAGGGCGATTCCCAACCATCGGCGTATTCTCAGGTCGAACATTGACGCTAGCGTGAAGTCAGGATTGCCCCTGTTCTTGCGGATGATGTTCACGATGTTGATCGCTATGCAGACAAGCAGAAGAATGATTATCGCCTTGGGCCAGATGTCGGGCTTGAGGGTGTAAGGATTCCTTGCTGTCCTGTCGGGGATTGGGGCTTCGAGGACGTTGAAGAAGTAAGCGTAGAGCAGTCCCGCCCACAAGAGAATGTTGCAGATTAACTCAAACACTGTGTGATTTCTCCTCTGAATAATGTAGTATACGACCCCTCCGTCCCTCCCCTTGCGCAGGGGAGGCAAGAGACTCCCGGGACACACTCGTCCCCCCTGCCAAGGAGGGATTTAGGGGGGGCGTCTCCTGCTAGGGATACAGGGGGGTGTGAATCAGTTTGTGCAGAAGTACTATTACTTCCCGCTGTAGTAATCTTTCTTCATGACACCCTCAGCCTTCAGGTAGTCGGTGAGGAGCTTGTAGTCATTCTCGCAGTCAGCGGCGTACTCAGCAGGCCCGGCGAAACCCGGTCTCTCGTCATAGCACCCCTGAACGAGGAACGCCTGCCATGCCGGATCATGTGATGCCTTCTCGACTGCGGCGACCAGAGCGTCAATGGCCTCCTGGGGTGTTCCCTTCTTCGCGAATATTCCCCTTGCAGGCCCAAGCACAGAGTTAATCCCAAGCTCAACCGAGCACTCGACATCGGGATAACGCTTCATCCTGTTTTCCGACAGAGCAAGCAGAGGCACGACATCCCCGGCGGCAATGAGTCCCTCGATTTCGTCAGTCCCTGTAACCATGATGTCGATATGCCCGCCGACCAATGCGGAGTTCATCTCACTGCCTGAAGGATAAGACACGTCCAGAATGTCGAGACCCTCAAGAGCCTGCTTCAATGACGCTCCGTCAAGCCCAGTGCTGGTCAACATTCCCACGCTGACCTCAAACGGATTCTTCGTCACGTACTCTCTCATCTCTGAGAATGACTTGTAGCCCTTGCGATCCATTGCCTTCTTTGACGCTGTGATTACGTTGATTGCGTGTACAAGCCTAGCTACAGGGATGAACTCTTCCTTGAAGTTCATTGACGTTGTGCCCTGGATGTCCTGCATGAAGAGCGACTGAGTCCCAAGCATGAACGTGTAGCCGTCAGCAGGCTGTTTGTAGACGTACTCGACCGCCGTGACCCCGTTGCCTCCTGTTACGTTGACGACCTCGACTTCCTGTCCGAGAATGGGCTTGAGCAGGGTTGCCATAGGACGCAGGGTCGAATCAGCACCGCCCCCGACTCCCCACGGGCATACGATGGTAACCTTGCGCTCGAACTTCCATTCAGCGGAAGCGAACGATGACAGGCTCACCACAAGACACACGGCGAGCATTGCGCAGAGAAACTTTTTCATGAGAATGTAGCCTCCTGAAATAGATTGTTGTGGAAATTGGTGATTGGGATTTTAGCACATGCCGTGAAAGTTATTATCTGTAATATTCCCGCATTGCCGTGATACAATGTCAGCAGAATTTTTCCCGGAGGTAATCACAATCATTCACACTGAATACATGTCCCGTGCTTTGTCTCTTGCCCGCAACGGCCTGCGGATGACTTCCCCGAATCCTATGGTCGGCTGTGTCATCGTGAAGGACGGCAGGATTATCGGCTCGGGCTGGCACAAGAAGTACGGCAATCCTCACGCTGAAATCGAAGCCATCAATGACGCTCATTCACGCGGCGAAAACGTCAGGGGGTCAGCAGTCTACGTAACACTTGAGCCTTGCTCCCATTACGGGAAGACTCCTCCCTGCGCGAACAGGCTTGTTGCTGAGGGAGTCAGCCATGTCATTATTGCCATGAGAGACCCGAATCCCAAAGTCAACGGAAAAGGTATAGACATTCTCCGTGAAGGCGGCGTGAAAGTTACGGAGCTTGACGGGGAAATTCAGCAGTCAGCAAAATTCCTCAACAGGGGCTTTATCTTCGTCCACAAATACGGGAGGCCGTTTGTGAGTCTTAAGGCGGCGATGTCTCTCGACGGGCGCATGAATCTCGCGAACGGTTCAAGCAAGTGGATTACAGGAGTCGAGGCTAGGACTGAGGCACACAGGATGAGGGCGGAGAATGACGCTGTCCTTGTGGGTGTCGGTACTGTACTCAGTGATGACCCGGAGCTTACGGTGAGGTTTGTTGACGGCGTGAACCCTTTGCGCGTGGTGCTGGACTCTCGTCTCAGGACTCCCCCGTCAGCAAAAGTAATCGGCCATGACGGGAAATGTCTCATCATCACGTCAGAAGGTGCAGACCGTCAGCAGAAGAAAGCTCTTGAGGACTCCGGCGCAACTGTAGCAGAAGTATCATCGCGTGGCGGCCATGTGGACATAGAGTCGGCGTTGAAGTATCTTGCTGGGCGGGGAATATTGACGCTCATGGTTGAGGGAGGCCCGGAGGTATTGAGCGCGTTCCTTCGTGAGAGGCTTGCGGACTACGTGAGGCTGTTCATCTCGTCAGCAAAAATTTTCGGCGAGGGCAGCGGGCTTGATGTCGGCTTGGGCTTCGGGGACGTTGGCGAGGCTTTCACGCTCACAGGGATAAAGACGCGCATTCTTGGCGGGGACATTATAACGGAAGGAAGGCTATCATGTTCACCGGACTTGTAGAGGCAATCGGGACGGTAAAGAGCTTCAGCAGGAAGGGTACGTACTACACGCTCACTGTAGAGGCGGGGATTTCGGGCGGGTTGTCGCTCGGCCAGTCTGTGAGTGTGAGCGGGGCATGTCTTACGGTAACACGGAATGACTCGCGCACGTTTGACGTTGAGATGATGCAAGAGACGTTTTCGCGGACATGGTTCGGGCGCGGGCTTCGTCCCGGTACTCGCGTGAACCTTGAGCGGGCAATGAGACTCACGGACAGGCTTGACGGTCATCTAGTGCTGGGACATGTTGACGGTGTTGCGGCTCTGCGTGAGATTCGCGGGACTGATACGAAGGAAGCCGTTTTTGTCCCTGAGAACCGGGAACTCCTGCGTGGAATCGTGGAGAAGGGGAGCGTTGCTGTTGACGGTATAAGCCTGACAGTGATTGACGCGGGCAGTGAGTCGTTCAGCGTTGGGATTATCCCGGCGACTCTGGCGGCTACGACTCTGGGAGGATTGCGGGCAGGGGGAGTCGTCAACATTGAGACGGATATTCTGGGGAAATATGTCGCGAGGCTGACGGGATTCGAGGCAGGCGCGGTTAAGGACTCGGATTACTGGCGTTCCCTGCTATAATGTTCACATCTCGAAGAAAGGATTGACACTTCATGAATTGTTCTGTAAAATTCGGCGTTCGGCGTTCGGCGTTCGGCGTTCGGCGTTCGGCGTTCGGCGTTCGGCGTTCGGCGTTCGGCGTGATACTTTTTCCCTAAACCCGGGTACGTCTGTGTGTCTCTGAAAGGCGGGGGATATACAGATGGGATTAATCAAATCGATACGCAAGCTGCATCATTTCTGGAACACAAAGCGATTCCTCAGCAATATTAAGTTTCTCATCAAGAATGACTTCACGGAATTACCTGACAGAATCATGGAGGATTGTGTCTTTGAGCTGGACGAGCTGAGAGACTACTTCCTTTCACGAGTCCCAAGTATTTTGAGCAAGGCGGAGAGCTTAACACTTCTTGCGGATAAGCCGAAAAGTTTTGCGCGTTTTGGTGACGGGGAAGTTGACATAATGCAGGGGAAAGATTGCGCGTTCCAGAAATATGATCCTCTGCTTGCGGAGAAAATGCTGCGTGTCCTGAAGACTAGGCGCGATGATTTGTACGTTGGCATAAACAGCAAGTACTTTCACTCTGTTCTTCTGGGCAACCAAACAGAGAATGGCCGCAATTTTCACAGGAACAGAGGCAGGTTTCTGAGGGAATTTTTCATGCGGGAGGCAAACCCTGAGATACAGTATCTCGATGCGACATGTTTCCTCGGATACTTTTTTGATGACAGTGATGCTTATTCTGAATTTCTCCCCATGAAGAGAAAACTCTTTGAGGGCAGGAAGATAGCCGTTGTTACCGGGAAAAGCGTGCTGGAGAAGCTTGACTATGACATATTCGACCAAGCAGCCAGCAAAATCATAATCGATGCCCCGTCAAGAAACGCATTCAGCTCCTATGATGAGATTCTCCGTGACATTTCCGGCAACGTCAGCAAAGACACCCTGATATGCCTGATACTAGGCCAGACAGCTACAGTGATGGCGGCAGACCTAACAGACATGGGCTATCTTGCGTGGGACACAGGACATATAGCGAAGGACTATGACGCTTACATGAAGAAGGTAGAAATATCCCCGCAAGCCGAACACAGCTTTTACGCACCCGACTAGAATATATTTCTCAGGCTCTCACAGAAAGGCGGCCTCGCTATTCCGTTTTCCGTAACAATCCCGGTGATTAGCCCGTTGTCAGTAACATCAAACGCCGGGTTATACACCTTTACGCCATCAGGAGCCATTCTCCGGGAGTACCACATCTCTGTTACTTCCTCCGCTGGCCTCTGCTCAATCACTATTTCCGCGCCCGTCTGAATGCTCATGTCGATTGTTGACGCCGGGCAGAACACGTAGAACGGAACGCCGTAATATTTCGCCAGCACCGCCAGTCCTGACGTGCCTATCTTGTTGCAGGCATCACCATTCGCCGCAAGCCTGTCGCACCCCACAAAAACCGCATCAATCCTGCCTTCCTTCATGACTTGAGCGGCCATGTTGTCGCAGATTAGCGTCGTGTCGACTCCGTCAGCAAGAAGCTCAAACGCTGTCAGCCTCGCGCCCTGCAATAACGGCCTGGTCTCGTCGCAGTACACCCGGAAATTCATTCCCCTCTCGCGCCCAAGATGTATGGGGGCTAGTGCCGTGCCGTATTTCGAGGTGGCCAGCTGCCCGGCGTTGCAGTGAGTGAGGATTGTAGCCCCGTCATGTATCAGTGTCAGGCCGTATTCGCCAATCCTGCGGCAAGTTTCAGTGTCCTCGTCCTTTATCGCAACAGCTTCAAGCCTCATTGCCCCGATGATTTCGGGAATGGATTTGCCCTCGCTGGCTTCTGCGGCTGAGTACACACGGTTCAATGCCCACGAGAGATTCACGGCGGTAGGCCGGGCGGAGTTCAGGTAGTCGCGGGACTCTTTGAGGGCGGCCATGAATGAGGGGTAATCGTTTATGCTGAGGCTTCGTGCTGACAGGTACAGGCCGAATGCGGCGGCGATTCCTATTGCGGGAGCTCCCCGGACTTGTAGGGTGTAGATTGCGCGGTGAATGTCGTGAATGTCAGTGAGACGCAGAATTTCAGCATGGCCGGGCAGTTTCGTCTGGTCAAGTATGAGGAGGGCGGGTTCGTTTTCATCGAGTGAGACTGATTCGTATGTGAGTATGTTCATGATTGCTCCTGTTGATTTTGGGATTGATGGGCGTGATTATAGCATGGTGTTTGTGTGCTAATATAACCGCAAAAGGAGATGAAACTGTCACATGATGTACCCGTTCATGACCCTCAACGACAACACAGAGATTACCCACTCCGAGATGTACCCGGACGGAACGGTCAAAGTCTGCATAGAGACACCTGTAGAAGGCGGATTCAAGAGTGCGGAATGCTGGCTGCCTATGCTTAGATGGGAGGTCAAAGGCTACTCGTGGCTGGAGATGCAGTACTTGAAGCATTTGGTGATGAAGAGCAGGCCTCTTTTCATGGAGTTCTCAAAAGACGGAGGAATATTCGGTGCCGACGATTCTGTGGGTAGGTAAGTATGTTATCTATATTCTGGTCAAACGAGAACCGGCCATTTGAGCCTGTACACGTTCATGTTGCGTTTGCGAGGCCGTCTAAGCTTTCCGCAAAACTATGGATAACCAGCGATGGCAAAGTAGAATTATGCCACAATAACGCGCTCATACCACCCAAAACTCTGCGGCGGATAATGCGAGTTGTGGAAGTCTACAGCACGGAAATTATCGAGGCTTGGGAAAAATATTTTGGCGAAGTAAGGTATATCCGCTAAAATTAGCCCCGCAAAGAGAGATGATAAACTATTGGACTGCCATAACCATAATCACGAAATCATAATCACAAAGTCAAACTTCAAGCGCGTCGAGAAGAAGCTCACCGTCCCAATCCCGACTCAATGGGGAGTGTTTCAGGTCAGCGCATACAGGAGCATCACCCAGGACGATGACTCTCACACTCACCTCGCGCTCGTCATGGGGGACATCTCCACCCCCGAACCCGTCCTAGTCCGCATACACAGCGAGTGCTTCACCGGGGACGTTCTTGGCTCACTCAGGTGCGACTGCGGGCCACAATTGCACACAGCCCTGAAGATGATTGCTGAAGAGGGGCGCGGGGCATTGCTCTACATGAGGCAGGAGGGGCGCGGAATAGGACTGCTGAACAAGCTCCGTGCGTACCAGTTACAGGACGAGGGACTCGACACGGTTGACGCTAACGTTGCGCTGGGTTTTCCGCCTGACATGAGGGAGTACGGGACTGGCGCGGAAATCTTGAAGGACTTGGGGCTGAAGCGAATCCGTCTCATGACCAACAACCCCGGCAAAATCTCCGGCCTCGAACAGTACGGAATCGAAATCACCGAGCGCGTGCCAATCGTCATTACTCCCAACGAACACAACGAGAAATATCTAGGCACTAAGGCTCACCGAATGGGACACATATTCGGAGACAACTCTCTTTCGTCGCCCCTGAGTTAGGGGAGATACCGACTTGTTCGGAGAGGGGTTTACACCTGAAGGAGGATAACATACAGTGAAAGTAACAGAAGGAAAGCTGATAGGTACAGGTCTCAACATCGCAATAGTAGCATCCCGCTTCAACGACATAGTAACGTCCCGGCTCATTGACGGCGCGAAGGATACACTCATGCGTCATGATGTCTCAGGGAACGCCATCGATATATTCTGGGTTCCGGGAGCGTGGGAATTGCCCCTAATCGCGGAGGAAGTTGTGCTGACCGGGAAATATGACGCGGTTATAGCTCTTGGTGCTGTAATCCGGGGCGACACTCCTCACTTCGACTACGTTGCGGCGGAATGCTCGAAGGGACTCGCTACTGTCGGACTGAAGCACAGAGTCCCGGTTCTTTTCGGGGTGCTTACGTGTGATAATCTGGAGCAGGCACTAATCCGCGCAGGAAGCAAGGCGGGCAACAAGGGTTCAGACTGTGCGCTGGGAGCTATAGAGATGGCGAATCTCCTGCGCAATGTCAGACAGTCAGCAACAACAACAGAAGGGAAGACGTACAATGCTTGACATCAAATATATACTCGCGAACATGGACGAATACGCCGGAATGCTCAAGGCACGGCATCATGATTTCGACCTAGCAATCCTCACGGAGCTTGACGCACGCCGCCGCAAAATCATCGGTGAGACGGAAAACTTGAAGGCCATGCGCAACAAGTCATCAAAGAACGCCGGAGCCAGCTCAGACTTTGACCCCAAGGCCGCCAAAGCACGAATCAAGGAGCTTGACACGGAGCTTGCGCAGGTCGAGGAGGAATTACACGGCTACCTGATGACATTACCCAACAAGTTAAGCGCAACGACACCAATCGGCAATGATGAGAACGACAACCCGGTTGTGCGCACATGGGGAGAACCCCGCAAATTCACGTTTGAGCCTAAACCGCACTGGGACGTGGCAGAAGCTCTCGGTATCATGGACTTCGAGAAGGGAGTCATGCTGGCACAGAGCCGCTTCACCGTCTTGCAGGGACTCGGCGCAAGAATGGAGCGGGCACTCGTCAACTTCATGCTTGACCTTCACACGAAGAAGCACGGGTATCTTGAGGTTGAGCCGCCCTTCATGGTACGTTCAGCAATCCTTGAGGGCACCGGGCAGCTTCCGAAATTCGCCGAGGATCTCTACCGTCTCCAGAATGATGACTTGTGGCTGATTCCGACCGCTGAAGTCCCCCTCACCAACCTTAACCGTGAGAGCATCCTTGAGGAACGGGATCTGCCCAAGTACTACACCGCCTACACTCCCTGCTTCAGGCGCGAGGCAGGCAGCGCGGGAAGGGACGTTCGCGGACTCATGAGACAGCACCAGTTCGACAAGGTAGAGATGGTGAAGATATGCACACCTGAAACCAGCTATGACGAACTCGAAAAACTCACGTCTGACGCTGAAGATGTCCTCAAGATTCTTGGACTGCCGTATCATGTCGTCAACCTCTGCTCCGGCGATATTGGCTTCGGCTCGTGCAAGACGTACGACCTTGAAGTGTGGCTGCCGTCTCAGAACAAATACCGGGAAATCAGCTCATGCTCAAACTGTGAGGACTTCCAGGCACGCCGCATGAATCTCCGCTACAGGCCGTCGGACGGAAGCAGGCCGAGATTCGCTCACACACTCAACGGCTCTGGAATCGCAGTCGGAAGAACACTAATAGCCGTAATCGAGAACTACCAGAACGAAGACGGCTCAATCACAATCCCCGAAGCCCTCGTGCCTTACATGGACGGACTGAAGAGCATTGATATACGCTGACATTCACCGCTTTCTGAATACTAGTGCCGCCGTGATAGCAGGATGCTCGCTCATGGCCGGAACGTGCATAGGAGTCCAGAAGTACATCAAGACTCTTCTCGACTCAAGGCAGTACGGATACTTCCGGGACATAGTGCTTGCGGGTGCGTTCATGATACTTGCGTTATGGTTCGGGAGCAGGAACGCGAAAATTGTCGTGGCCGGGGCTATGCTGTCAGCAGTAGCAGGAATAGCAGAGAGCATTTACCGCGAAAAGGGCTGGCGTTGGCTTTACCCGGTGATAGGACTGCTGTGTACCTACTACGGCCCGGCGGTTCACTTCATCCGTTTTCCTGACGGCGAATATATCTACCTCACTCCGGCGTTCTCGCTCATTGCCGGGACAATGTGGTTCTCATTCTTCCCGTTCATATTCAGGTACATTGACGACATCCCGGGACTCACCGGCCATGTCTTAGCGGTAACTTTCGTGCTGATGATGTCGGCGTGTATTGCTACAGGTTCGGGCGAGTTCTTCATGTCCTTTGCGGGAATGATGATGCTTGCGGCTTTCTGGTCGCGTTTCGGCAACATGTACCGTCAGGCAGGTAAACCCCTCGCGTCAATGTGGGGCTTCCTCGTAGCAGGCACATCCATAATGGGAACAACAAAGGGAATCGTGTTAAGCACCGTCCTGTTCTTGTCGCTGGGACTGTTCGCGATTCCTGCGGCGGAGATTCTGGTCTCATTCGCCAAAAGCATAATGACAGACTCAGACCCCCACGAAGGCGGCAAGATTTACGGCGGAATGCTCAAGGACGGAGTCGAACACCCCGAAGCTGTGCAGTCAGTAGCCGGACTGTGCGCGATAACCAGCATGTGCGCGGCGTGGGAGAAGTGGACAATAGCAGGGGTAATAGTGATTGCTGTGATAGTCTTCCGTCATCTAAGGCGCAAGAAATCACCCCTTCCGCCATCATTGTGGGGCGTGGATTTCGACAACGTTTCGATGAATTACGCGGTCTCAAAAGCTCGCGGACTAATCCAGAATCCCGACACCCGGTCAGCAAAACTAATCGTAACACTTAACGCTATAGGGATGGAGACGGTCATAGATGACCCGGAATTTGCTGACATAGTGCAGTGGTCATCAATGAGGCTTGCTGACGGCTCCGGGCTGTGCGCGGGAATGTATATGCTTGGCCGGCCAGTGCAGGAGAGAGTCGCGGGAATAGACTTCGCGGAGAACCTGTGCAGGACGGCGGCGGCTGAAGGGTGGCCTGTGTATTTCTGCGGTGCGGCCGGGGACACGGCGATAAAGTGCGCGGAAATGTTGCAGGACAAGTTTCCCGGACTCATCATAGCGGGAGCGAGGGACGGATATTTTGACGTTAGGGACGGGGATATTCCCGGAGAGATTGCCCGGTCCGGCGCGAAGATTCTGCTTGCTGCGATGGGTCAGCCAAGACAAGAAAAGTGGGTATACCTTCACCGTGAGACTCTCGGCGGGATATTGTGCGTTGGGGTCGGGGGAGCATTTGACGTGTTCAGCGGGAACTTGGAGCGCGCGCCTTTGTGGGTGCAGAAGATAGGCTTTGAGTGGCTGTACAGGATGTTGCAGGAGCCTGGGCGGTGGCGGAAGAACTTGCGGCTGGTTACGTTCATGCTGAGGGTGTTTGCGTCAAGGCTTGGGCTGTACAGGAAGTAGAGATATTCCCCCTTCTTGCAGGAAGTGAGAGGGGGAAAAATTTTTGTGCAGGAAAATTCTTCCCAAAGAATGAATACCGTGCTATAATCCGTGCATCAAAAATCCCAAAACAAGAAAGGACTTGACATTATGGCAAAAGTTTGCTATAACTGCTCACAGCTCACAGCTCACAGCTCACAGCCTTAGTTGTGGCCTTCTGACAGGCAAGCTAAGACTTCTCGCGCTACTGATCGCAGTATTCCTTCTCTCGTTCATTGTCCCACAGGCACAGGCTGTAACTATCACTCTCCACACGAACGGCGGCACTATCACAACTAGTAATGGTAGTGAAACCGATCCCAAGATTGAGGAAACAACCCCAGGCTCAGAGTACAAGCTGACTTTCTCAGATAGTGTTACAAATAACTACAAATTCCCCACAACCACAAATGACAATGCCACCGCGTTAGAGGGCTGGTATACAGAAGCCGCGTTAACGAACAAAGTTGAGGCAACTAATAGTGAGACTTACATTCCCACTGATGCAACAGATGGTACAGCCTACTATGCCAACTGGACGTACACGCTCACACTCAATAATGTTCCCGATAATGCTTCCATAACAGCAGGAGATAGTACAGTAACTGTTACGGACAACTCTGCTACGGTTACGTACACGCACAAGACCACCGAATTTTCCCTGCCCACGCTCACGAAAGAGTATGCCACGTTTTTGGGCTGGAAGACAGGCGAGGATGCTACAATCTTGGACGAAGACGCAATCAAATTCCCCAAGTCAGATAACAACGCAAACGCAACCTACACGGCGGTCTTCGGCAGCTACAAAAACGGTGAAAACGATGCGGCTTTACCCGATGACTATGAGTTACTCACGGCAACAACAAGTGAGTTTGGTAAAGCGGCTTACGTTGTGTATGGCGAGGTAACACTCAATGCTGACCTTGCACTAACCGCTGATAACATAAGCATAATTCTTCTTGATGGCGCAAAGCTGACTCTCACCGACAAATCCATCACCGCAACCGGCAAGACTCTCACCATATACTCCCAGAGTACCGAAGGGGACAATGTCGGCACACTCACCGCACAGAGCATTACGGCCGGGACGCTGACACTCGCAGGCGGGAAGGTAACTATCGGCGACAAGACGTATACCAACGGCAAGACTAGCTACACTGTAACGTTCAATGCAGGTGAAGGCAAGTGGGAGACTGAGTCCACTAAGACGGTAGAGGTTGAAGTGGAATATGGCAAGAGCGCAACGATAGCCACCAAACCAGAAGACCCAACCAGAGATTATTACTCTTCTGTAGTGTGGCAGTTAGACAATACAGATTTCGTCTTTGCTACTGATGATAACGCTACAACATTAACAGAGGCTCAATTAATGGCTGGCGTAACCCTCACAGCGGCATGGACAGCAACAGACTACACCATCACGCTGAACCTTGGCGATAATGGAACACTCTCTGAGACGGGAAGCTTCACTAAGGACGGCAGTGACGAGAAAAAATATACCGCGACATTCACCGTTGAGTCAGCAACATTCACCCTGCCTACACCCACACCAAACGATGGCTACACCTTCGCGGGCTGGAAGCTTGAGGGAGGCTCTGAGGAGGCACAAACGACCGTAACAATCAACAATGGTGAAGTAGTAGCTGACCGCACATATACCGCAACTTATGCCACTACCAGCACGAAAACAGCATACACTCCTTCTGAGAATAAGCCCGAGTTCTTCAAGAAAGACGACAAGACCATACACTCCCTCGCGCTTGGCGGACTAATCGGCGTGGACTTCTATGCGTACATCCCGGAGACAGGCTTTGAGGACTGCTCGGTAACCTTCAAGATTGGTGATGAGGAACAGACGGTAACAGTCAGCGATACGGTAGATCATGCCGAATATACGCATCCCGATTACACTGACACGTTCCACAGGTTCACTTGCCGCATAACCTCCGTGCAGATGGCAGACGAAATCACCGCCACACTTAATTACACAGCGGCCAATGCACAAGGTGCTAATGTAGGCGATGGCCCTGAACCTTTCACTGTAGAAGGCGATACTGATAGTTTCTCGGCTGTTAAGTACCTGGATGCGGTTCTGGCAGATGGAAGCGGTGCATCGGCTAACTTGATAGCACTCGCGAAAGCCATCAAGGATTACGGCTATTACGCACAGCAGAGCCTCGCAGACTATCACGGCTGGACTATCGGTGATGAGGAGACTAACGCGCACAAAGCCATAACGAAATCAGATGACGCGGAAATCACTGTTAATGATGTGACAGCCAATACACTCAGTACCAACAAAATCACGATAACACGCTCGAAAGCAGAGAACTCCAGCTTCGGCGAAGTAACATACTCGCTCCTCCTCGATGACGAAGTAGAGATTGAGCTTAACGTTCCTTACACAGGACAGGCGGATACCGTTACAGCCACAATAGACGGTACAGCACTCACAAACAATCCCGTGAAGAATGCCGATAACGTCTACACCATTAATACCGGCGGCATCCCTGCGCACCTTCTCGGCACAGCAAAGGGAATCGTACTTACAGCTGGCACTGGCGATGAGGCAGAGACTTGCACAGTTTCAGTGTCAGGCTACTCATACGTTCACAGCGTTCTTTCACAAAGCGGCGACGACAACAAGGCAACGGACGGCTACACCCTCAGCAAACTCAAGCAGGCTGTAATCGCTCTGTACAAATACGGCCAGGCAGCAGTTACCTACAACACGAGTCCCAACAACTAGCAAGCAAGAAAGGAGGATTAACCTATGGAGAAGAAATCCTACGAGACACCTGAAGTTGAGGTAATCAGCTTCCAGGACGAAGACGTGATCACCACCAGCGGCGAAATCAGAACTCCGCCCATGGTAGTCGGCAGCTCAAGCGTGTACTAGCTTCATCCCGGTACAGAACAGGCAGGGCAGGGAGCAAAATCCCCGTCCTGCTTTTTTCTGTCTCAGAAGAACATTGCCGCAACCACCGCCATCATACACGCCGCGTCAAGTACCCTCCATGCCCTTATGATGTCTCCAGCCTCCGGGTCTCTCGCTGACTCATTCAGCCACCCGCGAGCCTCGAACTTTCCCCCGTAGCACGCTCCCCCTCCCAGCCTCACGCCAAGTACCCCGGCAAATGCGCTCTCACCGTGTGCGCTGTTGGGACTCTTGTGCTTGAGCCTGTCTGACACGAATACACGCCACGCCTCCCGGACTTTTCCCCCCGTGAACATTCCAGCAAGTATTATGATGACACCGCCCAGCCTCGCAGGGATGAAGTTCATGATGTCGTCGAGTCTTGCTGACGGACTCCCGTAGCACCCGTAACTCTCGTAGCCCAGCATAGAGTCGAGAGTGCTTGCCGCCTTGAACAGCCACACCAGCACGCACGCTCCGTATTCCCCCCAAATCACATGGCCGATTGCCGCGAAGAATATCACCGACATTACCCCGTCAACAGAATTTTCCGCTACGGTCTCAATCACTGCCCGCGATATTTCCGTCTCACTGAGATTCTCCGTGTCCCGTCCCACAACGAACGCAAGATATTTCCGAGCTTCAGGGAGATTCTGCGACTTCAGCGCGAGGTACACGGGTCTGGTTTCGTCCTTGAGGTCGCGCCAAGCCAGAGCCGAATACAGCAGGTACACCTGAACGATGATGTTCCCGCCTGAGACATACAGCAGTCCCCACGCAAAAAGCCCCGCCGCCGTGAGTGTCATAATCACAACAGCGAGGCCGCGAACGTATGAGTCGTTGTCGGTGAAGAGTCTCCTGTGCCAGAAAGTTATCACATGGCCTATGAGCCTCACAGGATGGGGAAAACTCCGGGGGTCGCCGAGAATCCCGTCAGCAGCAACAGCAAGGCACAGTATCAGCGCGAAACTCAAGGGCTAGTACTCAGGCTCACCTGTCCTGCCTGCGTAAAGCTCGACGCGGTACACCGTTCCTTCTGTGTCGCCATCCTCGCGGCGTTCAAGGATTGAGAGTGTCATGTTCCTTCCGTCAAGCTCAAATGACAGTATGCTTATCTCCGGGGACTCGTAGGGTGTCTCTCGCATTGTGGGAGTTCCGAGCTTCGAGCGCACTTCCGGCTGTGAAAAGTCGATAAGGTCAATCCCGAAAAACTCCCGGCATATCTCGTAGCTGTTTGTCGTGAAGAATACATCCTCGACTCCCTTTCTGCCCTCGGTCACCCTGAACATTGCGCCGTCTGTGGAGTATTCGGTGAGGCCGTCTTCCTCGCTGACCGTCCATTTTCCCGGCCTGTCCATGATTCTGCGGCGGGCTTTGACGTAATTCCTGTAGAGGTTAGCGGCTGATTTGCTTTTGCCTCCCATCTTGAGACGGATACCGTTCTGTGGAAGCCAGCCGGATTTGCCGTTGACATTGACCTTGTACCACAGGTAATTATCGCTGTCCCTTACCGCGCTTGGTACGCTGATCCATTTTTGCGGCATACGGACTTCCTGACTGCGTGAATCCCCGTCAGCCTTCGTGTAAAGTGTGAGGGTGTCTTCGAGGGGGAATGCCCACTGCCCTTTTGACGGGGGACTAGGGGCGGCGAATGATGATGACTGTAACAGTACGAGCAGTAACAGCGCGGGCAATAATTTTCGTGTCATGATGAACGCACTCCTTTAACGCTATGGATTTTGCCGAGAATTATAGCTCACTTTCCCGCACAGCCAATCCCGCAGGCCGCGCACCCTGTCCGGCAGTCCGCAGTAAGCTCACCGTTATACGCCTTGTGCCTTTCACGAAGGAGAAAGTTTTTGCTGACACCGACATTCACAAAGTCCCACGGCAGGGTCTCAGCTTCACCGCGCTCACGGGTAAATTCCGCAGTATCACACCGCACAGCCTCTTATCTACACTCCTTATCTGGAATTTTGCAGGGAATTACAACTCACGCACCCAATCCCGCAGGCCGCGCATCCTGTCCGGCAGTCTACAGTAAGCTCACCGTTATATGCCTTGTGCCTCTCACGCAGGAGAAAGTTTTTGCTCACACCAACGTCAACAAAATCCCACGGCAGAGTCTCAGCTTCATTCCTCTCACGGATAAATTCCGCCGGGTCAATCCCACAGTCGTCAAAAGCCTCAAGCCACCGCTGAAGGTCAAAGTACTCCGTCCAGCTGTCGAAACACGCGCCCTTCTCCCACGCCCGCAGTATCACACCGCACAGCCTCTTATCCCCGCGCGACAACAGCCCCTCAAGGTATGTTTGCTCCGGCTCGTGATAGTTCACCGTAATGTTCCTGTCGTGGACTTGGGACTTTATGCGGCGGCCCTTCTCGCGTAACTCCTCGATGCTGTTCTGGCGTTCCCACTGGAAGGGGGTGTGAGCTTTCGGCACGAATCCTGAGACTGACACGCTGACCGTTGCGCGTTTGCGTCCTAATGACCGTGCAAGTTTCAGGGTTGACTGGGCGATTCCGGCGATTGCGTCAAGGTCTTCATCCGTCTCTGTGGGAAGTCCCATCATGAAGTAGAGCTTGACCCTTTCCCAGCCACGCGAGAATATTTCTGTCAGGCAGCCCGTAATCATGTCTTCAGTTATGCCCTTGTTGATTACATCGCGGAGTCTCTGAGTCCCTGCTTCGGGGGCAAAAGTTATACCGCCGTGCTTGGAGCGCAGACCCTCTAACTTTTCGGCCAGTCCTACAGAAAATCCGTCCATCCGCAGACTTGGGAGGCTCAGTTTCGCGTGTCTCTCGTTGAGTGCTGGCGACAGGTCATCTATCAGCGTCTCAATCCCGGAATAATCGCACGAGGCCAGCGACAATAACCCGGCTTCCTCCCAGCCTGTAGATGCAATGATGTCAAGGATAGATTTTGCGGCTTCGGATTCGGGGCGTTCACGTACAGGACGGTTGACCATTCCCGCCTGGCAGAAGCGGCAGCCCCGTCCGCACCCCCGGAACAGCTCGACGGCGGCCCGGTCATGAACTATTCCCACGCTCGGCACTATCATTGAGTCCAGAGTGAAGGGAGTCTCTGTGTACTGACGCTGAACGTTTCCGCCGAACGCAGGCGCATAGCATCCGGGAATTTCTGTTACAGCCCGGAGGATTTCACCGCGCGGTCTGCCCTTCATGCCCTCAAACACGGCGAGCAGTCCCGGCAATATCGCTTCAGCCTCGCCCACGCAGAAGACATCAATGAACGCCGACATAACATCAGGGTTGTACGCTCCGTAGCCCCCCGCAATCACAACAGGGTCATCACCGCCGCGCTCCTCACGCAGAAGGGGGATGCCTGAAAGCTGTAACATCGTGAGAACGTTCGTGTAGGCTGTCTCATGGGGAAGGGTGAACGCTAGAATGTCGAAGTCATGAACGGGGCGTTTGTTTTCTGCTGACGTGAGCGGGATATTCCCTGACAGCATTAACCCGGCCATGTCAGGCCACGGACAATAAGCGCGGTCTGCAAGGTATTTTCCCGGAAGGGAGTGTATCATCGCCTCGATTATCTGGAAGCCGTAATAGCTCATCCCGGTTTCGTAAACGTCAGGGAACGCCAAGCACACACGGACTCTTGCCTCATCCCATGAGACTTTTGCGGGCGGTCTCCACTCTGACATGCAATAGCGCGATGGCCTCGACACCTGCGACATTAACGCCCACTCGGGACGCTTGAACTCGTTGAACTCAATCATTGCGGGAAAAGCTGACCGGGTAAAACTTTCTTCTCCCGGCGCGGAAATAGTGCGTCAAATTCCTCAAAGCCTGCGGGATTCCTGTCGGCGGAAAAATACACTTCAGGCGGCGCATATTCTCCCGTTATCCCGTCTAAGTAACTGGGCACAAGCTCCTTGCACAGGAAGAACGGAGCATCATCAAACCCATGATAGCGGAGGCCGAATTTCCGTGCGCAGGTGAAGCCGCTCTTGCCGTAAAACCCTATATTCCCCTCGAAGCACACAGCCCCGACTCCGAGTTTCCTTGCCTCATCGACCGAGTAATCCAGCAGAATTTTCCCGTAGCCTTGACGCTGATACCCCGGTGCAATGCATATCGGCCCCATCGCACAGACTGGAATCTTCCTGCCATCGTCAGCAGTAATATTAGCCCGGACAAAAACATTCTGCCCGATCATCTCACCGCCCCTGAACATCACGAAGTCAAGCTCCCGGACAAATGCCGGGTCATCTCTCATGCAGTGAAGAACGTAATGCTCCGTACAGCCGGGACGATAGACGTTCCAGAATGACTCCCGCGCTAAGTTTTCGGCCATGCGGTAATCTCCGGGTCTCTCGTTGCGGATTATCACATCAGAATACATGCCGTGAATTTCCCCCCTCTATGTATATGCTTGCGACTAAACCCAGCGCGATGAACGTAGCCAGAAGCGAACTCCCTCCGTAACTCAGGAAAGGCAGAGGAAGCCCCGTTATCGGCAGCATACCTATGCTCATTCCCATACTTTCACACATCTGAAACCACAGCCACGACGCTACCCCCGCGACAAGTATCTTGCAGCGTCTCTCCTTGCTCCTGACTCCGGCCATGATTACACGGCAAAGCAGAACGGCGAAAAGCACAATCAGTATCACGTTGCCGATGAACCCGAACTCCTCAGAAAATACGCTGAAGATGAAATCCGTATGAGGCTCAGGGAGGAATTTCAGCTTGGACTGAGTCCCCATCATGAAGCCTTTTCCCGTCATACCCCCGGAGCCTACTGCTATTCTTGACTGTATCACGTTGTAGCCCGCCCCTAACGGATCTCTCATAGGGTCAATGAAAACCAGTATGCGGTTCTTCTGGTAGTCCTTCAGCAGAAACAGGAACATTACAGGAATTGCCGACAGTCCCAGTGCCGCAAGACCGCCGAGATACTTTAACGGAGTCCCAGCCGCAAGAAGCATGCCGAAAGAAATCACCAAGTACACCAATGCGCTCCCTGCGTCAGGCTGAATCAGAACGAGAAGCACAGGTATCATTATCACGCCCAGGCACATCATGAACGTCTTGAAGTCCAGCGGAGGATAACGGCTCATGAATTTCGACATCGTCAGGATTATCGTTATCTTCGCGAACTCTGACGGCTGGAATCTCACTCCCCCCACACCAAGCCATGACTGCGCGCCGTTCACCTTGGGGGCTAAAAGTGTCAGAAACAGAAGAAGCAATGACAGCCCGAAAAGATAGTAAGCTCCCTCAAGCAGCTTGTGATGGCCGACAATCATAACCAGAAGCATGAATATCACGCTCACGAAAAGCCATGCCGCCTGACGGAACGCATAATCGAAGCCACGCCCGGCAGTTCCCGCGGCCGCGCTGTATATGCAGAATACCCCCCACAATGACAGCATGAGCGCACAGAACAGCATGAGCCTGTCCGTGAGGGATATATCTTCCTTCAATGAGGCCCAGAATGTCTGCATGTGAGCTGTTACAGGTTAGCGACTTTTCCGCGCTTTATCCTCAGTATAGGGATGTTCGCTACAAGTGCTACGGCGTTGTTGTCGTGTTCAAGGTCAATCTCTATCTTTGTGGTGTCTATCTCCATATATTTGGCAAGGACTTCAACCATCTCATCACGGAGATTGTCCAGCAGCTGCGGTGATATGTCCGTTCTGTCGTGTATCAATACTATCTTGAGGCGGTCTTTTGCTTTCTGGCTTGAACCGTCATTTCCTCCTCCGAAAAATTTGCTCAGGAATCCCATAGCCTAATCACCTCTTGCGCTTGCCGGTGAAGAAACGCTTGATCTTGCTGATGAAGCCCCTTGTCGCGTAACTCTCAAGATCCATCAGCGGAACATCACGGCCTAATATCCTCTCGGCAATGTTCAGGTATGCATGTGCCGCAGGTGAGTCCAGTGTCATCGTCATAGGCTCGCCGTTGTTCGTGGCACGTATGACGCTCTCGTCTTCAGGAACGACTCCGATAAGCTCAATTGACAGAACATCAAGAATGTCATCCTTAGCGAGCATATCACCGTCCTGAACCATGTTAGGCCGCAGTCTGTTGATGATGAGTCTTATCGGCGACTTGCCCATTGACTCAAGCATTCCTATTATACGGTCAGCGTCCCTCACTGCCGGGATTTCTGGTGTTGTTACTACTAGTGCCTCGTCAGCACCCGCCGCGGCATTCTTGAAGCCTCCCTCGATTCCGGCGGGGCAGTCAAGAAGTATGAAGTCAAAATCCGGCTTCATCTCCTCAACAAGAGCTACCATCTGCTCCGGGTTGACGGCATCCTTTGTGCGTGTCTGGGCGGCAGGGAGAAGGTAAAGTCCCGGTACTCTTTTGTCCTTGACGAGAGCGGCTGAAAGTTTGCAGGTCTTCTCGATAACGTCAATGAAGTTGTAGACGACTCTGTTTTCCAGCCCCATGATGACATCAAGATTCCTCAGTCCTACATCAGCGTCGACTGCCACAACTTTTTTGCCGAACTTCGCAAGGGCCGCGGCTATATTTGCGGTTGAAGTTGTCTTGCCGACTCCCCCTTTGCCTGAAGTCGTTACTATTACACGTGCTGCCATTTAGTTATTCGCACCCTCCTGTTCATTTTTCCGCGCCTGAAGAAATTTGTTCTCGCGGATTACGGGCGTTCCGTCCTCAAGTGTTATCAGTACGCTTTTGCGCCAGCAGGCTGTAGATTTCGGGTCAGCAAAACACAGCTTATTCGCGATTCTGACCTGGGGAGTCTCGAATTGTCCTGCCCACACAAACACGTCATTCCTCCCGTAGCCCCCTGCGTGAACGACTCCCAGCAGTCTCCCGGCGACAATAACGCTTCCTCCTGCGACAATTTCCGCGCCCGGGTTGAGATGACCCCACACTAACACGTCGCCTTCTGTGTCTACTTTGTGGCCTGACCTCATAGAGCCGTAAACTATCTTGAGGCCGGGAATGTGTTTGTGTTCGCGGGCTTCTGGCTTGTCGGGAGTTTTCGCGCTGGAGATATTCAGGGGCGGTTCTGTTGTCGTGAGTCCTGCTGCCTTGAAGAGCTTGATGCTTTCGGGGTCGCCTGACAGCCACGAGACTACACGCACTCCTTTTTCCCACACAATGCTGTTGAGCATGTGAAGTATGAGTCTGCGTGAACACTGCCGCCCGGAAAAATCGAGGGCTATACCCTGCTCATCCGGGAGCTTGTACGCGCTTGCCGGGATTCTGACTAGGAGCTTGAGCAGTTCATCCTCTGAGAGCGTTTCGGGCAGGAAAAACTTTATGCCGTAGTGCATTCTCTCCAGCTTGATATGTGCTTCGGGCTTGCGTAATTTCCTGAGTAAATTTATGCTTGGTATATTCATCATTGAGTCATCTGTCAAAAATTTGTGTGTGAATATTATACTGTCTAATCCCGTTTTAGTGTGAAAGCAAATGTGCCAGCATCTGACCGACCATAGGCCCGGCAACGCTGCTTCCGTGCTTGCCGCCCTCAATCACCGCAACAGCTACATACTTCGGATCTTCAGCAGGAGCATACCCGGCAAACAGAGCGTGATCATCACCGTGTGAGTTTTGAGCCGTCCCAGTCTTGCCCGCAACGTGAACGCCGAATCTCCCTGCGCGTGAACCAGTCCCGCGTGATACTACTGCTTCGAGTCCTCTGCGGACGATTTCGAGCTTGCCGGGATTGAGTCCGATGTTTTCGGGCTTCCTGTAACCTTTCGCGCAAAGGTGAGGGGTAACCATCTTCCCGCCGTTAGCGATTGCTGCATACTCGCGGGCTATCTGTACCGGGGTCATGAGCATGTAGCCCTGCCCTATCGAGTAGTTCACCGTGTCTCCTCCTGCCCATGCTGATTTGAAGCGTCTCATCTTCCACTCAGGCCCGGCAATGTTGCCGCCGCTTTCACCCGGAAGGTCAATCCCGGTAGGCTCGCCGAGGTGGAACTTCCTGCCCCACTTGATGAGGTCGTCAATCCCTGTGCGCAGTCCGGTCTGGTAGAAGAAGACATCACACGAATGCTGAAGCCCCCCTATAACGTTGAGGCTGCCATGACCTGAATGTTTCCAGCACTTGAAGAGGTGTGAGCCAAATCGTAATCCCCCACGGCAGGAAATCATTGTTGACTGTGTGATTGCGTCCTCCTCTAATGCGGCTATAGACATGAAAGCCTTGAAGGTTGACGCTGGCGGGTACACTCCTGCAATCGCGCGGTTCAGCATGGGGCGTTCGGGGTCATTCATGATTGCGTTCCATTCGCGCCCGGAGACTCCCCACGATAACGGGTTGTTGTCGTAAACAGGGCTTGATGCTAATGCGATTACTGCTCCTGTGTGAACGTCCATCGCTACAATTGCGCCCTTCCAGCTCTTGAGGAGTTCGACGGCTAATTTCTGCGCTCCCATGTCAATAGTCAGATGTATATCCTCGCCCTTGACCGCCGGATTTGCGTCAAGCGTCCTGATTTTGCGTCCTCTTGCGTCAACCTCTAGTGCTTCCTGTCCCGGCGCGCCCCTGAGAACTGACTCATATGAGCGTTCTATGCCTGACTTCCCGATTAAGTCCCCGCCAGTATAGCCTTCCTCCGAACGCGCTTTGAGCTCGCCCTCTGAGATTTCGCCGACGTAGCCGATGATGTTGGCCGCAGTAGTCCCGGCAGGGTATGTTCGTCTCCACACGCTTAACGGAAATAGCTCATGGGGAAATTCATAGTCAGCAACAAGCTCGGCCATCTGTGTCATTGTCAGGTTGGGTACTATCTTCATGACGCGGTAAGGAGCCAGCCTCTGCTGCTTTATGGTCTTCTCCAGGTCTGAGACTGTGAAGGGTATTCCGTGCCTCATGAGAATTTTGCTGAGGTGCTGTAACTTTTCGGGGGTATTCAGGTCGAGAGGGTATCCCATTATGCTGAAGGTGTTATCATTCACGGCCAGAGGGACTCCGTTGCGGTCAAAAATTTCGCCTCTGGGAGCCGGGAAGCGTATCATCCTGAGCCTGTTGCTGTGAGCCAGACGCACGTACTTGTCGCTCTGGTGTACCTGGCATAAATACAGCCCCCCGATCAATATAAACACCGACAGAATCATACAGCCCGCAATCAGCTTAAGGCGGCTGTCTAATACTTCCATGCTACACCGTCCTGTCTCTTATCGTCCTGAGATATATATACATCGTGAAGAGTATTGCCGGGAGTGCCCAGACCTGCTGAGTGAGGAAATATCCCCATCCTGTATTGCCTCCGAGTATCAGCACAGGGAGCATCGGCGGGATAAGCTGTGTGGCTTCGAGCAGGACGAAAACGATAACGCTTGTGCCTGAGACCCTGCCCTGAGGGGGAATCATTCCCCAGACCTGAATCACAATCAGCACGACAAGGACATATCCCAGCGTGAAGAAGCCCGGTATACCGATCCACCGCAAGTCCCACAATATTCCCCCGGCAAAGGCCGCCCATATTCCCCACAAATAGCCGTCCCCGCTGCCGTCGTCAAGCAAAATCCTGCACACCACTCCGAGAATGAACAGACCGGGAATCTGCATGCCGCCTCCAGTGAAGACAGTCAGCAAATCCTGAATTAGCCACAATATCACAATAATCATCAGTAGTTCACCGTGTAGAACCGCGACAAGTCCGCGCCCGGCTCTATCCTGTATGTAGTGTAGCCGTCAGAGCCGGATGTGAATTCCCCGGCAATCTGGCCTATTGGGAGTCCGGGGGGCAGTTCCTCGCCTATCATGGCCGTGCTGACCTTCATACCCGAACGCACTCCCCGCCCGGCAGGTATATATCTCAGCAGCACAGAGCCGCTTCCGTCCCCCTCAACGACTCCAAGCTCGCGTGTCTCCTCAATCACAGCAGGAATCATGAATGATGATGACGTAATCAGCTCCGCCCATGACGATATAGCTGATACGGTGCTGACTCTCCCTACAAGGTAGCCGCCGCTGAATATGGGAAGTCCCTGCGTTATGCTGTCGTTCTTGCCGCGGTCAATGCGTATCTCGCTCCACCATGACATAGGGGCGCGGAGTGTTACGCGGGCAGTCCGTGAGTCTGTCTTCCTGTCATCAGAATATACCCTGCCGCCTGAGATTTTCGCCAGTTCAAGACGAAGGTTAGCGTTCTCGTTTCTGAGACGTGATACTTCCGAGCTGAGATAATTTTTGTCCCTCGACCATGAACGCCACGACAGATATATTTCGCGCATGACTACAGCGGGGTATTCAGGGATGAAGAGTATTGCCCCCCAGATGTCAACAATATTCTTCATGATGCCGAGCCCGGAGCTTACGCCGAGAAGGAACAGTGCGAGTATCAATGCCGTAATGCCGTGTACAAATTCGCGGGCAGTGCTTCTCCTGCTGTCCATTTAGCGTGAACCGTGCTGCACTGACATCAAGCCCCTCTTCATTGTGCCGAGGTTGTCGAGGATTTTTCCGACTCCCAATGCCACCGAGTTCAGCGGCTGTTCTGCTACTATGACGGGGGTATTGATGGCGCGGGACAATCTCTCGCTGAAGCCACGCATGAGTGCCACGCCTCCCGTGAGTATGATTCCCCGGTCAACAACATCTTTAGCGAGTTCCGGCGGCATTTTCTCCAGAGCAACCTTCACCATGTCCTCAATCCCGGTGAATATAGGCTCCATAGCCTCGCGGACTTCTATCGATGATACTATGTCTGACTTAGGGAGGCCGTCTGACAGGTCCCGGCCCTTGACGCTCATCTCAAGCTCAGGATTCAGGGGCAGTGCAGAGCCGATAGTGTTCTTGACTTCCTCAGCGGTGGACTCGCCTATGAGCAGTGCATATCTCTGGCGCACCATCGTGATTATCGCGTTGTCCATCATCTTGCCTGCTGTGCGGAGCGATGACGTTACGACAATTCCGCCGAGTGATATTACGCTGACTTCCGATGTTCCTCCGCCAATGTCGATAATCATGCAGCCTGAAGGACGGTCAATCGGCAGACCTACACCTAACGCCGCGCTTATGGGTTCCTCGACAACGTAAGCCTCGCTTGCTCCTGCTCCCAGTGTAGCGTCAATGACTGCTTTGCGTTCTACTTCGGTTACTTCAGCGGGGATTGAGATTACGACTCTTGGGTGAACCATGAAGGTATTGTTTGAGCTTACACGTTTCAGGCAGTACTTGATGAGTTCCTGAGTCATGTCGAAGTTAGCGATCACTCCGCCCTCAAGAGGCCATATAGCTTCTATGCCGCTGGGGACTTTCCCGGACATAGCTTTTGCCGCCTCACCGACTGCGATAACTTCACTGCCCTCGCCGCGGGGACGTTTCTTCACGGCCACTGCTGAAGGCTCGCTGAACACGATACCTTTATCCTTGACGTAGACGACTACATTCGATGAGCCTAAATCTATGCCCACGTCCATACCAAGAACGCCGGAAAATACTTTGAACATTGTGATTACCTCGGCCAATAGGGATTAAACTCGCGCTCGCTGCCTATGCTTGTGTCCGGGCCGTGTCCGGGAAGAACGTGAAGACCGTCGTCAAGTTCAGCAAGCCTCCGTAATGATGCCTCAAGTTTCAGCCAGTCGCCGCCCTCGAGGTCAGTCCGTCCTACACTCTGCGCAAAGAGGGTATCACCTGACAGCAATACTTTGTGTCCTTCCTTGTCGGTTACGATGTAGCACACGCTGCCCTCAGTATGTCCCGGTGTGGCCATAGTCTTTATCGTGAAGCCGGGAAAATCGATTATCCTTCCGTCCTCTGTCTCCCGGAATTTCCCCCCTTCAAGCCCGCTGAAGCTCACGCCGAGCAACGCCTGAAGCTGTCTTGACGGATTACGTAGCATGTCGGAATCATCCGGGTGAATGTAGATGTTATCGCCGACTGACGGAACAAGCTCATTAATCCCGGCGACGTGGTCAATATGTCCGTGAGTCAGCAGAATCATCTTGAGCGTGAGATTATTGGCCGCCATGAAGTCCGCAACGTCCTGAGTATTTCCGCCCGGGTCAACAAAAAACGCTTCGTGAGTCTCATCGTCCCAGAACAAATAGCCGTTAGTCCACAATGCCCCCAAGGGAAAACATTTGTACTGCAAAATCATTCCTCCTCATATGCTGTCAACAATGAACGTCAAAGGGCCGTCATTGATGATTTCCACCGTCATATCCGCGCCGAACTCACCGCACTGCACATTCCTGATGCCTGAAAATTTTACACGTTCCACAAAATAATCGTAGAGCTTTCCGGCCATGTCTGGAGAAGCAGCGTCCGTGAAGCTGGGTCTTCTGCCTTTTGCGCACGAAGCATAAAGCGAGAACTGGGACACTAGAAGCACCTCGCCGTCAACATCTTTCAAGGACAAGTTGATTCTGCCGTCTGAGTCGCTGAAGATTCGCAGACCCGATAACTTTTCCGCGAGCCAGTCAGCATTCTTCTCATTGTCGCCGTGTGTTACCCCTATGAAGACGCACATACCGTGATTGATTGAGCGTGTCTCTTCGCCGTTTATTGTTACTGAGGCGCGCTTTACCCTCTGAATTAGCAGACGCAAGATATATTACTCCCTTTCTACGCTAATGATGCCGCGTACTTCGTTCACTCTGGACATGGCCGAATAGAGATGCGGAAGATCCCTCACCTTGATTTTCACCTTCATGCGCACAAGACTGTTGCCCGCAAGCCCTGCCTTTATCCCCGCAATGCTCACGCCCTCAAGACCGAGTGCCTTTGTGGTATCAGCGAGAAGCTCATCACGGTCTTCACCCTCAATCTTGAGGCGGGCTGTGTACATGTTGGGACGCTTGCCGCCAGTGAGGGAATAATCCTGCAATGACCATGATACCGGGATGATGCGTTCCTGGCTGTTACTGGCCGACAAAACCCCTGCAATGCTCCTGCACTCTTTGCGGTGTACGGTGATACCCCTGCGCATGGACGCGAAGCCGATGATGTCATCACCCGGCACAGGGTCGCAGCAGCTAGCGAAGGTTACGCTGACTCCTGTTTCGCCCTCAACGAGGATGTCAGACTTGTTATCTTTCTTCTTGGCGGAAGGTTCGCTGACGAAATCGACGGGGTCAGACTGGGGAGCCGGGATATGATGCTGAAGCCAGGCCTGCGATAATTTCTGCGCCGCCTCACTTGCCCCGATTGTCCCGGAGCCTACACTGATTAGCTGCTCGTCAATGTTGCTGAAGTCCTCGCGCTTTACGTCAGTGAGTCCCCTGCGTTTGAGTTCGCGCTCAACGAGTTTCCAGCCCCGCTCTAATTTCTCTTCACGTTCAGCCCTTTCCGCCTGCTTGAAGTAGCTGCGGATTTTGTTCTTGGTCTTTGCGCTGCTTACGATTTTGAGCCAGTCTTTTGACGGGGAAGTCTGCGAGGCTGTGAGTATCTTGACCCTGTCGCCGCTGTGGAGCTGGGTATTGAGCTGTACCATCATTCCGTTGACCATAGCCCCGGCGCAGTGGTTGCCGATTTCTGTGTGGACGGCATAAGCGAAGTCGAGGACGGTCGAGCCTTGCGGGAGAATCATGGGCTTGCCGTCAGGGGTGAAGACGTAAAGCTCACTCGTCAGCAATATATCTGTCTTGAGGATGTCTACGAACTCCTGCGTGCTTTCACCGTCCTGGCCTGCCTCCATCACCTGACGCACCAGCATCAATTTTTCGTTGAGACCCTTGAGGAGCTTCCTGTTTCCGCCTTCCTTGTAGACCCAGTGAGCAGCAATCCCGTATTCCGCGAAGTGATTCATGTCATACGTCCGTATCTGAACCTCAAGAGGCACTCCCTCAACCATCACTGTTGTGTGTAATGACTGGTACATGTTGCTCTTAGGGTTGGCGATGTAGTCGTCGAACTGACCCGGCACAGGAAGCCATAACGAATGGACGACTCCGAGCACCGCATAGCAAGTTGACACGTCAGCAACAAGAACCCTCACGGCCAGTATGTCGTACATCTCATCGAAGGAAATCTTCTTCCTCTGCATCTTCTCGTATATGCTGTAGAAGTGCTTTGCGCGACCCTTTATGCGGCAGGGTATGTTGTTCTTCTGCAAACGTTCCTCAAGGATGGCTTTTGCTTTCTCGATTACGGACTCCATCTTGGGCATACGGATTTTCACGCGGCGTTCGACCTCCGCATAAATATCCGGCTGAAGGTACATGAACGATAAATCTTCTAGTTCCCGCTTGATCTGGTATATTCCGAGCCTGTGAGCTAGGGGGGCGTAAATTTCCATTGTCTCGTGCGCAATACGCTTCTGTTTGTCGGGCTTCATCACCTGAAGGGTGCGCATATTGTGGAGACGGTCGGCAAGTTTTATGAGGACTACGCGAATATCCTTTGCCATCACGATGAACATGTGCCGGAGACTTTCTGCGGTGAGATCTTCGCGGGACATAAATTCTTTCACATCATCCTGCGCGAGCTTCGTTACGCCGTCAACAAGCATCTCTACATCATGGCCGAATTTCTCTGTCATCTCATCGGGAGTAACATCTGTATCTTCCAGAACGTCATGAAGCAGTGCGGCCTGTAATGTGGCAAGGTCAAGCCTCATTCCCGCGAGTATCAACGCCGCGCTGAGTGTGTGAGTGATGTAGGGTTCGCCGGATTTGCGCTTCTGGTCTTTGTGCGCGACTGACGCGAAAATGAACGCCTCGCCAAGCCTGTGAAGCTGTTCGGGGTTCAATGACAGCATGGCTTTTCCCCATAACTCCTGCCATGCCGAACGGACAATTTCAATCTGCGAGTCTTCTGGAATCTTCGCGAAAATCTCATCACGAAGATTATACATATCACGCAGGTAATTCGATGAGCTGTCCTCAATTGACGGTATAGAGCTGATCATTGATGAAAAACTGTCGAGGCTGTTATCAAGAGTTTCAGCGGGTTTAGCCATGATGATAATTAATTCCCTCCTTCCGTTACAGCACAGTCAAGAATGAACTGCAGCTGCTCTTCATTCCTCCAGAAATCCAGACGCGGGTGATATATCCATCCTTTGACCTTGCCGATCATTTCCGCAACATCACGGGCAGTAGTGTTGAAGGCCAGAAGTTTCGCGCTGTTTATGCGGACGAAGCTGTGCTTGCCTTCCTTGCCCATAGAGTTAATTTCGAGGCCGTAAGGGTCATTCTCCGTGTAGAATTTCGGCGAAGGATTGTTGTTACCGAAAGGCCCAAGCTCCGAGACCGCCCTCCAGTCAGAAATGCTGATGTCTGACGGAATGACGTTAATCACCGGCGTAACGGCTTCCGGCTGAATCACGATGTCCGCAAGCATACGCTCAAGATCCCCGCAGACCTCGCGCCAGTTTTCCGTGAGAACCGAGAATCCCGCGGCGTATTTGTGTCCTCCCCAGGCATCGAGCTTCCCGGAAATTTCCCGCAATACACCGACCGCATCGCCTCCTTCAGGGACTCTCAGAGTACCGCGCACTAAATTGCTTCCCACAGGGGCGGCAAGGACTATCGGCCTGTTGTACTGAGCGCAAATCCTGCTGGCTACCCCGCTGAGGACTCCTATAGGCCACTGCTCATTGTAGAGTACCTTGCGTGTTACTGTGCCTGTGATTATTCCGTCATCGATTTCACGCGCTATATTCTCGGTCAAAGTCTGGCGTTTGCGGTTAATCCTCATGAGCTCGTTCACGCATGAATACACAGAGTCGTTGCTGCCTGCTCCGAGCAATGCACGTACCCCGGTGTCAGCAGTAGCGATTCTTCCGGGTGCATTGAGGCAGGGTATTACGCGCATGGAGAGGTGTTCTTCCGTGAGCTGTGATTTGCTGAGGCCGAGACAGTCGAAAAGGGCAGAGAGTCCGCGGCGTGGGTTGTTCCTCATGAGCTTCATTCCGTAGCGGACTAAGGAGCGGTTCAGGTTGTGCAGGGGCATACAGTCAGCAATAGTAGCAAGGGTAACAAGGTCAATCTCATACTGTAGGAATTTCTTGGACACGATATTTTCCTTCCACGCCCAGCACCATAATACAGCCGTCGCGCAAATCTTCTGATGGTCTCCTGCCTCCATGTTGATGCAGGGGTTGACGATTGTCGGTATTGTGATGGGAGCTGAGAGTGAATGATGGTCGAACACGAAAATGTTTATGCCCTTGTCTGCGAGTCCCTGTAACATTTCGGAGTCGTTGGTGCCGCAGTCTGTTACGATGAGAGTGTTGCAGCCCCAATCCGCTACTTTGCCGAGAATATCAGCGTTCAGACCGTAGCCGTGTACATCTCTTCGCGGGATGAAGTAGCGTACCTGAGCGGCCTTGTTGCGGAAAATCTCCATAGCCAGAACGGTGGATGATATTCCGTCAGTGTCATAATCGCCGTAAACCAGGACGTTGCCGAACGAGCTCTTTGATTCCCACAGAGATTTAGCGGCCTTGCTTGCTTCTCCCAGGTCAAGAGTCTCAATGAGCCTGCCGAAGTCCGGGTGAATCCATTCGCGGAGGGTGTCAATGTCCTGTCCTCCCTTGAGCATTTCGAGGACTCCCGCGGCTAGAGGAGGGCAAGACAATTCACCCGCGAGCTGCCGTGTGTAGTCATTGGGCCTGAATATACGCAGACCTGAAATATCGCACGTGGGGATCATGATTTGCGCCTCCTCAAGAAGTAATCCTGAAGTATTCTGACGCACTCATTCTCCATGACACCCGCCGTAACTTGGCACATGTGGTTGAGCCTTGAGTCGCGGAGAATGTTGTAGAGAGTCCCGCCTGCGCCTGACCTGTAATTTCTCGCGCCGTAAACCACCCGTGAGACTCTCGCGTTCACACAAGCACCCGCGCACATAGGGCATGGTTCGAGCGTAACATAGAGCGTACAGCCTGAGAGATTCCACCAGCCGGATTTTTCCGCGCATGAACGTATAGCGATGATCTCTGCGTGTTCTGTGGGGTCAGAAGACTTCCTGTCGCTGCCGCATGAGAGTATCTCGCCGTCCTTCACGATTAATGCTCCTACAGGGACATCGCCGCGTGAGAATGCGTTTTCTGCCTGGTTGAGAGCCTTACGCATATAATAACTGTCATCAGTCATAAAATTTGCGTCATCTCCAATTTCGTTAGGGATATTAAGTTTGTGAGTTATTATACACGCCAAGCAAACGGCAATAATTTTTCACGGAAGGAATGAATGACAGTGAGGAAAATTTTTGCGGCTGTGATTGTTACCCTGCTTTCTGCGTCGTGTGGGATGGGGAATGTAGATGTCTATGTGCTGGCAAGGTCAGGTAGTCCCAAACAGCTCAAGGAGGCCGTCAGGAAAGGAGCGGACTTCAGCGTCAGATGTAGCTTCATGGAGGGTGATACGGGACTGTTCGACGAGGACGAGACACCGTTACACATTGCGGCGGCGTATAACCGTAACGCGGAAAGCATAAGGATTATTGCCTCGCAGGGTCTTGACGTGAACGCCGAGGCTGGAAGCGGCAACAGCATATGCGGGACTCCGTTGTCGTGCGCGGTTCAGCACAAGAACATCACGGCGGCAGGGGTGCTTCTGGAACTTGGCGCGGCCCCGGACGGCTGGACGTTTTCGGGCTGGTATTCTGGGACGGCGTTTCATGATGTAGCGGCGTGGTATGATGACAAGGAATCGGCAAGAGAAATCATCAGCAAACTCATCAAGGCCGGGGGGAATGTGAATGTCCATGAAGAAGACAACGATACAGCCAAGTTTGCGCGTGAGGAGATTAAGACGCTGAAGGACGAGCTGAAGCCGGGACCCGGTGAGTCTGCTGACGGTGATACACGTCATGTCCTCGTCAGGAAGAACACGGAGTTTTCGCGGGCGGGCTGGCTGAATTTCTCCGCCTCATGCACTCCGCTGATATTCGCTGTCCTCTACGACAACCCTGACGCGGTGAACATACTGCTTGACTTTGGTGCTGACGCGGGGATAAAGAGTGCTGAAGGGAAGAATGCGTGTGATTATGCGGAGGAGCTTCCGGGAAATTCGCGGCTGAGGAAATCTCCGGCCTATGTCAGGCTTAAGAGGGCAGTTTGCGACTAGTCAGAAAATTTCTGCGCTGTCTGACTGTGCTATGATACACTGCAAAATTTTCCGAAGGGAGAACATTACTTCATGGCGTATTACTACAGCGAACCTTCTCACACATTCTCCGAGTACCTTCTTGTGCCGTCGTACTCATCAGAAAATTGCATCCCGTCAAACGTCTCACTGCGGACTCCCCTCTGCAAATTCAGAAAGGGCGAAGAGTCTCCCCTGTCGATAAACATTCCGTTAGTCAGCGCGTGTATGCAGTCAGTCTCAAATGACAGCATGGCTATAGCACTGGCTCGTGAAGGAGGGTTGTCATTCATATACTGCTCACAGTCCATAGAGTCCCAGGCCGAAATGGTCGCAAAGGTCAAACGCTACAAGGCCGGGTTCGTCGCAAACGACTCAGCCGTCAGCCCAGACCAGACATTAGCCGACATACTCAGGCTCAAGGGTCAGACAGGACACACTACAGTAGCGGTAACTCATGACGGAAGCCTAACGGGCAAGCTGCTGGGCATAGTTACGAGCCGTGATTACCGGGTAACTAGGACTCCTGTTGACACAAAGGTGAGGGACTTCATGACTCCCATCGACAAAGTAATCTCAGCTCATGACGGACTGAGCCTCACGGAAGCCAACGATATTATCTGGGAACACAAGCTGAACTCTCTTCCTATTGTTGACGACAGCGGGAACATGGTAGCTTTTGTGTTCAGGAAAGATTACGACATGCACAAGGAGAATCCCCTTGAGCTTCTCGACTCACAGAAACGCTACATGACAGGCGCGGGCATAAACACACGCGATTACGCCGAGAGAGTCCCTGCGCTTGTTGACGCCGGAGCTGATGTGCTGTGCATAGACTCTTCTGAGGGATTCACGGAGTGGCAGAGGCGGACTCTTTCGTGGATTAGGGAGCGTTACGGGGACTCGGTGAAGGTCGGCGGAGGGAATGTAGTTGACGCTGACGGCTTCAGGTTCTTGGCGGAGGCAGGAGCTGATTTCGTGAAGATAGGAATCGGAGGCGGCTCAATCTGCATCACACGCGAGGCAAAAGGCATAGGGCGCGGTCAGGCTACCTCAGTGATAGAAGTCGCAAAGGCCAGGGATGAATATTTCGCTGAGACGGGAGTCTATGTGCCAATATGCTCGGACGGCGGTATAGTGATGGACTATCACGTGACTCTCGCTCTGGCTATGGGTGCTGACTTCTGCATGCTGGGACGGTACTTCGCACGGTTTGACGAGAGTCCCACGAACAAAGTCATGGTGAACGGCAACTACATGAAGGAATACTGGGGGGAAGGGTCATCACGCGCAAGAAACTGGCAGAGGTACGACTCTGGTGATGCGTCGCAGGCAAAATTATCGTTCGAGGAAGGGGTAGACAGCTATGTGCCTTACGCGGGTTCTCTCCGGGATAATATAGCAGAGACTCTCAGCAAGATACGCTCGACTTTCTGCAACTGCGGGGCGTTAACCCTCCCGGAAATGAGAGAGAAAGCACGCCTGACTCTTGTGTCCCCCGTAACACTCATAGAGGGAGGAGCTCATGACGTTATGATGAAGGAAGCTGTGAGACGCTCAAAATAGTAGTGGCTAGAGGGTAGTGGCTAGTGGATAGTGAGTTAGACCGCTGGCCGCTATTCACTGGCTATCATCACATGAACATCATGAACGCCGCAAAACACACCAAGCTCATCACCGCCGCCGTCCTCAGTGGCGCAAGGTCGAGATACATGCACACGAAGAACACCAGAGTCCCGCAGCCAATCCACGCCGTAAAGTAATTCCAGCTCACGATATACGGCACAAGACTGAGACACGCCCCCGCTGCTTTCTCCCACAATATGAATATCCCTTCAACTGTCATCATGAAGTACCTGCTTAACGGGAAATTCACCAGCCTCATCACAGCACCGAATGACGCAATCGTGAAGGCGAACGAGAAGTACAGCGGCGCGAAGAGATTCAGCAGCAAACCGACAACAGGCACTCCCCCGAATGTGTATGCTACCTGCGGGAATGTTACGAGACCTACAGCCGGGCTTATCGCCAGCCAGGGATACCCCGCGTCAATCATGGCCGAAATCACGAGAGCTGACATCACTGACAGCCTCCAGCCTATATCCCAGAAGAGGAACGGAGACCATAACAGCAATATCACTCCGGCACAGCAGACACTGTTCACGCCGTTGTAGGGACGCTTCCAGAGCTTTGCGCAAAGATATATCTGGAGCATTAACCCGGCCCTCATTGCGCTTGGTGCCGCCCCGGTCAGAAGGATATACGTCCACAAAATCACAGTGAGTATCAGCGTCCTTCGTCCCAAGAAAAACACAGCAATCATCATCACGACTCCCACGTGGAAGCCTGAGACCGCCAGAATGTGAACAGTTCCGCACCTCGTGTGAAACTCGTACAAAGGCTTGTCGCGTTCACCGGCCCACGCCGCCCGCAAGTATCTCGATGTCCTGTCAGGAGTGTATATCGCAAGTTTCCGGGACAATTTCCCCCGCAGAAGGGACATGCTGAACTTTCCGGGAAGCTCCTCCGGCTTGTGCAATGTCATTATTCCTTTCACGCCACGCCCGCGCCAGTACCTTGCCTCGTCAAAGTCTGAGTCATTTCTCTTCTGCCTGAAACCGCGTGTTGCTCCGTCAAATTTCACCCTCGCGCCCTTCATGAACTCCGCAAAGTGCAGGAACGCGGCATATTTTCCCCGGCTGTCAGTGTCAATCACGGCGGCATAAACTCTTCCCCATTCGCGGATGTCTGTTACTGTTCCCTCTTCGGCGACAAATACGACATTGCCGGGAGGAGGCGAGGAGATTACCGCATACATTCTCCACGAGCATAGCAGGGTGAACACAAAGCTGAACGCGAAGAAATGCCACTGTCCGGGCAGCTCCCATTCATACGAGAGGAACATTGCCCCCGCGAAAACCACAGGCACAGCGAGAACGAACGCCAATATCCCCAGCCTGTCATAGAGAGCGCAGCCAGCCACGAGCGATGACAGAACCGCAAGCATAGGTGAACGTCTCAGAATCTCCATCAGCGTATTGCTATCATGCCGCGCATGTTATCCAGTTTAGCCCGGCTTATTCCGCGTATGTTCGTCAGGTCTTCGGCTGTCGTGAATTTGCCGTGAGTATTCCTGTAGTCGATTATGCGTTTTGCTGTTACCGCACCGACACCGGGCAGTCGTTCAAGCTCCTTCTGTGATGCACGGTTGATGTCGATTAGTCCTGCTGACGATGACGGCAGTATCACCCTTGAGGCTGTATTCATGGCCGTGATGTGAGGGAGTAACTGCGCTAGTTTCGACTGGCCTATACCCTTGACTTTCACCAAATCTTCAGGCCGGGCAAAATTTCCGTGAGTATTCCTGTAGTCGATTATCCTCTGAGCTAGTGCCGGGCCGATACCGGGCAAGGTCTCAAGCTCCGTTTGTGATGCGCGGTTGATGTCGATTATTCCTGCTGACGATGACGGCGGAATTACCCTTGAGGCTGTATTCATGACCGTGATGTGAGGGAGTAACTGCGCTAGTTTCGACTGGCTTATACCCTTGACGTTCAGCAAGTCTTCAGGGCGGGCAAAATTCCCGTTCTTGTCCCTGTACTCAACTATCCTCTGAGCCAGTGCCGGGACAATACCGGGAAGGGTCTCAAGCTCCGTTAGTCCTGCTGTGTTGATGTCGATTATTCCTGCTGACGATGACGGCAGTATCACCCTTGAGGCTGTATTCATGACTGTGATGTGAGGGAGTAACTGCGCTAGTTTCGACTGGCTTATACCCTTGACGTTCACTAGGTCCTCAGGCCGGGCAAAATTTCCGTTCTTGCTCCTATAGTCGACTATTCTCTGAGCCAGTGCCGGGACAATGCCGGGCAAGGTCTCAAGCTCCGTTAGTCCTGCTGTGTTGATGTTTACGATTCCTGACTGTGATTGTTCTCGTGTTAATGCTGAAGTTCTCGCGGCGTTCGCGGGCATTCCGGGTATCAGGGGGGCTTGCTGTGTTGCTTGGGACTTTGTGCCTATATGAACGTGGCTTCCGTCTGAAATGTTTTCGGCGAGGTTGAGCGATTCAGTGTCAGCTTTTGCGGTAAATCCCCCGGCCATGTCAACAAGCTGGAATATTCTTGCGTCATCCGAGAGCTTGTAGACTCCCGGCTTCCTGACTTCACCAGTGATGTATACATACATGATACGCTGGGGGTGATGAATTTCCGGGGCGGCTTCATGATTTCGGGAGGGGGGATTTGACTCTGACAGGTAAGAATTTGAGGGTGCATTCTCATTCCCTGAGTCCGTGAAAATCATCGTGATCAGCCCGGCCAGAAGGAACAGTATCACTCCTCCTCCTGTGATTATGGCCTTGCGGTAACGGCTGAAGATGTCATTCATCTATTCTTCCGGCACCGTCTGTTATCCCTGTCTCATAGAAAGATGCCCTGCGCCCTGTGAGACGCTCATATTCCGCTCCGATATGCTCCTTGAAGGCACTGACCCTTCCGCCTTCGACAATGCTGACCGTACAGCCTCCGAAGCCGCCGCCCGTCATCCTTGAGCCTACAACGCCGGGAAAGTCCCACGCAAGAGACGCAAGAACATCAAGCTCCGGCACTGTTACAGCGTAATTGTCCCTGAGTGATACGTGTGATGCGTTCATGAGCCGCCCGAAAGTCTGAAGGTCTCCGGCCTTGAGGGACTCGGCAGCACGTTTTGCCCTCGCATTCTCACTCACAGCATGTACAGCGCGTTTCAGGTTCACGGGGTCTTTCACGGTGTAGGACAGCTCATCAAGCTCATTGGGGGACAAGTCGCAGAGGCAGGATATATCGCGTGCCTTCCTGATGTCGGCTAATGACTGCTCGCACTGCTGTCGGCGGAGGTTGTACTCGCTTCCTACGAGGGAATGAGGGACGTTAGAGTTGGTGATGACGATTCTGTGAGTGCCAAGCTCAATGGGTGCATATGAATATTCCAGTGTCGAACAGTTGAGAAGGACGGCGTGATTCTTCCTGCCCATGCTTACGGCGAACTGATCCATTATTCCGCAGTGCATACCGACAAAGTTATTCTCTGCCTCCTGCGAGTAAAGAGCCGCTGTAACTCCGTCAATCCCGAATCCGAGAAGCTCGCTGAATATTCTCACGGTCAGAACTTCAAGAGCTGCTGACGATGAGAGGCCAGCACCGTCCGGGAGGTTTCCGTGATACAGAATATCGACTCCCGACGTGAAAGAGTGGCAATGACCCCTGAGCACGCTGACGATACCGAGAGGGTAATTCACCCATGAGCGCGGGCCTGTGAGTTTCTCGGTGATGCTGTCGTACTCAATCTCGAAAGGAGAGTCATAATCTCCGTCAAAGTTCATGGAGTAGAGCCTGAGTGTGTTACCGGGTCTTGACTGAGCGAGGGCGTATATCCCGAAATCTATCGCGCAGGGGAATACGTAGCCGCCTTCGTGGTCTGTATGCTCGCCGATGAGGTTGACCCTTCCGGGCGAGAAGAATGGCTCGGCGTTGCAGTCTGAGCCGAAAATTTTTCCGTATGCCTCGTACATTTCTTCAAGCATTCGTGATTTCTCCTTTAATCATCGTAAACTTCCTTGCGGTGTCCGACTTCTGTAATGAGGATTAGTATTTTGTCGTCCTGAATGTCTGCTATTAGCCTGTAATCACCGACACGGTAACGCCAATAGCCTGACCAGTTCCCGGTTAATGCCTTGCCGTGAATAGTCTGCGGAATATTTCATCTGTCTATCTCCAGAAGTACGGCAGCCTCAACGAATTTCGCGTCCCTCTCGTCAAGCTCAAACGAGTAAATCACAATCATCACTCCCAGCGCGCAATAAATTCTGTGGAAAAACCAAATGGATTTTGCTATTATAACATTTACACTACATCCTCAGTATCTCAGCATAAATTCAGCACAAAGAGGGTTGACAAAATGCAATTTGCCGCCATAATTGAGCAAAGCAGATTAGCTCTTATTGTCTGAAATTTCCTGACACTGATTCGGAATTATCCCATCCGCTTAACCATCATTCACGCAAAAAGGAACACCCTCCATAAATCCATCCCCGGAAGAAAGCGCAATGTTACTGTCTGTGACTCATTACCGGGTCTTCAGGCAAGGCAAAACATTTCTGGAAAGGGGAATATATCTCATGCGGAAAATATTATGCGCCGTAATGCTCGTGTGCGTTATGGCTTCGGGAGCTTGGGCGGCTGTGAATATCGTGGAAATCAACAAAGATAATTTTCCTGATGACCTGTTCAGGTACTACATCCAAGCAGATTGTGATAAGCCTGATGAATACGGCAACAAAGACGGTTGGCTGAGTGATGAAGAGATTGCTGCTGTCGACATCTTTAACAAGCCCGGATTCACGGGTAACAAAGGAACAATCAGAATGGAATCAATGAAGGGCGTTGAGTACCTGACAGAGCTGGTATCGATAGACTGCCGCAACAATCCGCTTCTTACAGAACTCGATGTCAGCAGGAACAAGAAGCTGCGGTATCTGAACTGCAAGGACTGCAGCATCACTTCTCTCAATGTCAGCGGATTAACGGAGCTTGTGTACCTGAACTGCGACACGAACGCGCTCACGAGGCTTGATGTTACTGGCTGCACGAACCTTGAGGAGCTTTCCTGCTGTATCAACACTCTTGAAGAGCTTGACCTCAGCGGGAACATGAAGCTCAAGAGGCTGGCCTGCTGGGCAAATGATCTCAGGACGCTTGATGTGAGCAATCATATATACCTGACGACCTTTGACTGCAACATGAACAATATCGTATCTCTCAACGCCTCAGGTTGTACGTCCCTCAATCACATTCACAGTCCCAACAATTTGCTGACGAGCATTAACGTTGACGGCTGTACGAATCTCTGGACAATTGACGTTCAGGGCAACAGGCTGAGGGGGCTTGATGTGAGCGGGCATTCGGAGCTGTACGACCTGAAGTGCAACACGAATCTTCTTGTCTCTCTTGACGTGAGCGGGTGCGGCAAGCTCTGGAATCTTGACTGCCACGACAACAGGCTTGTGAATGTCAATCTTCAGGGCTGCGCGGGGCTTAAGACGGTCAACTTCAGCAACAACCAGCTCGAAGAAATTGACGTGAGCCAGCTGGTGAATCTTGTGATGCTCTATGCAAACAGCAACAGGCTTTCGGGGCTTGATGTCAGCAGGAATTACTCCCTTCAGCATCTCAGGTGTGGCAACAATAACATCACAGAAATAAATCTCAGCGGCAACAGGAATCTCTATGACCTTGAGATTCAGAACAACAGCCTTGCGGAACTTGATCTCAGCGGCAATATTTTCCTGAGCTCGGACAACGCCCCCAAGTCCCTAAGTGTGAGCACGCCTTACGGAGTAGTAACGGTGAATTTCCTGAACATGCACGTTATAACCGGGCCGCAGATTATCAGCGGACTCGACATTGTCAGGCATGACGGAAATGAATACCCATTCACGATGGACTTCAGCGGGTATATGTCATCCTCCGGCATGGGGAATGTCATTGCTTCAAGCGTTCAGGGCTTTGACGAGAGCGGCGCGGAAGTTGAGACAACGTACAGCGGAGGCACTGCCAGTTTCGGACTCTCACCCTTGAGAGTGCGCTACTCGTACAGCACCGGGCATTCCGGCGTGAACATGGACGTAATAATAGGGGAAGAGGATTTTGTCTCCCTTGCGCTTAACGGCCATGTTTACCGGGCATACAACCGCGCTGTGAGCTGGGAGGAAGCTAAATCTTTCTGTGATTCTCTGGGCGGTCATCTTGCTGTTCTTGCGTCAAATGATGTGAAGAGTCTTGCGCGGGAACTCATAAGGATGTCAAAATTGGCCGGGGACAGCTCGTCAGGAGGCTACTGGCTTGGAGGAGGCCGGGACAGCAATGAGGTGTGGCACTGGGATGACGGCTCTGACTTCACGGATGAGATAGCTGAAGATGACGTTCATGATGTCTACAACATAAGCATAATCAGGTCTACAGCAGGCGGCCAGTCTGAGCTTATACGGCGTGTGAAACGGAAGCTCCCTGAAGAAGTCTACCTGCAAATAACGGAAGACGGAAAATTTGAGGGATGGCATGAGCTTTACCCCAGCGGATTTATCTGCGAGTGGGAGCCCGTCTCAGTTGACACAGCACCGTATTCTGACGAGTACCTGCGCTATATATCGGGCGATCAGTCTGAAAGCGCGGTTTTCGGGTATGTTCCCAGCCCTGTTGATTATGCGCTGCTGAACAGTAATCTTCCGCAGGCTCATTACGACTACACACTCCCCAAATATGACCCCAGGGAACCCGGGAATGACCACAGGTCTCTTCGCGTCGGTGATCAGAGTCCTTACGGGACATGCTGGGCTTTCGCGGCAATCGGAGCAATGGAGGCCAGCTATGTAGCGCAGGGTTTTGGCAGCGAGGCACCTGACCTTTCTGAGCTTCATCTAGCGTGGTACACCTACAAGGATTCCAGACAGGGCTATTCCAGAGAACTGGATTCCCAAAAATATGTACTCAGTCAGGGAGGAACTAGTGAAAAAGCTATAACCTTTTTGTCTAGGATTGGAACTGCTTCAGAAGCAGATCTTCCTTACGAGGGGGTTCGCGGTACTGAAGGCAAAAGTGTAGAGGAAACAGATAAGAATGTCGCAGATTATGTTGCCTCAAAAATTCCTGCGAACGTAATTTATCCTGAAGATTTCCGGCATCCGCTCAGGCTAAAGGCAGCGTATAACCTCACGTACAATACTGCTCTGCGAAGTAACAGGGCTTACGAGAGTGACCTAAGAAGCCAGAGCGACCGAATAAAGCATCTCATCATGGACTACGGTGCCGTAAGGATTGGGTACAAACACTTTTCCAGATATGAAAAAGGCATCAATTACTACGCGCCGGATGTGCTGAATCAAGAAATGACACCTAATGACGGCGGACATGCTGTAATCCTTGTCGGGTGGGATGACAATTATTCGAGCGACAACTTCAAGACGAGATCCATCGTTGACGGTACGACAAAGCCCAGTGCTAACGGTGCATGGCTCGCCAAAAACTCATGGGGCGATGATTGGCCTAAAGCAAGCAACGGGGACGGCTATTTCTGGATTTCGTATGAGCAGGAAATGCACGATTGTTCGGTGTTCGTGGCAGATGACAGTGCCGTAAGCAACACGCCCTACGCGCATGACACCGCAGCGGCAACAGAACCTATAAAGGATCATTGGTCAGCAAACATCTTCAAGGCTGAAAACACAGAGTCGCTCAATGAAGTGTCGTTCAGCACGGCAGCTCCTGACATGCATTATGAAGTGTACGTGAACAAGCTGGGGATGACTTTTCCTAATTATGGACCGGGAGTTCCGCAGGGCAGCCCCGTCAAAACCGGGACGCTTGATTATGTAGGATACCACACTGTAGAGCTGGACAATCCGATAGACGTGAGATCGGGCGAATATTTTGCTGTCATGGTAAAACTTTCCTCATCAAAAGCATACAGCGGCTATCTTACAATGGCGGCAAAAGATAACTCGTACATTGTCAACTTGTCAGCATACAAAGCCGGACGAAGCTGGTTTGCCCGTGCTGAAACAATCACGGAAGCTACAGACTGGAAGAACGGAAGCAGCTATAAGACGACAAACGGGGAAGTATCACTCACTGCCAGCATAAAGGCGTTCCCCGTTGCGAGAAAGGCTACGCAAATCTCACCGTCAATCATAACAGCGAGCCTTCCTTCCGGGGCTGTCGGCACTCAGTATTCGCAGTTTCTCGCGACAATAGGAACAAGGCCAATAACATGGACGGTAACGGGGCTTCCTGACGGCCTGACTCAAAGCAGCGGCAGAATCTCAGGCACTCCGACAACCCCCGGGACTTACACCGTAAGCATATCAGCCTCAAACAGTAAGGCTACAGTGTCCAAGAATCTCCAGCTTGTGATAGACGGAGACCCAATAGACCCAACACCTACACCTCCTACCCCCGGTACGCTCACGATAACGACAGCAAGCCTTCCTTCCGGGACAGCAGGCGCGTCATACTCGGCCACTCTGGCGTGTAATGCCGCGAGCGCAATATGGTCTGTGGCATCAGGTAATCTTCCTGCCGGACTCACACTCAATCCCATAACCGGGAGAATATCAGGGACTCCGGGTAGCACAGGCACATCAGCATTCACAATAAGGGTTGTATCCGGCGCACGTTCTGCGACAAAGGAGTTCAACATCACCGTATCATCATATGATGGCCCGACACCGTCCGCGACAGCCCCCACAATCACGATAACGAGCCTCGCAAGCGGCACAGTCGGCACTCAGTACTCGCAGACGCTCACAGCAAACGGCTCAACTCCTATAACGTGGACTGTAACAGGACTCCCCGGCGGCCTGACTCACAGCAGCGGCACAATCTCAGGCACTCCCACAGCAGCAGGAAGATACAGTGTTACAGTAACTGCTAGGAATAGTGCGGGGGTTGACAGTGAAACCTTAACGCTCGTGATAACCGCTCCGCCTGCGGAAGACCTCAGTATCACGACAGCTAGCCTTCCTTCCGGGACAGTAGGCGCGTCATACTTGGCGACACTTGCGGCTAATCTTTCGGGGGCGACTTGGTCTGTGTCATCAGGGACTCTTCCTGCCGGACTCAGCCTGAGCAGCTCCGGGACAATCTCAGGGACTCCCACAAGCGCAGGAAGGTCAACCTTCACCGTGAAGGCATCATCTGGAACACGTTCGGCGACAAAGCAGCTCACCATCACCATATCAGAACCACCAGAGCCAGACCCAGAACCCGAACCAGACCCAGACACCGACATCAACAGCTCCAATAGCACTTGCAGTTCATCCACGCCATTCTCCGCAATGTCAGCATTGTTATTCTTCGCCCTACTCCGCAGACGTTAGCGCACAAAAAAAATCCCCCGGCCTCATCAACCGGGGGACTTCATTTCTCACACTAAGTGATTGGTACTTCGTGAGGTCAATCCCTAATGTATTTATCATATTCCTCACGCTGTTTTGGGGTCAGCTTTCCTGAAGCACCCGCTTTCCGCAAGATAGATATTGTCTTGGTGTTCCCTGCAAACTCTGCGAACATGAGCGCATTCCAGCCTTTCGTAACACCGCCCGTCATCTTAAGGTTGACGTGTGCGCCTGCCTTTAGGAGCGCGCTTACGATTCCTGAGGCGTTATCGTCATTATTGCTGCGATCATCGCCAAAGCTGCCTGCCCCGCGCATAAGAGCTGTGCCGCCGTCACGGTCTCTGGTGTTCACGTTTGCGCCGGCCTCTATGAGTATGTTGACTAGTTCTGGTTGGTGCCCCTCCATTGCCGCATACATTAACGCCGTAGCACCGAATTTGTCTTTAGCGTTGACATTCGCGCCATGTTGCAGAAGTAATTTTGCTATTTCTGTTTTCCCACCAGATGCCGCCGACATTAAAGCCGTTCCGTTGTCATTATCTTTAGCGTTGACATTTGCCCCGTGCTTCAGGAGTAATTCTACTGTTTCTGTGTTCCCAGAATAAAATGCTGCATACATTAACGCCGTCGCGCCGTACTCGTCCTTAGCGTTCACGTCCGCGCCTGACTTCAGTAATTCCTCCACAGCCTTATAGCTACCACGCTTTGCAGCATCCATGAGTGTAGTATCACCGTATGCAACAAACGCAGGCAGCAGAAACACCGATAGAATGAACGTTACAGCCGTCAACTTTCTGCACATTATGCTAACTCCTCCTTAGCGTAAAATAAAAACCTCCCCCATGACTGAGAGAGGTCTGTACACGTCTGGTTTACTTCCTGCGGTACTTCGTCAGGTCAATCGCAACCGCAACCGCAATGATTACGCCCTTGATGACCTGCTGCCACATTGGCGAGACGTTGATGAACTGCAAGCCGTACTGAATGACCGTAAATATCAGCACGCCCATCACGATTCCTCCGACCTTGCCGATACCGCCGCTCATTGACACGCCGCCCACAACACACGCCGCAATCGCGTCAGTCTCGTAGCCGTTGCCGTAATTGTTCGTGGCTCCTGCCGTCCTTGCCGCCTCAAGAACACCAGCGATGCCGTAAAGGAACGACGCAAGGATGAAGATGAACATGATGTTACGGAAGACGTTGATGCCCGCCACGACCGCCGCCTCACGGTTGCCGCCGATAGCGTAGACGTTCTTCCCGAATACCGTCTTGTTCAGGATAAACCAGATGGCTATGCAGATTACTATTGAGATGGGAATCAGTATGCTTATCCCGGGAAATCCCTTCCACAGTCCGCTGAACAGTCTCAGCTGGCCTATCTGCGCAAAGTCAGGCCTGATTCCTCCGATGGGCTGGGAGTTGTTGGGGGGCATGTCGAAGTACAGTGAGCAGGCTCCGTAAATCATGACCTGAGTCGCAAGAGTCGCAATGAACGGGTGCATCTCGTATTTCGCCACAAGGAAGCCGTTAAGCGCGCCGCAGACCATGCACGCAACCACCGCCGCAACTATCGGTATCCACACTGCCACCTGCGGAAGGTCGGGGAAGAAACGGTTGGCGTATGTCGCAGTCTGCATCATCGAGGCCGAGATTACCGCCGCGAGTCCTACCATGCGTCCGGCTGAGAGGTCAGTACCTGCGATTAACAGCGCGAAGCATATTCCCAGTGCCATTATGAGCTTGGTTGACGACTGTGTGAGAATGTCGAGGGCGACTCGTATCTGCATGAAGCGCGGCTGAAGTATGCATATCACCACAACAAGCACCAACATTGCGATGAGTATTGCGTTGTTGGCGAGAAACTCCGTGAGATTCTTCCCGGCGAGGGCGGCTTCTTCCTCTGTTTTCTCTCTGGCCATGAAGCCTTTGACCGCGAAGCAGATCCCTATGATGATGAGGAATATGGGAAGGTCATATATCTTGCGGTTGAGACCCATCGGCTCTTTCGCGAAATAGAGAATTACACCTAGCGCGAGGAATATTAATCCCCCGGTCGTCATGAGACGCTTTGAACGTGATGTGTTAGCCATGATTCTTTCTTGTCCTCCTTGTTATGCCGCTGAGTCTTTCCGGCCCGCAAACTGTGTCGCGTACGCCATGATTTTTTCCTGCGAGTATTCCCCTTTGCTGAGGAAGCCCGTTACCCTTCCTTCGCACATGACCATGATTCTGTCAGACATTCCCATAAGTTCAGGCATCTCCGACGAAATCATGATTATGCTCTTTCCCTGCGCTATCTGTTCAAGCATGATGTTGTAGATCTCGTACTTCGCTCCGACATCGATACCCCTCGTAGGCTCGTCGAGAATCAGTATGTCCGAGTTCGTCAGAAGCCACCGCGCAATCAACACCTTTTGCTGGTTACCGCCTGAGAGATTCTGTATCAGCGTGTTCAATGAGGGAGTCTTGACGTTGAGCTTCCTGCACTCGGTATCAGCGTCAGACTTTCTCCGGCTGTCATTAAGGACTCCGAAGTGGGCATAATTGCGCTGATTGGCGATTACAGTATTTTCGAGAATGGGAAGGATGCCGAAGATTCCTGTCGCACGTCTCTCTTCCGTAAGCAGGGCAAGCCCCCGTGATTTCGCGAAGCCCGGCGATTTGTTCGTGTACGTTTTGCCGCTGAGGGTGATTTCCCCTGACGCAATGCCCCTGAGTCCGAAAAGTGCCTCGACAAATTCCGTCCTCTGTGCGCCGACAAGACCGCCAATCCCAAGAATCTCCTGCTTGTGAAGCTCAAAGCTGACGTTCTGAAATGACTTCTTCAGCGGTGAACATACATTCTCGACCTTCAGGACAACTTCATCTGACGGCTTGCCTTCTCTCGGCGGGAACTGGTTGGTCATCTCACGCCCGACCATCGGCTTTATGATGAAGTCTATCGTGAGCTTCTCGCCGTTTGCGTCTGTTACCGGCCATGTCCCGACATACGTACCGTCCCTCATGACCGTAATCTCGTCCGAAATCTCCAGTATCTCCTTCATCTTGTGGGAGATGTACACGAACGCCACGCCCTGAGCGCGGAGACGGTTGATTATCTTGAAGAGGTGGTCAACTTCACGGTCTGACAGTGAGCTAGTTGGCTCGTCAAGGATTATTATCTTCGCTTTCATGTCAACAGCCCTTGCGATTTCCATCATCTGAAGTATTGCCGCTGACTGTTCCCCCGCCAAAGCTAACGGGTCAACATCAAGCTCCAAGTCATCAAAGAGTGCTTTCGTCTTCTCGTACATGGCTTTGTGGTCGACGACTCCCATGTGGCCGGGAAATCTCCCCAAGTAGACATTCTCCATGACCGAGCGGAATCTTATCGGGTGAAGCTCCTGGTGAACCATCGCGATACCCTGATCCATTGCCTGACGCGCTGAGTGTATCGAGGCTTTCTTCCCCTCAAGGAAAATCTCCCCTCCGTCAGGCTCATAGATTCCGAACAGGCACTTCATGAGCGTGGATTTCCCTGCGCCGTTTTCACCCATGAGGGCGTGAACCGTGCCTCTGCGGACATTGAGATTGACATTGTCGAGGGCTTTAACGCCGGGGAATGTCTTGGTGATGTTCTTCATCTCAAGCAAATATTCGCTCACTTCTTCTCACCTCTCGCTAGTTAAAACTTTCTGGTACGGTATCCAGATATATTTTCCGTCCGTAACAGGGTAGCCGGCTGCACTAATGTCCTTGCCGCCCGCCAGAGCAACCGCCAGCCTCACAGCCGCGATTCCCTGATTGTCCGCGTCATTCAGCACCGTCCCCAGCATCTCGCCCCTGTCCATAGCCTCAAGAGCCGAGGCGTTAGCGTCAACACCCACAACAGGAATGTACATCTCAGGATTGCCCGTGTTGTAGTCCTGTGCCTTGAGTGCCTCAATTGCTCCGAGTGCCATCTCGTCATTGTTCGCGATTACAGCCTCGATATTCTCCGGGCCGATGGACATGATAAACGCGTTCATAATCTTCATGGCTTCGAGCTTGTCCCAGTTTGCTATTGCGCTTGCCAGTTCAACAGGCTCAATCCCCGCGTCCCTGATGGTCTCGACGGAATGTTTTGACCGCAGAATCATATCCTGATGGCCGTTCTGACCCTTGAGGAGTATGAACTGTAACTTGCCATCGTGGTTCTTGTCGGCTTCCGGGTGGGACTTGAAGTATTCGGCTATGAGCTGGCCTGAGAATACGCCCGATTCCTCTGCTTTTGCCCCGACGTAATAAGCCTTGTCGTAAGTGTTCAGGACTTCAAGAGAGGGTTCACGGTTGATGAATACTACGGGAATGTTGGCTGACTTGGCTTTGTCGACCACTGACTGAGCGGCCATGCGGTCAACAAGATTCACTATCAGCACATTGACATCACCCGACAGAAACCCGTCAATCTGTGCGTCTTGGGTATTCTGGTCGTCTCTTCCGTCAGCAATCTCAATCGTTGCTCCGAGCTTCTCACTCTCAGCCGTCATAGCATTGCGGAATCTCAGCATGAATGCGTCATTGAACCTGTAAATGCCCGCGCCTATCTTCACCCCGTCAGCAAAAGAACAAGAAGCCAGCGCGAGAACAAGTGCCAGTGTCATCACAAAAACTTTACGCAAGAAAATTCACCTCCATAACAATGGGAAAACCCCCGCCGCAAATTCAAACGGGGGCAGTCATCAATCCTTCTGCTTATTTCATGAACTCTTTGTAGTTGTCGACTGTTACCGGCCTGTAGGGTATCCAGACATATTTGCCGTCTGTGATCTTGTAGCCGATTGCCTCTTCTGTTACGGGCTTGTCATCAGCCGCGATTACCGCAACACGTACTGCCGCAAAGCCCTGGTTGTCCGCGTCATTGAGGACTGTACCGAGCATTGAGCCGTCCTTCATTGCCTCAAGCGCGGGTGCTGTAGCGTCAACACCGACAACAGGAATGTACTTCGCTGGGTCGCCCATGTTGTAGCCTTCAGCCTTCAGAGCCTCGATTGCCCCAAGTGCCATGTCGTCATTGTTGGCGAGGACTGCCTCGATGTTGTCGATTCCTACCGCTGAGATGAAGCCCTTCATCTTGTCGGTCGCCTGAACCTTGTCCCAGTTGGCGGTGTCGTTGCCCAGCTCGACAATCTCGAAGCCTGCGTCCTTCATGGCCTTCGTTGAGTACTCTGTGCGGAGTGTAGCGTCCTGATGCCCCTGCTCGCCGCGAATCATGATGTACTGGATTTTGCCGTCGCCGTTGCGGTCAGCCTTTGGGTTGGCCTTGAAGTAGTCCGCGATGATCTGGCCTGACTGAGTGCCGGACTCCTCTGCCTTTGCGCCAACGTACCAGATTTTGTCGTAAGCGTTCATGACTTCGGCGTAAGGCTCACGGTTCACGAAAACGATGGGGAGACCTTCAGCTTTGGCCTTCTGCATGAGGGGCTCTGCGGCTGTCCTGTCGACCGGGTTGACGATGAGGGCGTTCGCGCCTTTGGAGATGTAAGCGTCGACCTGGTCATTCTGGGTGGGCTGGCGGTTCTGGCTGTCGACTATCTCAAGCTCCCCGCCCTGCTTGTCCATCTCTGCGCGCATTGCGTTGCGGACACCGGTCATGAACGTGTCATCGAACTTGTAGATGCACGCCCCCACAAGCGCGTCCGTTGCGGCGAATGCTGCCACTGCTGATACTGCGAGTACTGCTGCTGCGAGAATTGCTGCGTGTTTCTTCATGGTGAAACTTTGCCTCCTGTGAATATATTTGTCCAACGAGTGAAGACTTTACCCTGTCCTCATTCATGGGATTCCTGATTCATTGTGTGAAACCTGCCGGAACAATCATTTCTCATGTCCTGCATTACGTCATAGCGTGAAGCTCTCTGCGTAAACCTTGCGTGAATAATCATTCCTCACTACCTGCATTCCGTCATAGCGTGAAGCTCCGTTTGCGTAAACCCTGCGTGAATAATCATTCCTCTACTACCTGCATTCCGTCATTGCGTGAAGCTCACCGTGTACGTGAAGCTCCCTGCGCCGCCGTTCTTCCGCGTCAAACCATCAACCTCAACGCGCCAATATTCCCCATTGCTGTAACTCTTGATGTCATCCGGGCAGAATATCAGGCACTCGTCATAAGCTACATTGTCCGGGCAGACCGCAAAATACCCGTCATTCCCGGCCCGGCCAAAGTTCCAGACCCTTCCGTCACTAAGCCGGGTCATTCTCACGCTGACTCTCTCAGGCTCGCACTTGCCGAACACATTGCTGTTGAGCGTTACTGACCACGCCGTTTTTGCCTCGAACCAGTCCAGCGGATGAGGGTGCTTTGACGACGGCCACGAGATGAACTCGTCAGCAATCGGCCACTTCAGCCAGTTTAGATATTGCGCGTATTCCGCACGTGACAGTTTCCTCTTCTTGAGCGGGAAGTCCTCTATCACATACGTAACAGAGTAGCCCCTGCGTGTGCTGATCCCGAAACCTACCTGCTTGAGTCTGGGATTGAGCAGCCACCTCCTATGACCTAATGCGCCGACATTATGCCCGTCAGTGTCCTCCATATAGCCTTTTGTCGTGTCCCTGAGATTCACATTCCCCCAAGACTTTGAGCCTCTGCGCAATTTCGAGTACATGATGTTGCCGTGTGATGTCGCGTCATAGCCCAGCTCGTAGAAATCCTGCGGCATGTCGTGAGGCTTCGAGGGGGTATGCGTGAGTATGTCTGTTGCGTCAAGAAGCACTGCTCCCATCTGTGCGCGGCGGGTGTATTCGTCATTCAGTGTTACGTTGTCGGGGACTCCTGCTATGCGGCGGGCGCGGTTGACCTCAGCGAGTGCCTCATACAGGACTTCACGCTTCACTGTTCCGGCTCTGTAGGGTGAAAATCCCGGCTTGGTGATGTATATATCATCGTCAGCAAAAACCGGGAGAGCAATCACGCACAGGGCAGTCACAGCAAGAAGAGCAGCTGACTTCCTCCGCCTGATTCCCGGTAACACAATCACAGCAACCACAGCCATGAATCCCAATCCTGACTCACAGCCTCCGCTTTCTGAATCGCTTCTGCCATTCTGATTCGGTGTTGGCTGATTCGGTGTTGGTGATGGCCTGTCTTCCTCGTAGCCTGTGGAGCTGTCGGTGAATGTTACTGTGAACGATATATTTCCCGCGCCGCCGTCCTTGCGTGTGAGGCCGGAAATTTCCGCTCGCCAAGTCTCTCCGCTGTTGTAGGCTGACACACCATCGGGCCGGAAGATTATGCATTCATCATAAGCCACATTGTTGGGAGCTATGTTGTAGTATCCGCTGCTGCCGGATGAAGAACCGAAGTTCCACGTTTTTCCGTCAGACACACGGACAAGACTCACTCTGACTGATGAGGCGTTGCATTTGTCGAACACATTGCTGTTGAGCGTAACAGACCATGCCGTGCCAGCGTCAAAATACGTGAGGGGGTGAGGGTGTTTTCCGGTCGGCCATGTGATATATTCGTCCGAAACCGGCCACTTGAGCCACTCAAGATAGCGTGAATATTCTTCCTGAGTCAGAACGTCAGAGTCGTCTCCGAACTCCTCAATGACATACGTAACCTCATAGCCCCTGCGAGTGCTTATGCCGAAGCCCGTGCGTTTCATGCGGGGATTCATGAGCCATCTTCTGTGGCCTAACGCTGAAATGTTCGAGCTGTCAGAGTCGTCCATGTACATTTTCGTGCTGTAACTCAGGGTGATATTGCCGTGTGATTCTGAGCCGCTGTAGATTTTCGAGAGGGCTATATTCCCGTGGGTAGTTGCGTCATAGCCTAGCTCGTAGAATGACTCGCTCATGTCTGAAGGCCTGCCGGGTGTGTGAGTAATCGTGTCAATAGCGTCAAGGAGAACCGCGCCGTGCTGGGCTTTTCGTGTGTATTCGGAGTCGAGGACGACATTGTTCGGAACGCCAATAAGCCAGCGTATATAGTTCAGCTCGGACAATGCATCACTAAGCACACTGCTCTTCACCGACCCTGCGTAATAAGGCGAGAAGCCCGGATCAGAGTCGTAAATGCCCGAAGCATAGAGTGAAGTTGCAGAAACAAAGAGGATGAAGATTGCTACGGAAAATTTTTTCAGCCTCAAAGGTACAGCCTCCAGAAAAATTTTGTGTCATTGTGAAATTTGCCATAATTATAATTAATGTCCAGCGAAAAAAACTGCGTAAATCTTTCGGATTTTGCCGGACTGATTCCACCTTGCGGCTAAGTAATTTGCCCATAAATATTTCACGGTCTATAATGCTGGCATTCACAAAGATATTCATAACCTTCAAGGAGGGTTTACTAACATCATGGCCGTATTCAGGTGCCTTGAGTGCAAGAAGGAATTTGAGAGCGACTCCAAATCTGACAGGAAATGCCCGGAATGCAGAAGCCGCTGCCTTGAGCTTGTATCAGGAGAAATTCCGCGCGGAAAATCCTGGAGTGCCAAGAGCTATTCAGCAAGGTGAGTGAGATTATGCCGGATGAAATTTTGACTGTGCATGACATCAAGAACATGGCCGACTCTCCCCGCGGCAACACAAACACCGACACCCCTCCCGCTGAAACCGTCAGGAAGCAGAATGACCCTGAGTTTCTCGGCCTGAAGTCGACGTTCACACCATCGCGCGGGGACATGGGCGGAGGATTCTGTGTTATCTTCGAGGGCAAGACGGGGCGGACTGTGTTCCAGATATTCTGGCTGGCAAAACCCTACGCTAACGGACAGATCCCCGAAGTCGGAAAGGACTGGCGCAATTTCGTTAAGAGCCTTCCGTCAATGGGGCCGCTCGACAAGGACTGGGGCGAAAAGTTGCAGGCCGAGCTGAAAGAGATTCTGACAGTTGATGAGAAGAAAAAGCTGTTCGAGAACTACACCAAGGTCAAAATCAGACAGCTTGAGAGCATGTACCGCCGCTCATTTGAGGCAGCCGCTCAGTGTGTCTTCAGTTCGCAGACAGAAGCAGAGCCTATCGCCCGCCCTGAGCTTGAGCGCGCAAAGATCATCAAGCCCCTTCCCCCGACTCCTGAAGAGCAGGCCAGAATGCAGAAGGAACGTGAAGAGAAAGAGAAGGCCGAGAAGGAAGAACGTGAACGTGAAGAAGCCAAGAAGGAAGGCAACTTTGAGGGGACGATCATAAAGTGTAATCCCCAGGTTGACCCGGTGAAGGGAAAAGCGTCATCAGAGATTGCTCCGGGCGATATTATCGGCATTACTATTGAGGGGGACGGCACGAGCGCACTGGTGAACAAGTATTTGGCTGAGAATAATATTGAGCCGCTGTTCCCTGTTGACGAGATAAGAGAGACTCAGGGCAAGAAATTTCTCTACGTGAAGATAAGCGATGAGATACGCGGATATGTGGCGATAACGAAGGACATCAAGATTCGCGTGAAGGAGTCAGACAAGCCTGACCAGCCCCAGAAAGGCGCGTCGTTCATGAATGATTTGTTCTTCTTCGGGCTTCTTGGGGCGGCACTGGTCGCATTGCTTTTCGTGATACGGTACTTCTTCCTGTAGACAGAAAAATTCCCTCCCCTGAGAGATTTTCCCGGAGGAGGGCGGATTTACTTCCTGCCGATTATGCGCTTGATGAAATCTTTCATGGAATGCGGGAGAATGGCTGAGACAAAATCTTTCGGGTAACTCCACAACGCCGGGAGCTTGTCGTCATTATGCCAGTACGCGAAACTTTGTGCCTTCCTGACATCGCCGAGCCATTCACGGAGATTGATGCGCGGGAAGCCGGGTTCGGAGTGAAAAACGTGGCGTATGTCGACCTGCTCGCACATTCCGTACTGCGATGTGTCCTTTGTGGTGAGAGGGAGACCGTGAATCTTATCGTCCTGGCCTGTAACCGAGTAATACCAAATCAATGGATAGTATACTTTTGTCCCTTTGCACATGAAGACTCTTGCGCTGTCCCGCCAGTTGATTTCGCATAAGTATATCTTGTCCCCGGCCTTAAATAACTCTATGTCTATGAGTCCCGAATACCCTGCGTCAGAAATTTTCTTAAGCATATTGATACATAGTTCATGAATTTCCGGCTCATCCATGACTTTATCCCAGCATCCAGTCCCCCGACATTAGGCCAGGCCCTGACAGTTTTTGAGACAAAGTACGATATTATATCCCCGCAGCACCCGGACAGGCAGAACTCGTAATCTATATCCAGAAACCTCTGCGCAAGAATCCTAGTGTAGCCCTTAGCCCTAAGAGTGCCGAAATATTCACGGAGGCTGTCTTTGTCGGTGAACTTCCTGATGTCGCCCTTGCTGCCCTCTGCGCTGACTACTGGCTTGACGAGGCAGGGGAACGGTAGAGCGTCCGGGATATTTCCGCCAGTAAGGTCAATGATGAAACTTTCAGCCATATCGAGGCCGAGTCTGTCTCTCACGAACTCCACCTGCGCGAACTTGTCCATAAGCTGAGGGATTCTGCCCTGCTCGTGATTGAAGCTGCCGAGAATGTACCTCTTGCTCAGTTCGTCAAGATTGTTGTCGAGTGCTATTGCTTCGGGGTCAGAACACGGAATGACTACGGGCTTGAGTGTCTCGTTCTGGAACTCGCGGCGGAGAATCTCTGTCATGCCGACTTCATCATTCACACCCCAAACTTTTTGCCAGCAGCGCGAACGCCTAACGAACCCGAATTTCGCGCCTTTTCCCACGACAATACCATAGGGCTTTATCCCGTTGAGGCCGAATACCCTAGCTACAGAGAGTGTATGATGATGATTCTTGCCGATGATGATTACTTTGCTGGTTGAATGTGCAGAGTCAGCGACTGGACTGGACTGGACTGGACTGGATATTATAGCTGTCATCTTCTCTTGTGTCAACTTCCTTTCTTCATGATGTGAACAACTCCCTCCCGGCAAAATGTCAGGAGGGAGTCTGTTACTGTTACTCTTCGTCTTCTTCTTCCTTCTTGTGGGCGGCAATAACCTTCTTGGCGATGTCTCCCGGAACTTCCTCATAGTGCGAGTACTCCATCGAGAATGACCCCTCGCCAGAAGTCATAGACCGCAAGTCAGTAGCATACCTGAACATCTCCGACAGCGGCACCTGAGCCTTCACGACCTGCAATTTCCCGTGAGCCTCCATGCCCATAACACGCCCGCGCCTGCTGTTGAAGTCCCCCATGACATCACCCATGAACTGGTCAGGCACAGTAACCTCAACGTCCATCACAGGCTCAAGCAGTACCGGGTTAGCGTCCATGATACCCTTGCGGAATGAGAGACGTGTTGCGAGCTTGAACGACATTTCAGAGCTGTCGACATCGTGATAGCTTCCGTAGTACAGCTCCGCGCTGAAGTCCACGACCGGGAATCCCGCCAGAGGCCCGGCAACCATGTACTCACGGAGTCCCTTCTCGACCGCCGGGATGAAGTTCCTCGGCACTGCACCGCCTACTACGCTGTCGATGAACTTGAAGCCCTCGCCGCGCTCCAACGGCCTGTACCTGATGTACACGTCTCCGTACTGCCCATGACCGCCGGACTGCTTCTTGTGCTTGCCCTGAGCTTCTGACATCTTGCGTATCGTCTCACGGTAAGGTACTTGCGGGGTCTTGGTGTCTAGGTCGACGTTGTAGCGTTCCTTCAGCTTGGAGAGTACTATGTTGATGTGCATATCTCCCATGCCGGATAATACGTTGTCGCGGGTCTCTGCGTTCTTCTCGAAGGTGAGCGAGCAGTCTTCCTCAAGGATTCGTGAAATTGCCGAACCTAGCTTGTCCTCATCTGCGCGGGTCTTTGCGATTACGGCGACACTGTAGACAGGCTTCGGGAACTCTATCGCTGGGAATTTTCCGGAGAAGCCGCCCTTTGTCGCGAGGGTGTGGCCGACTCTTGCGCTCTGAAGTTTCGGGATTGCCACGATGTCGCCCGCTATGACTTCCTTCACGTCCTTTCCGTCCTTGCCCGTCATGAGCTTGAAGGAGGATATGCGCTCGTCTTCGCCCTTGTCGATGTTGTAGATGCTGCTTCCTTCTGACGAGAGAGTCCCCGAATACACGCGGATGAATGACAGCTTACCCACAAAAGCATCGGCCATGACCTTGAAGCACAGTGCGGAGAAAGGCGCGTCAGTCTTGGGTTCGGCCTTAACGTCCCCAGCGTCAACAGCTCCGATGTCAACAGGAGACGGGAAATAGTCGGCGACAAAGTCCATGAACTGAGGCACTCCGATGTTGGCGGTTGCTGACAGGGCGAAAACGGGCATGATTCTTTTCGCGGCTATGGCGGTCTTGAGTGTGCGCTCAAAGTCCGCTTCTGACACTTCCTCGCCCTCAAGGTACTTCTCCATCAGCTCATCGTCCATCTCAACGGCGGCTTCAACGAGTGCTTCACGCGCGGAGGCTGCCTCGTCCGCAAGGTCAGCGGGGATTTCGCCCTCAGTGAATTTGCCTGAACCATCCGGCTTGTACGTGTAGGATTTGCCCCTGAGAACGTCGACGATTCCCGTGAACTTTTCGCCCGCACCTATCGGCAGGAACACAGGAAGCGCGTTCTGTGAGAACTGTGATTTGATGTCGTCAAGAACTTTCTCGAAGTCTGCGTTTTCCCTGTCCATCTTGGAGACCACGAATGACACGGGCGCGCTGTGATGCTCGGCGTATTCCCATGCCTTGGAGGTCTGGACCTCGATTCCGCCCACACTGCTCACGAGGATTACCGCTGTGTCTGCTACACGGATTGCTGCGCTCATTTCGCCGGTGAAGTCTGCGTAGCCGGGAGCGTCGAGGACGTAGAATGTCTTTCCTTTGCGTTCGAGTGTGAGGAGTGATGTTGAGATGGAGATGTTGCGCTTCTGTTCTTCGGACTGGAAATCGCTGACAGTGTTTCCGTTCTGGACACTGCCCATGCGTGTGATGTTGCCGTTGTCGAAAAGCATTGCCTCAGCGAGTGAGGTCTTGCCTGCTCCGCCGTGTGCGCACAGTGCGAAGCTCCGAGTGTCTTCGGGTTTGCGTACCCCCATGATGATAAGCACCTTCCCTGTTGTTATTGTAATTGTGAATGAATGTATTATATTATAATCTTCATGAAAATTTTTCCCCGTCCTCTATATTTGAGGATCAGGGCTATATCATCAGGAGGAAATGTACAGATGGTGAAAAAATTTGCGTCATTAATCTTCGTCCTTGTCATCACTTCAGCAGGAATTTCATTCGCGGCCACTACTCCCGACTCAATCATTGCCGGGGCAGTCTCAATTGTCGAAGAAATGTCCTCAGCAGGCGATGCCTCAACAATGGCTGACACTGTGAAGACCTCTCACGCAATAGCAATAGTTCCCTCAATGGTGAAGGCAGGGTTTATCATCGGCGGTGAATATGGCGAGGGATTGATCCTGCGTTATGAGGGCGGGAAGTGGTACGGTCCGAGCTTCTACAACATTGGCGGCGGCTCATTCGGTCTCCAGATTGGCGCGCAGAGTGTAGCGTTATTGCTCGCGGTCATCAACGAGCGTGGGGTCAGCGCGTTCATGGGAAGCAAGACGAAGCTGGGCGGTGATTTCTCTGTTGCTGCCGGGCCTGTAGGGAGGCGTGCGGAAGCTGCTACGGATGCCCAGGCTAAAGCATCAATATACAGCTACTCAATCGCAAAGGGACTTTTCGCGGGAGTCTCCCTTGAAGGCTCAGTGATAAGCATAAGCGTGAAGCGCAACAATGAGTACTGGGGCGGGAAAGTTTCGGCAAAAGAAGCCCTCCAGAAGCCAGCAGATGACAAGAGGATTGCGCCGCTGATTAATGCTCTGGATTCCCTCGTCAAGAAGGCACGCTAGCTTGCATAAAAATTCTTCTCGTGGTAATATTTCCCGCGTTGTAGCAAATGGCCTCATCGACTAGTGGTCTAGGTCGTAGCCCTCTCAAGGCTAAAACACGAGTTCGAACCTCGTTGAGGCTATCACAGAGAAGAAAGAGCTTCCGTAAAAGATACGGAGGCTTTTTTTATGGGCATGATGATTTATAATTAGGCACTAAAGCGGTATTGAAGGACGTGCAGAATAATAATGACAGAGAAGACAGCGGAAGAAAAATTAAGGCAGGCACTCGAAGGCAGCGCAACAGAAAGCAAACGGCAGGAAAGTTCCCAAGAGAAGAGAAAACCAAAGCCCCGTACAAGGACGAGATCACAAGCACGCAATGAGAATGCAGAAAATCTAGGCCAGCGTGTAGACTCGTTCATGGATGATTTCGAGCGCAGAATAGAACAGAGCCTTAACGCTGTAAAACCGTCAGAGCCTCAAGAGAAAAAACGCACTCTGTCCAAGCCATTATCCCGGCGAAGCACGAAGCATGATGTTCCCCGGAAATCTGACATTGTCTCCGAGTCCTTGAAGCCCGCGCCCGAACCTGAACCGGCAGACATCCATCACAGCACGGTTGCCCCTGAGACCGTCAGCGACTCACATGAAGCCTCACAGCCTCAGCCCGCAGACGTTCACCACTATAGCACCATCCCTGAAGCCGTCAGCACACCGCAGGAAGCCTCACTGCCCGCAGACGTT
>JAFSRQ010000065.1 GCA_017446055.1 Synergistaceae bacterium | reverse complement strand
CGTGAAGAAGTCAGTGTGGATCTTCGGCGGCGACGGCTGGGGCTATGACATCGGCTACGGCGGACTTGACCACGTACTCGGAAGCGGACAGGACGTGAACGTTCTCGTTCTGGACACGGAAGTCTACTCCAACACCGGCGGACAGTCCTCAAAGTCAACACCTACTGCGGCAATCGCACAGTTTGCGGCGAGCGGCAAGAGGACGCGCAAGAAGGATCTCGGCAGAATGGCGATGACCTACGGCACAGTTTACGTTGCGCAGGTCGGAATGGGAGCGGACAAGAACCAGCTTCTCAAGGCTCTCAAGGAAGCCGAAGCGCACAAAGGCCCGTCGCTCATCATCGCCTACGCACCGTGCATCAATCACGGCATCCGCGCAGGAATGGGCAAGACACAGGAGCGCACGAAGCTGGCGGTCGAAAAAGGCTACTGGCATCTCTACAGGTACAACCCTGATGTTGAGGCCGGAAAGAATCCGTTCACGCTCGACAGCAAAGCACCGAAGCTGTTCGATGATGAGGCGGCATTCGTGAAGGACTACAAGGAGTTCCTGCTCGGCGAAGTCAGGTACTCATCACTCAAGAGGGGCTTCCCCGCAATCGCTGATGAGCTTTTCGACAGGAACGCGGCAGAGGCACGTGAACGCTATCTGACCTACAAGGCACTCGCTGAAATGGGAGCAATCCCCGCGGCGGCGAAGTAGTCAGGCGCAAGACACAAGAATAACGCAAACAATCGGCCGGGTGTAAGAGATTATGCCCGGCTTTTGCGTGGCGGAAGGAGGACATACAGCAATGCGCAAGGGATTAACGCTCATCGAGGCATTGATTGTTACGGTAGTGATTGCGGTGCTGGCGGCTATGGGGTACTTGGGCGTTGATGAGTACATAGCCAGCGCGAAGGCCACGAAGATTATCATGAACCTTCACACACTGAGAAAAGCATTGTGGGCGTGGTACGTGGACAACAGGGAAAAAGTCCAGCAAGACGGGCGAGTGAAAATCGGCAGCTCAACACAGCCAATCCAGCAGTGGCAGAGAAACAGTGACAGCTTAAAACTGGGCAGCTATCTCAAGCGTCTTGGCTCATCGGGTCTCAAATTCTACCAGACATCAAAAGATCAGACAGTAACAGGAAGGCAGACCACAGATTTGGTTGAAGGCTATTACGGTGTCTGCGACGGAGGAACAAGCCGTGATGCGAAGGGAAATGAGACAGCCAGTTACAGGAACGACTGGTACGCAGGCTACCGCTTCAAGGACGATGAAGACGCTGTGAGGACGAAAATCATAGGCAGGCTGAAGTCATCCGGCGGGCTGTGGCTTGGGACTGCTGACGCTCACGAGACCCCCAAAGGCGACAACTCTCAAGCTGTGTGGATCAAGGTGCGCTAGGAGGTGTGCTGAGTGAGGGACGGAAGAAAAGGTTTCACGATGATTGAGATGATGATTGCTATAGTTGTGGTTGCTGTTCTCGCGGCAATGATGATGATGTCCAGCAAGGAGTCAGAGAAATCCGCGAGGGCGCAGACTATCATCAACAACTTCAACCAGATACAGAAGGCGGTGCAGTCGTGGTACTCAGACAACATGCACAGGATTACAACGGACGGCATGGACGGTTCATATGTCAAGTATAGAATTTTTGACACCAACGGTAAAACAAAGCTGCCCTTCAAGGAATTTGTTCAGAAACACAGCGATGAAATAATGAAGTATCTCGGCAGTAACACATCCATAAAGCTGACAGGCAAAGAAGACAAGAAGTTAAAGGCCGGGGATTACCTGCTGATAGATTTTCACTATAAGTATTGGTACGTCTGCTACGACACCGGGACTGACACGGGGCTTCAGAGCAGGCTCGCGGGAAGGGCGGCAAGCATGGAGCTTCGAGGCTTTAACGGCGACAATATAACAAAGGATGTCGTAACGAACAAGAATTATACGGGCGGGCGGTATGTATGCATGTCTATTCTTGACTTGGACAGGTAGAAGGCGGAAAATTTCGGCGGTCAGGCTGTCGGGGTCTGGCCGTTTCTTTTTGCTGTATAATGTCGGCATTCACTGACAACAGGAAAATCACGAGGCGCGTCAATCATGAGCGATAATTACCAGACAGCAGCGGCGATAATCACAGCCGTAGAAATTGAGACCCTCGCAGTACGCAAGCTCTATACCAACTGGGAGAAGGCCACATTTCCCGGCGACAGGCAGGCGTACTACCTGACCGCGTTTCACCGGGACAGCAGGGAGTACAGCCTCGTAACAGCACAGCAGGACGTTATGGGGATGACCTCGGCGGCTTTGCTTTGCGCGAAAATCATTGCCCAGTTCCGTCCGCGCTACCTGATAATGTGCGGGATAGCGGCGGGAATCGGCGAGGGGGTAGATCAGGTTTACGGCGATATTCTCGTGCCTGATTTGGTGTGGGACTACTCAACCGGGAAATTTGTCGGGGCTGACGAGGCTGAGATTCGCTTCGGGGATTTAGGCTTCCTTCCGCGCCCGAAATCTGTTGCTGTTGACGAGTCTGTTCTGTCGGTCATCAGGGGCATTCAGGGACGGAGCGACAACGAGTTTCATGTTCACATCGGACCGATGGCTTGCGGTAGTACGGTTGTGGCAAATCACGATTTCGTCAGCAAGAGAGTGCTTCCCCTCTTCCGGTCAACAATAGGGCTGGACATGGAGTCATACAGCGTTGTTTACGCCGCGAGGAATTTCCCGGCACCGTCGCCAACGCCCATAATCATCAAGGGGATATGTGACTACGCGGACGAGGAGAAGTCAGACCAGTACCAGAAATTCGCCGCTTACAACAGCAGCCAGTTCACGAAATATATTCTTGAGAATCATCTGCCGCTTGAATAAGGAGGAATAATCATGCAGTACAGGAAATTCGGAAGCAAGTACTTTGTCCGCATAGACAGGGGAGAAGAAATCATGTCGTGCCTCAAGGATTTTTGCGGGAAGGAACATATCACTCTCGCTGAAGTGAAAGCACTCGGAGCAGTCGACGATTTCAGCGTGGGACTCTTTGACGTTGACGAGAAGAAGTATCACAGCAATCACTTCACCTTCCCCGCCGAGATAGTCAGCCTCTGGGGAACGGTAACCACGAAGGACGGCGAGTTTTACGCACACATCCACATGAGCGCGGGCGACAAGGACGGACATGTATTCGGGGGGCATCTCAACTCCGCGACCGTCAGCGCAACCTGCGAGATGATTGTTGACGTGAGCGCAGGCACGGTAGAGCGCAAATTCAGCCCGGAAGTCGGCCTTAACCTTTTCGAGTTCACAGACTGACACAGCTTCATGCACTGCCCGGAGAAAGACGCTCTCACAGGACTCCTCACACGAGCCAGCTTCCACGAACACGCACGGGGCATCACAGGCGCGGGGCTTGCGGTGGTCTGGTTCAACCTCGACAACTTCAAGATGTTCAACAAACGCTTCGGCTTTGAGCGGGGCGATGACATTCTGAGGGAGATTGCGCTTATCCTGGGCGGCACTTTTCCGGCTGACGGGGCGAGTCTTCTTGCGAGGTTCTCTGATGACAATTTCGTTGTGCTGACTGACTGGGCTACGGTCGAGATGAACATTGACACGGTGCAGGAATACCTGTACTCACTCCACGAGAATGTTACGCTCAGACTCCGCGCCGGAATATATTTCCCGTCAGAAGGCGACGATATACGCTCCTCCTGCGACCGTGCAAAGCTGGCCTGCGACTCTATCCGCAAGAATCACAGTGTCAGCTCGTGCATGTTCCACGACGCAATGAGCCGTGAGCTTGAGCTTCAGCAGTACATCCTTGACACACTCGACACAGCAATTTCACGCGGCTATATCAGCGTCCTGTACCAGCCAATAGTGAGACTGTCGACCGGGAAAATCTGCGGCACGGAGGCTTTAGCCCGGTGGAATGACCCGGAGATAGGAATAATATCACCCGCCGAATTTATACCAACTCTCGAAAACTACAGGGAGATACACAAGCTCGATATTTACGCGGCCAGGAAGGTATGCCGTGATTACAGCGCGAGAAAATCAGCGGGGCTTCCGTTAGTGCCTGTGTCGGTGAACCTGTCGAGGCTGGACTTTGAGCTTTGCGACATCATCGGGGAAATTGAGTCTGCCGCGGCGGTGTGTGATATTCCGCGCAGGATGATAAACATTGAGATCACCGAGAGCATCAACGATGAGGATATGACGGTGCTGAACTTGGGCATCGAGAAATTGCGGGCATTGGGATATGAGGTGTGGATGGACGATTTCGGGTCGGGCTACTCATCGCTGAACGTGCTTAAGGATTACAGCTTTGACACGATAAAGTTCGACATGAAATTTCTTCACGGCTTCGACATCAACAAGTCCGAGAAGGCAAAGTACATCATCAGCAGTAATCTTGAGATGGCCAGGCTAATGGGGATGGAGGCACTTGCTGAGGGAGTCGAGACAGCCTTGCAGCTGGAATATCTGCGGTCTATAGGGTTCGACAAAGCGCAGGGATATTACTTCGGTCGGCCGATGAAACTTGATGAGCTTTTCGCGCTGGAAACGGGGATTGAGACTGCCTGACCGTAAACTTCACCCGCCCATGCCGGAAAATATTCGGTCGATGTCATTATTGCAAACTTTTTCCCTCACAGCACCCTTAGATATGTCGAATTTGTCCCTTACCCGGCGGATTAACTGAACACGTCCTATTCTCGGCTCATTCATCGCGCAGCCAGACCGAGAGTCGTTACTCACAATCAGCCCGGCCTCCCAGCCATTGAGGGTTATGTGTGCGTTCCCGTTGTCGTCAGCAGAAAGATGATCCGTACAGACCCTGCCGTGAAATTTTCGGGAAGCCTGAAGCTGTGTCTGCTGATTATCGCGTCATAGTCCCCTCGTAATCGCCCGGCCCGGCCTCATAGCCTTTCATTGTTTGTGATGGGGTAATTATAGTGTGTGTGCGGTAAAATAGCCTCACAATTTCCCGGAAAAATTTTCACTATAAGGAGGCATAAATCCCTCATGGTCAACCACGAAATCAACAGGCTGATAAACTTTGCGCTGTATCACAGGCTCATCACCCCGCAAGATTCTGTGTGGGCGGCAAATTCCCTCATCGGCATTCTCGGCATTCACTCGTTCGAACGCGAAGACATCACCGAGACTTTCACGGCTTCCCCCGACTCAATCCTCGCGAAAATTCTCGACTGGTCAGCAGAAAACGGACTCATTGAGAACACAGAGACAGAACGCGATTTGCTTGACACTGAATTAATGGGCGCGCTGACACCGAGACCGTCAGACGTTATCGCTGAGTTCGAGACTCTCAGGGCTGAGTCCCCTGTCAAGGCTACGGATTACTTCTACGGATTGGGAGTGTCGTCCAACTACATACGCTCCGAGCGCACCGCCAAAAATATCTGCTGGAAGACTCTGACTGACTTCGGCAATCTCGACATCACAATAAACATGTCCAAGCCAGAGAAAGACCCCCGCGACATAGCAAAGGCCAAGACCATCAAGTCAACTGGCTACCCGAAATGCTTATTGTGCCGCGAAAACGAGGGCTTCTACGGCCACCACGCACACCCCGCCCGCCAGAACATACGCCTCATACCCTTAACGCTTCAGGGCAAGAGATGGTACTTCCAGTATTCCCCCTACAGCTACTATCACGAACACTGCATTGTGCTGGACGAGAATCACGTTCCCATGCTCATATCCCGTGAGACATTCGGCAACATACTTGAGTTCGTCTCACAGTTCCCTCACTACTTCATCGGCTCGAACGCTGACCTGCCTATTGTGGGAGGCTCGATACTCTCACACGACCACTACCAGGGAGGACGCTACACCTTCGCGATGGCACTTGCTCCTGTCGAGAAAGAGTACCAGACATCAGCCCCCGGAGTCATGGCCGGGCGCGTGAAGTGGCCCATGTCAGCAATAAGACTCCGTTCACGGAATCCTGAAGCCCTAGTGAGTCTTGCTGACCGTGTGCTGTCCGCGTGGCGTGAGTATACAGACGAGTCAGCCGGGATTCTCGCGTACTCTGACGGTGAACCCCACAACACAATCACCCCCATTGCCCGCCGTAACGGTGAGGATTACGAGCTTGACCTTGTACTCCGCAACAACAGGACGAGCGAGGAGCATCCGTTAGGTATCTTCCACCCTCATGCTGAAGTCCACCACATCAAGAAGGAGAATATCGGGCTGATTGAGGTTATGGGGCTTGCGGTTCTTCCTGCGAGGCTCAAGAGTGCGCTGGAGAAAATCTGCTCGGCGTGGCTTGCGGGGAATGAGACTCTTCCGTCTGAGCTTGAGGCACATGAAGTGTGGTACGAGGGACTCAGGAAGAAGCATGACGGCCTGAAGGGTGAACAGGAAGTGCGGACGATGCTGCGTGATGAGGTCGGCCATGTCTTCACGCAGGTGCTGACGGACAGCGGGGTCTACAAGAGGACGGCTGAAGGGCTGTCGGCTTTCGACAAATTTTCACAGGAGGTATTACGGTAATGGAGAAGAAAGAATTTCGCGCTTACGTTGGGAATGAGGATCAGGTTTACGGTGTCCGCAGGGTAATCCTTGACGAGGGAAACGCAAGGGGCATCGCAATGTACCAGGTAACAACAGCAGGCGGTCTTGAGCTTGACATTCTGCCGGACTCAGGGCTCGACATTGGCCGCGTGAAGTACAAGGGCGTGAACATCAACTACACCGCGAAGGCAGGATACGACTCGCCCGTAAGATTCCTGCCTGTTCACGGGGAATTTGACCGCTATTTTCCCGGCGGAATGCTGTTCACCTGCGGTATGCTCTCAGCTGGCCCGGAGAATACTGACGCAGGAGACTTCAACCCCCTGCACGGAAGATTTCACGGTCTCAGCGCGAAGGGACTCTGCGGTTATGCTGACGGTGACAACATCATCGTTGGCGGCGAAATCCGCGAGGCCAAACAGGGCGGCTATAATTTCAGCGTGAAGAGGCGTTACACGATTCCGGCGTTCGGCAGTGAGATTCAGCTTGAGGACGAAATCACCAACCTCACGGAAGCACCGCAGGAATACATGATGCTGTATCACATGAATTTCGGCTGGCCAATGCTGAGTGAGGCGGCTCATCTTGAGTTCCCCGAAAAACGCAAGGTTACTCCGAGAACTCCTTACGCGGAAAAAGGGCTGTCAAAACAGTGCGAGTTCAGCAAACCGATTGACGGCGAGGAAGAGCAGGTGTTCTTCAACAAGATGGAGAGTGAGGCGTTCGTGAGGCTGGTGAATCCTGAGCTGGGGATTGCGGCTGAGATCACGTGGTCGCTGGATACCCTTCCGATTTTGGCGCAGTGGAAGAACATGAAGAGCGGTGATTACGTTCTGGGGCTTGAGCCGTCGACGTGCTACATCATGGGTCGCGAGCGTGAGAGGAGAGAAGGACGCTTGATGACTCTTGAGCCTTTCGGGAGCGTGAAGCATTCGGTGAGGCTGAAGCTGTCTGAGTGCGGGCAGTAATGCAGAGTCTGAAATATTACGACTACATACAGCGTCTTTGCCTGATGGATGATATTCTGATGGCAAAATGCTTCGCTGGTCATAATGAGTGCGTTGACGTTCTCGTGAGGGTAATTCTTGGACGCGATGACCTGACTATAGAGTCCTCCGAGATTCAGAAGACGCTCAAAAGTTTATGGCGTTCAGTCGTCCTTGACATACATGCGACTGACACGGACAAGCGGAAGTACAACGTTGAGTTTCAGCGGTGGGACAAAGGAGCTTCTCCCGAACGCGCACGGTTCAACGCGAGCATGATTGACGTGAACAGCCTGAAGCCGGGACAGGATTTCACCGAGCTGCCGGAAGTCTATGTGATATTCATTACGGAGCATGATGTGCTGGGTTACGGTCTGCCGCTGTACCAGATTGACCGCGTAATCAGGGCGAATAATCAGCCTTTCGCGGACAGGTCTCACATAATCTACGTGAATGGTGAATGCCGTGATGAGTCCACGCCGCTGGGAAGGCTGGTGCATGATCTCTTCTGCAGGAATGCCGGCGAGATGTATTACGAGGCTCTTGCGGAAAGAGTGAGCTACCTCAAGGAGCAACGGAAGGGGGTTAAGGAAATGAGCGGAGTTATGGAGGAAATCTTCGCGGAGCAGGAAAAGAAACATGAAGCGGCCATGAAGAAAGGTTTTGCCGAAAGAATGATCGAGGGCGGAAAGCTGGCACTTCAGGAAATCGCGGAATACTCCGGGCTATCATTGTCGACAGTCAGACGGCTCGCAAAGAAGCTCGAAGCATCACAGAACTGACTCACACGGGGAAGGGGAGTTCATGGCCTCTTCCTTTTTTGCTGCCCGGAAATTTGCGTGAACGTTGATTTTCTTTCGTGAACGTCATCACCTCCTCTTGAATTTCCCGGCAGGACTGGCGATAATTCACCCATGAATCCCAAACAGAAAGGATTGACACGCATTGAGTGAAATCGCTATAATGGCTCATGGCTCACGGCTCACGGCTCACGGCT
>JAFSRQ010000064.1 GCA_017446055.1 Synergistaceae bacterium | reverse complement strand
GTGGTTCCGGCGGTTGAGGGTTCAAGTCCCTTCACTCACCCTTCAAGCGTTCGTAGCTCATCTGGACAGAGCGGAAGACTTCGGATCTTCAGGCAGCGGGTTCAAGTCCTGCCGGGCGCACCAGTAATGACAATCAAATATGGACTGTTAGCTCAGTTGGTAGAGCAGCTGACTCTTAATCAGCGGGCCGTGGGTTCGAGTCCCTCACAGTCCATAACCCTTTTCACATTTCCCATATTCATATTATTCATTGCGTAAAGCTGTATGTTACTGTAATATCTTCGTTGTTCCAAAAAATTCACTTCGGGGATAAAAAATGAAAAACGAGGCTAGTCTGTCTTTCTTTTCGCGCATGAGTACAAGGATAGCGGCTCTTGTCGTGGCGGCTGTGTTTGCGGTAACCGCCGTGCAGGTCATATCGGCATCAAGGCTCGCTTCCCGGTCAATGGAGTCGGCATACCTCAATTACGCCCGGAATCTCGCTGAGGAAGCCGCTGAAGGTGTCGACTTCGCGTCGGAGTACGGCGAGGCCGCTTACGGGGGGTACGCCAAGAACCTCGCGCAGGAAGCCGCCCTGTCAATCAACTTCTCCCGTCGATTCGGCGAGTCAGTCTACAAGTCCTACGCCCTCAGCCTCGCGGAAGAAGCCGCCTCAGCAGTCAGCACAGCCTCGCGCTCAGGGACTCTCTCATCGGGTGAGCTTGACGGGATACTGCGCAGGGTCTCAATCCGGGACGTTCACGGGTCATACGCCTACATGGTCTCACCAAACGGAACAATGCTCTGGCATCCTGTCCCCGGCAAAATCGGCGAGCCTGTCGAGAACACCGCGGTCAGAAACATCCTCGCTGACCTCAAGAGGGGCTACAAGCCTGAAAGCGGCTCAGTGCTGTACGACTACAGGGGCGCGCTCAAGCTGGCGGGGTACGCGTTCACGGAAGGCGGGGACATCCTCATAGTTACGGCGGATTACAGCGAGTTCATGAGGATAGACTACGACACGCTGCTAGGCAACATTCACATTGACGGCGTTGAAGGCTCTTACGCTTACATGGTCTCACCTGAAGGCACTATGCTTTGGCACACCGACACCCCCAAGATAGGCCAGCCCGTTGAGAATGACGCGGTGAAGGGACTCGTCGCTGGCATCCAGTCAGGCAGGAGGGTTGAGGACGGTTACGTTGTCTACTGGTACAAGGGCGCGGCGAAAATGGCGGGCTACTCTTTCACTGACACGGGGAATATCGTTGTTGTTACGGCGGATTATGACAAGATGATTGTGGTCGACTATGAGCGGCTCATCGGGGGGATAAAGATTGACGGGGTGGCAGGCTCATACGCTTACATGGTCTCGCCCAACGGGACAATGCTTTACCACCGGGACAAGTCGAAAATCGGCGGGTCTGTCGAGAACGCGGCGGTCAGAAGCATAGTCTCCAGACTCCAGGCAGGGCAGAAAGTCCCGGACGGCTCTTGCGTCTACGATTACAGGGGCGCGAAGAAGATTGCCGGGTACGCGTTCACGAAGGCCGGGAATATTGTGATAGTTACTGCTGACAGGGATACTATGATGCTCCCGGTCGGGCGTATGAGGAGGTCTCTTGCGGTCTACGGGGCATTGTGCGGGATTGCGGCGGTCGTTCTGGTCTACGTCTTCACCGTGTGGCTGATGAAGGGACTCAGCCGGATTGTCCCGGTCATCAACAGGACTGCGGAGCTAGACTTCTCGGAGGACAGCGAGTCAGCAAGGCTTGAGGGGTGCTCTGACGAAATCGGACTCATAGCGCGGGCAGTGGCACGGACAAGAAGCAGGCTTCATGAGGTGGTCGAGGCTCTGAGCGGGGCAGAGTCAGAGGTTGAGCGCAGTGTTTCAGGACTCCGCCAGATGATTGAGAGGGTCGGCCATGCCTGCGAGAACAATTCCGCACGTACTGAGGAGCTCGCCGCCGGGATGCAGAAGACCGCAGACACCACAGCCGCAATCGCCGGGAACGCCGGGAAAGTCGACGAACACGCCGGGAATATCGGGACTCTCGCTGAGGACGGGGTGAAGGTCTCCGGGGAAGTGCTGACTAGGGCGAATGAGCTTGCTGATGCCACAGAGAAGGCCGGAAGCAGGACGAGGGAGCTTTACGAGTCCGTGAAGTCAAAGGCAGGCTATGCGGTAACAGCCTCCCAGTCAGTCAACAAAATCAATGACCTAATCAGCTCCATCATGTCAATATCGACACAGACCGGGATGCTCTCACTCAACGCGTCAATCGAGGCGGCAAGGGCAGGGGACGCCGGGCGGGGCTTCGCGGTTGTCGCGCAGGAGATACGGAATCTCGCGGGCCAGACAGCGGAAGTAGTGAACAGCATAACCCCGATCATCGCGGAAGTGAACAGCGCGGTCGCCAACGTAGCGGACTGCCTCGCAACGACAACGGACTTCCTGGAGGCGAATGTTCTTGCGGACTATGAGGACTTCAGCAAGGTAAGCAGGCAGTACAGGGATGACGCTAACACGTTCGGCAGGAGCATGGAGGAGATCAAGAAGAGCCTCGCGGAACTCATGGGGGAAATCGAGGACATAGCCGGGGCAATCGGGGGGATAAACGAGACAGTCAAAGCCTCATCCGACGGAGTCAGCGACATTGCAGGGAAGACCGCTGAGATGGCCGGGGACGCGCTTGGCGGGGCGGAACAGGCTGACGCTTGCGGGAGGGTGGTATCTGACCTCAACGGGATAATACGGAGATTCACGCTGTAGGGGGCGTGTTGCGGGCTGGGGGGGTGTGCGGTAAAATCTGAGTATCCACAATATTCCACACAATACACACAAGGAGGCATCATGCTATGCGGAGAATTTTCGTGTTACTGCTGGCCTGTATGTTCGTTGCAGGGTCGGCGGGGGCGGGAATGGCTGTCGTCCAGATTGACGAGACGAATTTCCTGGATGCTGTGTTCAGGGGATATGTCAGTGAGCATTTTGACACCGACAAGGACGGTATACTGAGCAACAGCGAGATACTCAACGCAAAGGAAGTGGATATAGGCGACAGGGGTACGGATGTGAGATCTCTTCAGGGCATCAAGAATCTTACCTCGCTCGAAAGGTTACACTGCCGCGCTGACAGACTCACGGAGCTTGACTTGAGCGGTATGACATCATTGATGTATGTGGACTGCACTTATGCCACAGACGGCAGGCTTTCCACAATAAAGCTCAACGGCTGTTCGTCCCTAAGCGAACTGAACTGTGAACACAGCGGGGTAACTAGCATCGACCTCACGGGCTGCACCTCACTGAATTATCTTTATGCCAATGACAACAAGCTAACCAGCCTCATCCTTAAGGACTGCACGCTTCTGGAATATCTTTCCTGCCACAGCAACGTGCTCACGGAATTAGACCTCACTACATGCCCTGAGGTACTCGAAGTTTACTGCAACAACAACAAGATTTCAGACCTGGACCTCAGCAAGAATGAGATGCTTGTTCGTCTCGAATGCCAGAACAACCGCATAACTGCACTCGATCTCAGCAAGAATCTCAGCCTCTATCGTCTGTGCTGCGACAACAACCGCCTGGTTCTGCTTAATGTCGCGGACAACACAGGCATATATGAAGGGGATTACGCATGCTCGCCCCAGTACATTGACGGCCTTACTGTCAGCCAGAGAAATGGCAAGTACACAGTCAGCCTCAGCGATTATCTGTCAGCGGACGTGAAGAATGTCGTTGCCAGCAGTGTCTACGGCAAGGACTCGGACGGTAAACTCATTCATCCTGCTTACGACTCAGGGACGGGTGCAATGACGTTCGATGTTCAGCCCGCAAGTATCTACTATGACTACGACACCAAATACAGCAAGGACGACAACAAGCGTTACATGGGAGTAACAATAGCCGCCGGAGCAAGCCCAGTAATCACAACATCATCAACACTTCCGACCGGGACAGTCTACGTGCCTTACTCGCTCACTTTCACGGCAAACGGTGAGAAGCCTATAACGTGGACGTTTGAGGGTTCGCTTCCTGAAGGACTCACGTTTGAGAACGGCACAATCTCCGGGACACCGACAGCTGCCGGGGTATTCATGATGAAAGTAACAGCCACGAATGATTTCGACAGCGCAACAAAGACTTTCACGCTCTCAGTTTCGGGTGTGCCTGTTGCAGCAAAGCCGGCAATCACGACAGAGAGTCTCCCGGACGCAACACAGTACGCTGAATATTCCGCGACAATCACGGCTACGGGCGACGGCATTACGTGGACTGCTGACGGACTCCCTGACGGCCTCGAACTTGATGCGTCAACAGGAGCTATCACAGGCACTCCGTCTGAGTCTGGCACTTTCACCGTTACAGTAACAGCAGAGAACACCGGCGGCTCTGACAGCAAGGAGCTGACTCTAGTTGTCGCTGAACACGGATCTGTAACCCCTTCGCCTGAAGCATTCGAGACTAAAAGATGGCAGATTGAGAACGGGAGTCTTGTTGTCGAATACGGCGATGAGTCAAAGACATTCCAGACTATTGACGGCACAGACGGCCATACGTTCAAGATTGACGGAGAATTTCCCGCTAACCTGACGATTCATCTTCCTGCTTACTGGGAGCTTGATGTTGACGACGGCGCGAAAATCACAGTGTCAGACTCTTCCGGCGTGATACAGGCGGATGATGTTGACGGACTCGAGTCGCCTGCGGTGAAAGTTGTCGGCTACAATGACGTAACACTCAGCGAAGATGGAATCATCATGACTGCGTGGAAGGTTGACGAGCCTTCACCAGTCCCGGCAAATCTTGAGACTACGAAATGGGAGCGTGAGAACGGGAAACTTATTGTTGAGACCACCGGGAACGGCCATTATGAGTTTGACGCAATCACCAGCCCTGACACTAACGGCGACGGCTTCAAGATAAGCGGCGAATTTCCCGAAGGACTAGTGATACATCTTCCGGCAGAATGGGGAATAGACGTTGACACTTCATATGCGGTAACAGTGTCAGACGACAGCAGAATCATTCCTCACACGGAAATACCCGGCCTTCCTGAGACGGCATACAGGATTCTCGGCAGGACTGCGTTAACCCTCAACGCCTCGGATATAGAGATGACCGCGTTCCTGTTCACCGCGCCGACAATCACGACAAGCGCGGACCTCGGAGCATTCACACAGAACAGGGACATATCAATACAGCTTGAGGCAGAAGGCACTGTGTGGACGATGAAGTGGTCAGCAACAGGACTTCCTGACAGCCTGACGCTTGATGAGGATACCGGGCGGCTTTCCGGGAGCATTGCCGAGACGGGGAAATATACTTTTGCTGTTACCGTGTCGAACTGTGCGGGGGAAAACAGCAGGGACTTCACGCTGTCTGTGAACGCACCCGGTACAGTAATCATACCTGCGTCAATCATGATGTCTGATGACCTGGGAACTGTCAAAGCCGGAGAAAGGGTATCGATACCGTTCAAGGCTAGCGGCACTGCACCGTTGACGTGGACGGCGGAAAATCTGCCTGGCTGGCTGAATATCAGCAGCGCGGGGCTGGTTTACGGTACGGCGAAGGCAGCCGGGGCGCATACATTTACGGTCAGCGTAACGAATGCGGCGGGAACTGATGCCCGGAATTTCACCCTAAACGTTGAGGAGGCTATTATTGCCCCGTCAATCACAGCAGCTCAGGATCTCGGCACATACGAGCATAACGAGGAGATTTCGCTACAGCTTGCGGCAACTGGTACTGAGCCAATAACGTGGACTGCTGCCGGGCTTCCCGCGTGGCTTGAGATTGATGCTGAGACCGGAGCGATTACGGGTACTGCTCCAGATAGGACGGGGGATTACAGCTTCACGGCAACTGCGAGAAACGCTAAGGGTACGGACTCCCGGAAGTTCACGCTGAAGGTCAAGCAGAAAATTTCGGCGGCAACAGCACCGACTATCACCACAGCCTCACTTTCTGATGGCGAGATGGGAGTCATCTACAGCGCGATGTTCGAGGCGACTGGCACCGACCCAATCACGTGGTCAGCAACAGGACTCCCGGACGGCTTCACCCTGAACGCGACATCAGGCAAGCTCTCAGGCGTTCCGAAAACTGGCGGGACTTTCACCCTGACTGTAACGGCGGCAAACTCTGCGGGCAAAGACACGAAAGACTACGAGCTGACAGTTGCGGAGAAAATCAAGGTTTCACCGCCCAAGATCACAACAGTGAATCTCCCGGAAGCTACCGAAGGCCAGCCTTACACGTTCAAGTTCGAGGCAGAGGGCGAAAAGCTGACTTGGTCGGCCACCTCAAAGACTATGACATGGTTCACGTTCACGAATGACGGCACACTATCAGGCACTCCAGACGCTGCAGGAACGTACAATCTCACGGTGAAGGTCAGAAACACAGCCGGGGCAGATTACGCGAACTTCACGCTCAAGGTGAAAAGCTCAGGCGGTGATCTCAAAGTTCCAGAGGTGAAAACTAC
>JAFSRQ010000063.1 GCA_017446055.1 Synergistaceae bacterium | reverse complement strand
TGTGTTCGTGTACTGGTGCATAAGCAAGCGCGGTGGAATGTTCCTGATGTTATCGACAGCTATCAGCAACTTTCTCGGCGAAATCCTCAAGATGACATTCTGCGTTTATCGCCCATTCGTGAAGGACGCGAGAGTCATTCCTGCGGTGCATAAGCCTTCAAGCTACTCATTCCCCAGCGGACACACGGTTACAGCGGCTTCAATTTTCGGAGGGCTGGCGGTCTTGTCGCGGAAAAAATATGCGTGGTTCTCGTGCTTGTGCGTGGCGATGATTCTACGCGTAATGTTCGCTCGCAACTACTTGGGCGTTCACACCCCTCAAGATGTCATTGCCGGGCTGGTCGTGAGCGTGGCTGTACTCTGCGCGGTCTCAGTGATGATGCTCCACCATGAGCGCGAAAATCTGTTCATGTTGCTGGGAATCGTTGCAGTAATCGCGGGCGTTGCGTATGTCTCGCTGAAGTCTTACCCGATGGACGCGGACGCAAACGGAAAACTCATCGTGAATGCTGCGGGGAAGATCGACGACATTTACCTTTTCGGCGGGACTATTGCAGGGATGATTGCAGGCCGTCTCATTGAGAGAAGGTACGTGAGATTCCGCGAGTCAGGCTTCAACGTGAGGGGCGTTATTGTCTCATGCATTGGGCTATGGCTGTATTACGCTCTGTACTTCACTGTGAGGAACGACATCATTAGCTTCCTGACTCCAATCATCACGGAATGGGGCGGGACGTTCACTCATGGGTTCGTATCAGCGTTCTTCGCTGTGGCAGTCTGGCCAATCGTGATAAAGCTGACTTGCAGGCGCGACTAAATGGACATCGAATATCTTTTGTGGCTACAGAATTTCAGGGAGGCAAGCGGGGATTTCCTCACACCTTTTGTGAGGGCTACCAACGATTTCACAATAGGCACAATGTTGCTTATACCCGTGTTCGTGTATTGGTGCCTCAACAAGCGTTCGGGAATGTTCATGTTGCTCTCACTCAACATAGGAATGTTCCTCGACAATATGCTGAAGATGACGTTCTGCGTTTACCGCCCCTTCATGATTGACGAGAGAATCACCCCCCTGAAGAGAGCCCGCGGCTATTCATTTCCGAGTGGCCATGCGGTTATGTCATCATCGATATTCGGGGGGATTGCGTACATGACGAAGGCACGAATCATCACGTTGCTTTGCGCGGTGGAAATAGCCTTTGTTGCCTTCTCGCGGAATTACAGCGGAGTCCACACGCCTCAAGACGTAATCGCGGGAATAATCCTAGGGCTTGCGACAATGTGGGCTGTCTCGCGGATGATGTCCCGTCCTGAGCGCGAAAACATGTTCATGCTTCTCGGAATCTTGGCGGTGATTGCGGGGCTGTCCTATGTGTCGCTGAAATCGTACCCTTCGGACATGGGCAGGGACGGCAAGCTCATAGTCGATTACGTCAGCAAGATCAATGAGCCCTACATTTACGGCGGAATATTGACGGCGATAATCGCAGGCCGCTTAGTCGAGAGGAGATTCATACGCTTCAAGCCAGCTGGCCTTAACGTCAAGGGTATAGCTGTCTCATGCGCAGGACTTGGACTGTATTACGCGCTGTACTTCACGCTGAAGGATTATTGCATCGGGCTTCTGACTCCCCTCGTAACGGAATGGGGCGGAACGTTTGTTCATGCGTTTGTGTCGGTGTTCTTCGCGGTGGCAGTCTGGCCGTTCGTCATCAAAATATTCTGCGGAGGTGCTGAACGTTGAAGAAGTTGCTGTGCGCAGTCATGGCCGTATTAGTGGCACTGTCAGGAATCTCATTTGCCCATGACGGAAGAGAAGAGCAGTACGTTCGCGGGGAAGCAGCACGGAGGAACATGAAGCTGATTTCACGCTCTGAGGCTGAGAGAATAGCGGCTGAACGCATACACGAGAGCGGAATCAGGTTCAAGGATGCCGATCTTGAGGATGATGATGACTACTACAGGAGCAGGGATGACTTCCGGCCTGTGTGGTCGATTGAGGCGGTCGCGGGCGGACAGGAGTACGACATAGACATTGACGCTGTAACAGGCGAGATACTCAAGTTCAAGCTGGACGACTAGAAACACTGAGAGCCTCCCCAAAATAGCGGGGGGGCTTTCTTCTTAGCGGGGGTAAATCTCACGGGCTGTAATCCTCACAGTAAAATATTTCGAGGCTTCTCTTGTGCTTGTCGATGATGGATTTCCTGCGGGAAAATATTTTACCCTCTGTGCCTCTTGTGTGTATTCCCCCGGCTGTCAAGAATGCTTGTTGCGTCTGGTGATTAATCGCTATGTCGTACATCTGGGAAGCTGTCCTTCCTCCAAAACGAAATATGCCGGAACGGGATGGTGCTTCCTGATTGTGTACCTTCCGGGGCTTCTTGCGGACATATTCAGGGGCAGCGGAAAGGAATGAATCTGTGATAAATTATGCGTGAAGTGTAAATCTCTCATAAGGAGCGCAAACTCTCATGTATGATTATCTCATTGTAGGAGCAGGACTCACAGGCTCGGTGATTGCTCACGAATTACGCGGGCGGGGGAAATCCGTTCTTGTTGTCGACAAAAGGAAGCACATAGCCGGAAATATCTTCACCGAGAACATCAGCGGGATTCACGTCCACGTTTACGGAGCGCACATCTTCCACACCAACAGCAAAGCAGCCTGGGATTACGTCAATCAGTTCGCGGACTTCAACAGGTTCACCAACTCACCAATCGCAAACTACAAGGGTGAAATATACTCACTGCCCTTCAGCATGTACACGTTCAACAAGATGTGGGGCGTAAAGACTCCCGAAGAAGCACGCGCAAAAATAGAGTCCCAGAAACGCGAGTCAGGAATCACTAATCCCGCTAACCTTGAGGAGCAGGCAATAAGCCTCGTGGGACGCGACATCTACGAACGCCTCATCAAGGGCTACACAGAAAAGCAGTGGGGGCGGCCATGTTCAGAGCTTCCCGCGTTCATCATCAAGAGGCTTCCCGTCCGCTACACTTACGACAACAATTACTTCAACGCACTGTATCAGGGAATCCCGGTCAGCGGCTTCACGGAAATGGTCAACAGACTCCTTGAGGGCTGCGATGTCAGACTCAGCTGCGACTATCTCACGAACAGGTCAGAGCTTGACGGCCTTGCGGGAAAAGTAATCTTCACCGGGCAGATTGACTCCTACTTCGGCTACTCTCTCGGTCATCTGGAGTACAGGACGTTGCGCTTCGAGCATGAGGTCATGAAGGGTATCACAAACTTTCAAGGCAATGCGGTAATCAACTGGACAGATATTGACGTGCCATATATGCGGACGATTGAACACAAGCACTTCTACCCCGGACTGGAGACCGACTCAACCGTTCTGACCCACGAATACAGCGCGGAATGGAGGCCGGGCGATGAGCCGTATTACCCCGTCAACAACGAGCGCAACAACTCACTGTGCGGGGAGTACAGGAAACTCGCGCGGGAGAAATGCCCGGATGTGATATTCGCCGGGAGACTCGGTGAGTACAAGTATTACGACATGGACGCGGCATTACTGCGGGCGGTCGAGATTGCCGCTCAGATCTCGTAGTCGCTGAACGCCGAGGGGTCAAGCGATTTCACTTCGACTACCTCACGGACATTGATGCAGAAATTGTGTACTATCATGAGGCGGGCTAGTATGTGGCCGTCAATGAGGATGATGTGTTTCTCCTTCGCGTAATCCTGGGCGGGCTTCGAGAAGTTTGCGTTTGTTACGAGGAGTCCGCGTCCTGCTTTGCGTTCTACTGAGTCGCCGAAGCTTTGCATGTTCCAGCTTGTGATGATGCTTCCCTTTTCGAGCTTGCGTGTCTGTATGTATATCGGGTTGTAGCCGGGCCTGTCCTCAATGATTATCCCCTGAATTGCTCCTGCGCTTGTGCGGCGTTTGGCGTTCTTGAAGACCTCATAGCCCATGCGTATAAGAAGGTCAGTAACAAGCTGCTCAAATCCTGCGGGGGATAAGTTGTTGACCCTCGCAAGAATCTGGCTGACCAAGTTAGCATAGTCTGAAGACTCCTCATTGTTCACGCTGAATTTACGCTCATTCATATTTATACGCCGTCAAAAATTTGGTGCTATTATAATTGATTATGGAGAATGTGTATTCAAGCGAAAAGTTTATGAGCATGTCATCACTTGATAAGCTCGGCGGGGATTTCTCAGCTCTGGGATTCTTGTGGGTGCTTCATGATGTCTTGGGCGGGAAATCGGAAGGTGTTGTTGACCTGAAGAGTCTTGCGTCATCGTTGGGCGTGAGCATGGCTGAGGTCTACGGCTACATAGGGGTGCTGGAGGACTCATTCGTCATAGCTACACATGCAGAGAGGGAAGGAAGGCGCGTCAGGATTCTCACGGAGGCTTCACGGTCTCAGGAGGCGGTGAGTACCAAGCCTGACACCGTGAACTTCATCACCGATTACCTGACACAGCGCGGAATAATTCCGAAAGCAGTCCCCAAACATGAAGATAACCCCCTGAAGCTCAAGACTGCCATCAATCTTGGCGACAACTTCGCTACACTGAGGGGCTTCTACTCTGTCTTGAAGTCAACGCTCAATGACCGCCGGGAGTTCACGTACTCCATGAATGACGACAATATTCCTCCTGCTGACGGAACGCGGATAACCTCGCTGGCTAATGCTCTGCACAACATGGGGATGCTGTCGGCGTATGAGTACAAGAAGTCACCGCGCAGGACTATCACAGCAAAGATAGCAGACACTCCCGACGCTCACAGGTTCATTTCCGGGGAATGGCTCGAACTGTGGACATACAGCCGGACAGTGTCAGACCTGGCCGGGCCGTATGAGTGTGTCAGGAATCTTAGTGTTATGCTGCCGGGTGATGAGCCGTTCGAGTTCGACCTGCTGATATGTTCGGGGGGAAATCTATTCTGGGTTGAGGCGAAGACCGCAAAATATTCCTCGTACATCACGAAATACTCACGAATTGCCGGGCTTCTGGGACGCTCGCCCGCAAACGCATTCCTGGTAGCACCTGATGCCGCAAAAGACTCATCTCAGAGTATAACCTGCTGCAATCTTGAGGATTTTCCCGGACTGTTCCGTGAGTCTCTCATGACTTCCAGATGACAGACATACCAGTAACGACTTCCGTAACACCGTCAGCAAGAGCCGCAATCCTCAACACGCCGTAACCATACACGATAATGTTCCGGGTTTCTCAGGGCTTCCATATGACAGACACAGCAACCTCTATAACCTCGTCAGCAACCGCCGCAATCCTCAACACGCCGTAACCATACACGATAATATGCCGGGACTCTCAGGGCTTCCAGATGACAGACATACCAGCAACCTCTATAACCTCGTCAGCAAGAGCCGCAATCCTCAACACGCCGTAACCATACACGATAATGTTCCGGGTTTCTCAGGGCTTCCATATGACAGACACAGCAACCTCTATAACCTCGTCAGCAACCGCCGCAAT
>JAFSRQ010000062.1 GCA_017446055.1 Synergistaceae bacterium | reverse complement strand
GTCCAGTGCTACAAGGAGTACCTCGGTGAGCCGGGCGGTGAGAAGGCACATCATCTCCTCCATACTGACCAGTCAACATGGGAGCTGTGGAAGTAACGTAACACGAAACATTGTCCCCTCGTCGTGACAGGCGGGGGGAATTTTTATCACGAAGAAAGGCGGTTGACAAAATCCTAATGGCCATAACAATAATGGACTCAGGACTCAGGACTCAGGCTATGTTTGTCTCGTAATGACTCAGAGACTCGGCAATCAGTTATTCAAGTATGCCGCAGTAAGAGCGTTACAGCTGAAATTCTACCCGGATTACAAACTCATCATCAACACATATCACTATAAGAAAGAATCGGAGCAGAGAAAATCTCAGGGGTGGGACTATCTCATCAAAGATTTTCGGTTACGCAATTCAGGTTGTTCCGACAGCATGTATGAGGCTTACGGCGGGACTTTCTTCCGTATTTGTCTGAACGCTGGCCGCAAGATACTTGTGAAGCTCCTGCCAGCCGGAACAATCAACGCCATTGACCACAAGATACTTCAGCCGACATTCAACTTACTGGGAATGTATAATCCTCTGGGCTGCTCGGAATATGTCAAACCTCTTCGTTCACGCTCACGTCATATATTCGTCAAGTCCCTGTTCGAGAACGCCGCGTATTTTGACGGTATAAGGGACGTGCTGCTTGATGAATTTACACCTATTCATGACCCCTTGCCGCATAATCTGGAGCTGCTAGATGACATTATGACTTCTGAGTCTGTCTGTGTCAGCATAAGGCGCGGTGATTTCCTCAGCAGCAAATATGCATCAGAGTTCAACGTCTGCAATGAGGAATATTTCATCACGGCCATGAAGGCATTACGCAAAGAAATACCCTGCTGCAAGTTCTTTGTGTTCTCTGATGATGTCGATGATGTGAAACGCTCAATGCACTTCCCGTTTGACGTTGTGTATGAGCGAGGCAATGATCCTGTGTGGGAAAAGCTCCGCCTCATGTACAGTTGCAGGCACTTCATCATCAGCAACTCCACATTCAGCTGGTGGGGGCAATATCTGGGCAGAAATCCCAACAAGATAGTATATATTCCTGTTCCTTGGCACTGGAAGGGCGAGAAATGGCAGGGTCTATACCTTCCGTACATGCGCAAAATAGAGTGCCACAAGTGATAATCACAGTCCCTCGTCAGAAATTGGCGGGGGATTTTCTTTTCCCTGCGTGTGAACTACCGCCCCTCGCGGATTCGGTGGCTTCCTAATTCAGCGAGGTCTGCGCAAGCGTCTTACGTTCTCTCCAAAGGCGTTTATGGCTCGAAGCCAAGGTTTCCTACGCACCGCAGATACCACGTTTATTTTCAAAGCTACGGTTTGTTGTCGGAATTCATTTATTACAGTTATTCAACAGGAAGAATCATATCACAGAAGGGGGAGGCTTCTTGCTCGTTACGGTAAAATATACCTATCATGAACAGCATAAACATACTCAGAATATACCAGTGTCTATGTGATGACGTTGGCAGGCTCAAATTCTCATGGCCCGCCGAGTTCGTCTATAACCCCCTCAGCTATGCGTGGGACGGCTTCAGGCAGTACGCGAAATTCTCCGAGGGCAGGAAGCGAGTCGTCTTTCTCGGAATCAACCCGGGCCCCTGGGGAATGGCTCAGACCGGGATTCCCTTCGGCGAGGTCAATTCAGTCCGCGAATTTCTCGGCATAAACAGCATGAGAATCTTCACTCCACAGAACATGCAGGTCTCATACCCGGTAAGAGGACTCGACTGCCCCCGCTCCGAAGTCAGCGGAAAAAGGCTCTGGGGACTCTTCCGGGACAAATTCGGCACAGCGGATGAGTTTTTCGCTGAACATTTCGTGCTGAACTACTGCCCTCTTCTGTTCATCGGCAGGACTGACTCAGGAAGCCTCCGCAACATTACCCCCGACAAGCTCAATCCCTCAGAACGTGATGGACTCTGCCGGCTCTGCGATGACGCACTGATTGAGGCTGTCGAAATTCTCAGGCCGGATTACGTTGTGGGAGTCGGCACATTCGCATACTCACGCGCGAAGTCATCACTGGAATACGGACTCAGTTACGGCCACCCGGACATCATCAGGATACTTCACCCAAGCCCCGCAAACCCGCAGGCAAATCAAGACTGGGCCGGGAAAGTTGAACGTCAGCTTTCAGCATTGGGGGTGTGGCAATGAGCTACTATGACGACAAGAGCAGCTATATCCGCGTCAGGGCGTTAATCTCCGGGAGAGTCCAGCATGTAGGCTTTAGGCATTCGGCCGGGAAAGTTACACGCCAGCTTTCAGCATTGGGGGTGTGGCAATGAGCTATTACGACGACAAGAGCAGCTATATCCGCGTCAGGGCGTTAATCTCCGGGAGAGTCCAGCATGTAGGCTTTAGGCATTCGGCCGGGAAAGTTTCACGTCAGCTTGGGGAATTGGGAGTGTGGCAATGAGCTATTACGATGACAAGAGCAGCTATATCCGCGTCAGGGCGTTAATCTCCGGGAGAGTCCAGCATGTAGGCTTCAGGTACTGGGCGCAGGAGCAGGCTGAAAGACTCGGCCTCACTGGGACTGTCGAGAACCTTGACGACGGCCGGGTCGAAGTAGTGATACAGGGAATGCCCGAATGCGTGAACGAGATGAAGGAGAAGCTACGCCAAGGGCCGACAATGGCAATAGTGAGACAGGTGATATTTTACCGGGAGAGGGTCAATCAAGAAGAGTCTAACTTCGGGGCGGTGTATTAAGACTGCTGCGTGTGCTATTATTTCGCTGAGGTGAAAATTTCTTGAATGACACGAAGCAATTACTTCACGAACTTTACAGCCATAACATAACACCTGAAGAAGCATACCTGAGACTCCGAGAGAGTCCATTTGAGGATATAGGCTACGCTAAAATTGACCTTCACCGCAAAATCCGCCAGGGAGCAAGCGAGGTTATCTACGGCGCAGGGAAAACTCCCGAACAGATCGCCGGGATAATTACTGTCATGTCTGAACACGGCCAGAAAACTATACTCATTACCCGCCTCAGTCAGGACAAAGCCGACTCACTTCACCGTCTCGGCTGTAACATCGACTATCACCCCGACTCAAGATGCGCGGTCTACGGCGAAATTCCACAGCCCGAAGGAAGCAGCTTCATCCTCATAGCTACAGGAGGGACGAGCGATATACCAGTAGCAGAAGAGGCAGCACTCACCGCAGAAGTTCTCGGCAGCAGGGTCAAACGTCTCTACGATGTCGGGGTCGCCGGGCTTCACCGTGTCTTGTCGCACGTGGACGACATAATGAGCGCAAGCGTGATTATCGCAGTCGCAGGGATGGAGGGAGCACTGGCCAGCGTTCTCGGAGGACTCGCGGAATGCCCCGTTATAGCTGTCCCAACAAGCGTGGGTTATGGCGCATCGTTCGGCGGGGTAAGTGCATTGCTGGCTATGCTGAACTCGTGCGCATCGGGCGTGAGTGTCGTCAACATCGATAACGGATTCGGAGCGGGCTACCTTGCGGCCATGATAGACAGGAGGCGGCCATGAAGAAAGCGTTTCTCCTCCTCCTGCTGATGATGACTGCTGTTACTGCTGAAGGCTACGAGATTTCCGGGACGTGGAACATTTACGGCACAGGTTTTGTGGAGAAGAGCTTTGTGCGTATCAGTCTCGAACTTCGCGGGGGAATGGAGCTGTCAACGTGCAAAGTCTCAGAATTGAGCTATGACATTATCGAAGTCCTGAGCAATGATACGGTTACGGTGATGAGGCGTGAAGATGTTGACCAGAACCTAGACTGCCTCAACGGGTATGAGATTGACCTTCGCCTGTATGCCTTCGACAAGACCGGGCTTGACATAAAGATTTGGGATGACAACCTGCCTAACGGAATAAGAATCCCTATAGTATTTCCCGATTTCACTCCGACAGTGAACAATCCCTTTGTGCTTCCTGCTGTCATACACAACGGAATATCGTATCAGGTATCATTCACATCAGAGACTTCCGGCAAGGTCAGAATACGGGGTTATTTTGACACTGATTATGTAGGAGATATTGAGATTAACTCGGACTGTGCTATCTGGAAATCCGGGACTGCCAGACCTGTTACAGACAGTGAGACAAGCAGCGGCTGTGATTCGGGGGCAGGTGTGTTTGCGCTGATGATTTTACTTGCAGGGGTGAAGAAATTTGTTCGGAACTGATATAGGTATAGATTTGGGTACAGCTACGGTATTGATCTACGAGAAGCATCACGGAGTCGTATTGCGCGAGCCGTCAGTAGTAGCTGTTGACCAGGACACCGGGGATATTCTCGCGGTGGGATATGACGCTAAGAGCATGGTCGGAAGGACACCAGGAAGCATTACGTCAGTGCGGCCATTGAGGGACGGAGTGATAGCGAACTATGCGATGACTGAAGCCATGTTGCAGCACTTCATGAGGCGAATCACTAAGGGTACGCAGAAGTTCTTCCGCAACAGGGCGATGATATGCGTGCCGTCCGGGGCTACTGACGTTGAGCGCAGAGCGGTGCTTGAGGCGGCGTTAGAGGTAGGAGCGCGTGAGGCGTATCTCATCGAGGAACCTATGGCGGCGGCTATCGGTGCGAATCTCAATGTCGAGGAAGCCCGCGGGAAAATGATTGTCGACATAGGCGGAGGGACTACGGATATTGCGGTCATCTCGCTTGGGGGCGTGGTAGTGTCGAAGTCATTGCGTCTTGGGGGCGACAAGTTTGACGAGGGGATTACGCGATATCTCAGGCGGCAGTACAACCTTGCGATAGGCGACCAGACAGCAGAGAACCTCAAAATCATGATTGGGACGTGTGTACCGTTGGAGCAAGACCAGCGCATGATAGTGAAGGGGCGAGACTTGGTGCAGGGTCTTCCGCGTCAGATTGAGGTAACAAGCTCGGCTGTCAACATGGCGATTGGCGAGATGATTCAGACTCTTGTTGACGGAATCAGGAATGTTCTTGAGCTAACTCCCCCGGAATTATCAGCCGACATAATCGACAGAGGGATTGTGCTTACTGGGGGCGGTGCATTGCTTCACGGTCTCCCGGAACTCATAGCACAGCAGACCGGGATAAACTGTTTCACCGCAGAAAACCCGATGGAGTCGGTAGCACTAGGCACGGGAAAAGCCCTCGCAGAAATGGACAGGCTCAAAGGCACGGGCAAGTCAACAATGATGGTCAACCTCAAACGCTCATCACGCAAACGCTACTAGGAAGGGGAGATTTACGCATGAACATGGGAATCGCCGCGGTCAACAACAATAGCGGGATTGTGCTTACTGGGGGCGGTGCATTGCTTCACGGTCTCCCGGAACTCATAGCACAGCAGACCGGGATAAACTGTTTCACCGCAGAGAACCCCATGGAGTCAGTAGCACTAGGCACGGGAAAAGCCCTCACTGAGATGGACAGGCTCAAAGGCACGGGCAAGTCAACAATGATGGTCAACCTCAAACGCTCATCACGCAAACGCTACTAGGAAGGGGAGATTTACACACATGCACAGGGGGATATACGAGGCCGCTTCGGGAATGCTGGTTCAGGAGACACACCTTGACGTAATCACGAACAACCTCGCCAACGTAGACACACCCGGCTACAAGCGCAGGATTTCCGCAACATCAGACTTCTCCGCATTGCTTGACCGAATCGAGAAGGTATCAGAGGATGGCGAGACCAAAATAACAACAGTATTGCCCGCTGATATGCCGTTCAAGGGCCGGGAGGTTATCGGGTCGGTTGCACTTGCGGCTATATTCTCGGAGGACGTTATGGACACGTTCCCCGGAGTCGTCAAGACTAGCGATAATCCGCTGGACATGGCGATAGACGGTCAGGGCTTCTTCTCGCTCTCAGACGAGGAAGGCAACACCTACTACACACGCGCCGGGAATTTCACCCTCGACAACAACGGGAATATCGTCAACCCCAACGGCTTAATGCTACAGGGTGAGGGCGGTGCGCTGAATGTCGGCAACAACGCGCTGGATATTCAGGTCAACATTTCCGGGCAGGTCATAGTAACAAGAGAAGACCAGACCGAGGTTATTGGCCGGGTGGCAGTCTTCAACTTCGAGCGTCCTACGTACCTTCATCATCAGGGCAATAACCTTCTCACGCCTACAGAGCAGTCCGGGGAGGCTGAGAATGTCGAGAACGTCAAAATCTGGTCCGGGATGCTTGAGACCAGCAATGTTGAAGTTGTTACGGAAATGGCGCGAATGATTGAGGCTCAGAGAATTTACGAGGGAGCGTCAAAGGCTCTCACTACACATGACGAGCAGACCAGCAAATTAATCACGTCATTCAGCAGAGGATAACAGGAGGAATAAATCATGTTACGTTCATTGTGGACCAGCGCATCAGGAATGATAGCACAGCAGACACACCTAGACGTGGTGACTCACAACCTCGCCAACGTCAACACACAGGGCTACAAGAAACGCCGCGCGGACTTCGAGGATCTCATGTACCAGATATACCGCGAGCCGGGCGCACCCATTGAGGGAGGAAGCGTTGTGCCTACTGGTGTTCAGGTTGGACTGGGGACTAGGGTGAACGCCACGCCGAGCTTCATGGTTCAGGGGAACTTCCAGATTACGGACGGCGATTTGGACTGGGTTATAGTCGCGGATAACGCATTCTTTCAGGTCAACATGGGCAACGGTCAGATAGGCTACACACGCGGAGGCTCATGGCAGATTGATGACCAAGGGCAGATCGTGAACGAGGACGGCTATCTTCTTGAGCCAGGAATCACTATACCCGATGACGCGCAGGACATACAGCTTTCACCGACAGGAGTCGTTACGGTGAGGACAGGCGACAACACAGAGCTTCAGGAGCTGGGGCAGATTGAGCTTGCACGGTTCATCAACCCTACAGGACTTCGTGCGGTCGGCGACAGGCTTTTTGTTGAGACACCCGCCAGCGGTCAGCCCATAACAGGCACCCCCGGCGAGGACGGAATGCCCCAAGTCAGGCAGAATGTTATCGAGATGTCAAACGTTCAGGTAGTCGAGGAAATGGTAGAGATGATAGTAGCTCAGAGGGCGTATGAGGCGAACTCGAAGGGTATTCAGACAGCGGACGAACTCCTGAGAATAGCCAACAGTCTCAAGCATTAGGGAAGGACTATCGTAATGACGGGAAAATTTTTCGGGCAGGGGCATATCATTATGCTTCTGCTTTTTGCTATGTTCACGGCCTCATGTACTCCGGCATATTCAGCGCAGTCCGTGATACTTGAGATACCCGGCGTAATTTACACCAACAAAGGCACAATCCGGCTCGGAGAAATCGCGAGAATCACCGGGGGAAACAAGCGAACCCGCGACATGATAGCGGATATTCAGGTGTGGACGGACGGAGAAACGTTAGACCGCCGCGAAGTCATGCGTGCAGTCAATGAGTCTGACGTAAGCGATGTGAGGCTCGAAATCAGAATGCCGCTGTCCTCACGCGTGGAAGCTCCTGACTATGAGGGGAACTACACTGACTCTTCACCCGTAAAAGAACGCTCGGTGAATGACCTTGTGCCAGCCCTGAAGAACATGGCCGGGTGGAACGGAGGACTCGAAGTCAGCGCATCTTCCCCCGTCCCAGAAGGAAAGCTCATAGACCCCGCCAGCCTCACGCCGGGTGTATCAGGTGCTACTCTCAGGTTTCAGGATGACAGAGGCAGAGTCCGCCCGCTGAATGTCAGACTCACGTGGTCGCAGAACGTCCTAGTCGCCGCAAGCAACATCAAGAGGGGAGACACGGTAACACGCCAGAACGTATTTTCCCGCCCCATGAAGATCACCAAGCCCGGAATTTATCCCTCAGACCCCGCGGAAATCTCCGGCTTCACGTCAAGCAGGAACATAAAGCAGGGTGAGCCGATAGAGTTCAGGTATCTCACAAGCTCGCAGGTGCTGAAACGAGGTCGGCAGGTACGGATCATTGCCCGCTACAACGGCGCGAGTGCAACAACAGACGGTGTATTGCTTGAGGACGGCAGGCCGGGTGAATGGGTCAAGGTCAGGAGAGCGGACGACAGAAGGGTAACTCTCAGGGCGAGAATCATTGATGAGAATACTGTGGAGGTGAACGCGGAATGAGGAAGATACTTTGCGTGATGATGGTGATGATTTTCCCGGCGGCATCATTCGGGGGGTCATTGTGGGATGACAATGCTAACTGGTTCGCTGACGCCAGGCCGGGCAAGGTAGGCGACATTGTTACGGTTCTTGTTGACGAACAGACTGACGCAAGCGATGAGTCAGATATGTCGGTAACCAAGAACGCCAACCTCAGCGTTACGGACGGCACCGGGCTTCTCAACTTCATACGCGGGCTGACTCTCGGCGCAAATAACAGCTCGACAGGCAACGGCAGCATTGAGCGCACTCACTCGGCTACAGCGACTCTGGCATGTCTCGTTACCGAAGTCCTGCCCAACGGGAATCTGGTCATCGAGGGTACAAGGGATGTCAGGACTAGTGATGAGGTCTTGCAGCTAATGCTTGTGGGAGTGGTGCGTCCTCAGGATGTCAACAGCGACAACCAGATTTCCAGCCGTCTCATAGCCAACGCTGAAATCTCCGTGAAGGGCCGCGGCATAATCTCACGCACACAGAAGCCCGGCATAATCACGCAGATTCTACAGACCGTATTCTAGGGAGGTCATGACATGAGGAGAATATTTCTTGCGGTAATGATCGTTGCTGTAGCTGCCGGTGTTTCGTTTGGGGCGGTCAACCTTCAGGACATGGATTTTTCCCGCGTCAATCCCACCGTCAGAATCAAGGACATCACCGAAGTAGAAGGCGCAAGGGGCAACCAGCTCACGGGAGTCGGACTCGTTACAGGGCTTAACGGGACTGGCGACAATTCACCGATGGCCGTCCAGATGATGCGCAACATGATGCGGAACTTCGGAATCACCCTCGATGCCCGGTCAGTACGTACCCGCAACCTTGCTGTAGTCGCCCTCACCGCTAACCTGCCTCCGTATGTCCGTCCCGGTCAGACAATTGATGTGAACGTCAACACAATGGGCAATGCGTCAAACCTTCAGGGAGGAGTCCTCGTACAGTCGCCATTGAGAGCCGCTGACGGAAAAGTCTACGCAGTCGCACAAGGCCCGGTGATTGTCGGGGGGTCATCCGCACAGGGCGCAGGAGCCTCACGTACTCAGAACGTCCCCACAGCAGGAAGAGTCCCAGGAGGCGCAATCGTTGAGCGCGAAGTTCCGGCTGATTACACGATGGGCGGCCAGGTGGCACTGCTGCTCCGTCAGCCAGACTTCACCACATCACAGAGAATAGCCGATGCCATCAACCGCGCTTACGGAGTCGTCGCGTATGCTGTTGACGCAGGAAGGGTTGAAGTGAACTTGCCCGGCCAGTACGTTCAAGCACCTAACGCTTTTCTTGCGGGCGTGGGAGGACTTGAGATTGAGCCTGACACTACAGCGAAGGTAGCCGTGAATGAGCGCAACGGCACTATAGTTATGGGCGGCAACGTCAGGATTTCGGCGGTCGGGGTAGCTCATGGCAATCTTGTGGTTACTGTCGGCGAGACTGCGCAGGTAGTCCAGCCTGAGAGCCTCAGCGGAGGAGTTACAGCCTACAACACGAGAACGGACATCACTGCTGACGAGGAAGGCGGGAGCATGATAGCTATGCCGGCTACTACTACAGTGCGTGATATGGTCAGGGTACTCAACTCGCTTGGGGCAAGGCCGAGGGACATCATCGAGATATTGCAGGCCATCAGCAAGGCAGGCGCGCTTCACGGTGAGCTTGTGGTGATGTGATGAGGGTATATTACGACTACCAGATAATGATCGGGCAGAAGTTCGGGGGAATCTCACGCTATATCTACGAGATTTCCTCAAGGCTTCCCAGACTCGGCGCGGAAGTCAGAATGTCCTGTATCCACAATCACAACTACTACTTCGCTGAAAGGTTCGGCCTTCATGACATGACGAGGCTGAAGCAGGGAGTCTTTCACATCGTCAACAAGATGAAGCGCGGCTTTGACCTTGCACGCGGGAATTACGACATCTTTCATCCCACGTACTATTACGCAGGCAAGCCTTCACACGGGAAGCTCATTGTTACAGTCCACGACATGACACACGAAATCTTCGCGGGGAAATACCCGGTCAGCAGAAGAGTCATCCGCGCAAAGAGGCGAATAATCCCCCAGTCCGACAGAATCATAGCCGTATCCGAGAACACAAAGCGGGATATACTGCGTTTCTTCCCTGAGACTGACCCGGCGAAAATCTCGGTCATATATCATGGCGCATCAATGAGTCCCGTCAGCAACGCTCAAAGACTCCTGCCGTATGATTACGTTCTCTTTGTGGGAAACCGCTCGATGTACAAGAATTTTTCCCGCTTCACATCGGCCATGAAGGGAATTATGTCTGGCAACTGGGACGTTAACGTGCTGTGCGCGGGAGGCGGGGCGTTCACGGAGGAAGAAATATCGTCATTCGGGGAGTTTTCCGGGAGGTTCCATCAGGCCGGGCTGACTGACGCGGAATTGTCGCAGGCGTATTCGGGGGCGTTATGCTTCGTTTTCCCGTCTGAATACGAGGGCTTCGGGATACCGATACTTGAGGCTTTTGCGGCTGAATGCCCGGTGATATGCTCTGATGCAAGCTCTCTGCCGGAAGTCGCGGGGGATGCGGCGGTGTACTTTGACCCGTGCGACACTGATGACATGGCCGGGAAGATTCTCGCGGTGATTGATGATGAAGGCTTGCGGGACGAACTCAGGCGGTCAGGGCGTGAGAGGCTCGCGTTTTTCGACTGGGACAAGGCCGCCCGTGAGACGCTGGAATGTTACACTCAGGCCATGAAGGAGGAATAGCACATGATACGAGGAATACCGACATCAAGAATCGTGAAGACAGACATTGACCCGGAAATCCACAAGACTCAGGACGCGCTCAAGCTCAAGGAATCCTGTCAGCAGTTCGAGGCTATATTGTGGTCAAAGCTCTGGAAGGACATGCAGAAGTCAGCAAGGGAAATAAGCGGTTCGGACAAGGGAAGGCCGTACCAGCAGATGGAGGAATTAACGCTTGAGATGACTACGGATGACCTTGTAACAAGCTCAGGCGGGGCGGGACTATGGAAGATGCTCTATGACTCGATGATAGGGAAGCTCGCCGCAGACCATGAAGCCGAACAACGCCGTGCAGCTGATGAGGAAGCCGCAAGCTATGAGGCCGGGAGTCTCACGGAGAATGACGCGGAGAGTCCCGGGCTTGATGTTCAGGGATAAGGACTGTCCCCCGTTCGTTATTGGGCGGGGGATTTTTCCTAAACCTGCCGGGATAGAATATGTACTCAATCCAGCGCAGGCACTTCACGTTATCATACACAAACACAGACTAACGGTAAGCAGCATTGCCGCAAAGAAACTAACCGCAAACATGCCGTAATTCGGTTGTGCAGGCAGTAAATCACCATGCTGTACAGTCCGCAGAAAATCTCGCATTTATCGCATAGAACAGGGAGAACAGCCCAGTACATGAACACATAGCCGCCCCACGTCCACAAATGAAATTCCAGACAGAGCCGGGAACGTGAACACTGTCCCCCGGAAGAGGGAATGCGATTTTCCGGGACACGGTGAGCATACCAGCAGGGAATGTATTAAGCCGCTTAAGGGAATCTCGAAAACTATATATGTATCTGCTGAATGTGATTGAACGTGTGAGGATTATTCCTGAAGCCCTGAAGCCATTATGAGCCTTTCGTGATTGTTCCGGATACCCGGTATTTCTCATTCATGCACGAGATTAGTAATATCCAGTTGATTAGGTCAAGCGCATTGTGTCCGTAAAATACGCCTCCCTCAAAGATGCCGTAATATAGAATAAGGACAATAAGTGCTCCCGCAAGTTTCTGAAGCTCAGTCATGCCCTTAATGTTACGGAAGTACATAACTATGAAGCAGAATACAGTGGCAAAAAATAATGTAAATCCTACAAGGCCAGTCTTAAGCAGAATGGATAAGTAATAGCTGTCCATGTAAGGCATGTTTGTTACCTCATTTATAGCTCCTCTGCTCAACATTCCTACCCCCGTAGCCAGCACACCTTTATTGACGAGCAAAGGAAAAAGGCCGATATAATTCATTCCCCTGCTTTCCCAGAAATAATTCCAGATGGCCAGCCAGTCTATAGTGACAGCAAGCATGAATACAATCCAGACAGTGAATGTTATCATCATGGCTTTGACGTGAAACCCTGCTCTCTGGTAAATATTCAGCGACCAGTATACGAGGCAGAACAGAATCAGCGCAGAAAGCGAGGTTCGTGAAGCGGTCGACAATAATATCATCAGCACAGCGGGGAATAATACGGCAAATTTCTTCCAGCCAGTTGCACGGCGTATCTTGTGTGATAGTTTGCGTTCGCTGAGAATGGCTCTGTACATCATCACGAAAACGAAGAAGAACAAGCATAACCTTCCGGCTGTGTTGACGTGCCTGAAGCCGTAAGCGTACCTGTATCTGTCGGACTTCTGGAATATATTTGACAGCGAGGCGACAAAATCAAATCCTCTGAAGAAATATACAAACGCATACAGCAGATACGCTCCAAGAACAGCGATAGTAATATTCACGATTTGGGATTTCATGTCGTACAGCTCTATTATCTTCACGGAAAGGAAAAGTGTATGTGTGAAAACTCCCACTACGATATACTCTCTGTAAGAAGAAAAACTAGCCGTAAGAGACACAAGAGACATTCCCGTAAAATTTGCGAAGGCAGCCCACAGCATCCATAAAGATATACCAGCGAAGAAAAACTTAACGCCGCGGCACACAAAGACATTGCGAGTTCTTGAGGCCATATCTATTAACAAACAGACTCCCCATAAGAGTACAGTTGAGAAGGAGGCCAAAACGTTAGGCAACGGAGAAGCTGTAGTGCTGTAGTACTCAAAATCCATAATCAGCCTTACACTAATAAACACAAAATAGGTCACAAGGAAAGACACTACCTTAACTTGTCTTGCTCCTGCCGTCTTGCTCCTGCCGTCTTGAATTTCTAAGTGGCATTACATTTTCTCCGTGATTCATGATTATATTCAGGTTGATATGTCAACTATCGTGATAAAATACACCAATCCCACAAAATACACAAGAAGGAGACAATTTCCAACATGCTCAGAGATGATATGCGCGAAATTCTTGACGGTGCAATAAAGGCCGTCCTCCCGGAAAACGCCGTCAAAGAAGCCCTGAACAACCCCGCTTTCACTTCCCGCAAAGGCAAAGGCAAGCTCATAGTCTGCTCAATCGGAAAAGCAGCTTGGAGAATGGCCAAAGCGGCCTCAGACATTCTCGGCTCAGGCATCACAGGAGCTGTCGTGACGAAATATGATCACTCTATGGGCGACATTGCCGGGCTGGAAATCTTCGAGGCAGGACACCCTGTCCCCGACACCAACACCATCAACGGCACAAAGGCTCTCTTGTCCCACGTCAAAGGACTCAGTGCTGACGATACCGTGTTATTCCTCGTTTCGGGGGGAGGCTCGGCACTGTTCGAGTTCCCTGCGGAAGGCGTTACACTTGAGGACATGCAGGACATCACACATCAGCTGCTCTCATGCGGCGCGGACATAGTAGAGATCAACACCATCCGCAAGCACCTGTCCTCCGTCAAGGGCGGAAGGTTCGCGGAACTCTGCGCACCCGCACACGTCTTCATGGTCGTTCTGTCTGACGTACTCGGAGACAGGCTAGACAGCATAGCCTCAGGCCCGGCCGCCCCGGACATGTCAACATGTGAGCAGGCACTCGCAATCGTCAAGAAGTATTCCCTCAAGGTCAAGCCCGAACTCATGGCCGTATTGTCGCGTGAGACACCCAAAGAGTTACACAACGTTACAGCCACAATCACAGGAAGTGTTACGGAACTTTGCAGGGCAGTCGCAACACTCGCACAGAAGAAAGGCTATGCCCCCGTCATACTCACGACAACTCTCACATGTGAGGCACGTGAGGCAGGCTCATTCATGGCCGGGATTGCTCGCGAGGTTCTCACGTCAGGAAACCCGGCAAAAGCACCCTGCGCCATAATCGCGGGCGGTGAGACGGTCGTACACTTGACGGGTAAAGGTATGGGAGGACGGAATCAGGAGCTTGCTCTCGCGGCGGCTGAAGGAATTTCGGGGCTTGACGGTGTAGTAGTGGCCTCGCTGGGTTCAGACGGCACTGACGGCCCAACGGACGCTGCTGGGGGAATTGTTGACGGAAAAACAGCAGGCATCCTCAAGGAAAAAGGCATCAGCATTCCCGACGTTCTCAGGAACAATGATGCCTACAACGCGCTGAAACAGGCCGATGCTTTGTTGATGACCGGGCCGACCGGGACAAACGTCAATGATGTGTCTGTTGTGCTGATAGGCTAGCTTCTCCCGGCCATAGCCGCGCCGATTAACCCTGCCTTGTAGCCCAGTGTGCATGACACTATACGGGGCAGGGCAAGTCCCTTGTAGATTTCACGCTGGACTTTCGCGCGCAACGGAGCAAGAAGCCTCTCACCCTGTTTGCCGATTCCCCCGCCTATGCCGATAACTTCAGGCTGCAAACCGTTGATGAGATTCGCCAGCCCGCAGGCAAGATATTCCGTGTAAGTGTCGATGACGTTCACCGCGTTTTCGTCGCCCTCCTGTGCCGCGTCGAACACAGTATGACCGCTCACGATGCCTTCCGTGTCCGCAATTTTCGCCAAGATTCCGCCGGGATTGTCCGCTATTGCCTCACGTGTCATGTTGATTAGCCCGGTCGCCGAGCAGTAAGCCTCAAAGCACCCGGAACGACCGCAGGTACACTTCCTCCCGCCGTGATGTATCACCATGTGGCCGAACTCACAGCCCCGCACTATTTTCCCGTCAACAACATAGCCTGAGCCGACTCCAGTCCCAAGAGTGATGATCATCGCGCTTGATGCTCCCTTTGCGCACCCTGATACAACCTCGCCCAGCGCGGCAGCGTCCGCATCGTTTTCGAGGGTAGCAGGGACTCCGAGTGCCTCTGTCATGGCCGGGCCAATCGCGAAATCGTGCCAGCCAAGATTGTTGTTGTACACCACGACTCCCCTCTTGCTGTCTATCAGTCCGGGCGACCCCATTCCCACAGCCGAGGGCGTTACCTGGGCTTTTGCGATTGACTCCTTCACTGACGATATTATGTCCTTCAGCACGACTTCCTGCGGCCTGTCCGCCCCTGTAGGAACGCTGTCCTCGCTGATGATTTCTCCGAGCCCGTCAACAATCCCCGTCTTGATGTTCGTTCCGCCAATGTCTATTCCCGCGTAATATTTCATGATGACTCCTCCTTGTTGTGCATAATGATACCATCACATGAGGGTAAACTTTACATTTCCTGTGAGGGGTGCTAAACTCAATCAGCTATTATCCAATATTATATTTACAGGGAGTGCAGAAACGTTCAATGGCAACACGCAGAGAACCGCGATTCAAATTATGCCGTCATCTTGGCGTTAATGTCTGCGGTCATCCCAAGGCGTTAAAGAGGGCTGACACAAAGAAGAACGCAGCAGCAAGCGCGGCAAGGACAGGGCAGAAGGTATCACAGTATGGCCTTCAGCTTTTGGAGAAACAGAAGATCAAGGCCTATTACGGGATACTTGAGAGACAGTTTGCGCGCTACTTCAGCGAGGCCGCAAAGAGTGAGGAAATGACCGGCGTGGCACTGCTGAAGGCACTTGAGTGCAGGCTCGACAATCTGGTTTACCGCACAGGCTTCGCACGCTCAATACGTCAGGCAAGGCAGCTCGTTACTCACGGGCATATCCTCGTCAACGGACAGAAAGTAGACATTCCTTCATTCGGCGTGAAGGTCAACGATGTTATCAGCCTCAAGGAGAAGACACGCACAAATCCCCTCGTGGAAGCAAACTTCAACGGGCTTGTGTCGTTCAGCGTGCCTTACCTGGAGAAGGACAAAGCACAGTTCAGCGCAAAGCTCATCCGCGAACCTATGCGCGAGGAACTGCCGATAGACGTAACAGAAATACTTGCGGTCGAGTTGTACTCAAAGTAGCGGACTCTAGACCGTAACAATCTAACTCTTATCGAGAGAGGTGGAGGGACCGGCCCTGTGAAGCCCGGCAACCTGTCAAATCAGGTGCCAATACCGGCAGCAAAGTCAAGCTGGATGATGAGAGAGAGACAAGACAGGAACATTTGCGTGTACTCTCTTGAACATTCAGGGGAGTACATTTTTTGTGTGGAGGTATGTTAGACAGCAAACTAGTGTGAAATGATGACGCAAGGTGTTACGAAATCCAGTCTTGGCACAATAAAGAAGGAGGCTTTACCTGCTGCGTAGTGTCAGATGCCGGACAGGTAACATCACCCCGTGAAAACGCTACTGCCGCGGGCATTAGTGCAGCGGGCCGAACGAGAGCAGGAATATCTGCAACAAACGGGAAAGAACAAGGAATATACAGCACAAGAACACACTTTTTATGCGGAGGTATGTGTAAATGTCAGACAGCTTCATTTTTTCGTCAGAGTCAGTAACAGAAGGACACCCCGACAAGGTAGCCGACCAGATTTCAGACGCGATTCTTGACGCTATACTTGCGGATGACCCTATGGGGCGTGTTGCGTGCGAGACTCTAGTGTCAACAGGCTTTGCGGTCATTGCAGGCGAGATTACGACAAAGGCGGTAGTCGACATCCAGAAGATAGCCCGCGAGACCATCAACGGCATAGGCTACACCAACGCGGATTACGGCTTTGACGGCAATTCATGCGCGGTATTCACGGCAATCGATGAGCAGTCCGGGGACATTGCGCAGGGAGTCGATTCGGCAATCGAGGTGCGCGGCTCATCAGTCAGCGGGGAAGATATTGCGTCGACAGGTGCAGGCGACCAGGGAATGATGTTCGGTTACGCCACGAACGAGACACCTGAATTTATGCCCATGCCTATAGCCTTGTCCCACACATTAGCACGACAGCTCGCGAAAATCCGCAAGGACGGTACGCTGTCATATCTCAGGCCGGACGGAAAGACTCAGGTCTCACTCCGCTACGATAACCGCAAGGCAGTCCACGCTGACACAATAGTAGTCTCAACACAGCATGACCCTGACGCAAGCCTTGAGAAGATTCGCGAGGACATGATTTCGCAGGTAATCACCCCGGTAGTCCCGGCGAATCTCATCGACAAGGACACAAGGATATTCGTGAATCCTACGGGGCGTTTTGTGAAGGGAGGCCCTGCTGCTGACTCTGGCCTCACCGGGCGCAAGATCATCGTCGACACTTACGGCGGATGGGTGTCTCACGGGGGCGGCGCTTTCTCCGGGAAAGACCCCACGAAGGTTGACCGTTCTGGCGCATACATGGCACGTTACGCGGCGAAGAATATTGTTGCGGCGGGAATTGCTGACGAGTGCCAGATTCAGGTGGCCTACGCTATCGGAGTCGCAGAGCCTGTATCACTCAACGTAAACACATTCGGCACTGGGAAAATCGGTGAGGGGAAAATCGCGGCCTTGCTCCGTGAATATTTCGACTTCAGGCCAGCGGCGATAATCCGGGACTTAGACCTGCGCAAGCCCCAGTACAAAGCGGTTGCGGCATACGGTCATATGGGGAGGATTGACCTTCCTGAGCTGCCCGGCTGGGAGAAGACTGATAGAGCTGACACTCTCAGGAAAGCTGCGGGGATTTAGCGCGGTGAAATGCTGTCCCCTCCTCGTGGTATTGGGGAGGGGATTTTGTGTATCTATGAGGACTGCTTTCTGCCTGATATTTTGCCGGGGTAGAAGACGTACTCAATCCAGCCGAAATATCTCACGTTCTGGTACAGCTTCACGATGGCAAGAGGCACAAGTACACCAAGCGTACATGCAATCAATGAAGCCGTCAGCGGCAAGCCGTCCATTATCCCGGTGAACTTGAACACTAGAGCCAGCGCGAATATCACATAGTCATGAACGATGAACATAACCATGCTCGTGCTTCCGGCAAGCGTAAGTAACGCAGGACGAATATCTGCGGCATAGAACACGATGAATATCCCCAGGCACATACATATTGACACGGCTGCTGACTTCAGCGGATGACTGACAGACAACATGAAGTAAAGCACCTGCGCGATTGCCGCAAAGATTATGCCTGCTGTTATTCCCGGATGATTATCGGGTGTGATGAGCTTCTTTGCCCTCAGCATGTATCCTATGTGAAAGTACATGCCGAAGCGGAATCTGTATACCCAAAGCGGGACTGACTCCCTGTAACATGTCAGCATGATGAACACTGTAGCCCAGAAAATGCCGCACAGTGTATGACTCCTGAGCTTGTACTCAAACGCCGTATGCACAAGCCTTATCTGGAGCAGGGTGCAGAGAAACCAATACTCCCGGAAGCCTGCATACGGTATCCTGAACAATTCGCTGAACTGCGCCATGTTATAGTTTATGGGATTGCTGCTGCCCCTGAACATCAATAGACTTACTGCCCAGCCGAAATAAGAAATCCACAAGTACGGAAGGTACAAGCTGACAAAATATTTCCTGGCATGGAAGAGATAGCCGCGCTCGTCATTGAAACGCTCAACAAGCCCGTGAACGCTGCCGGAAACCATGAACATCAGCGGCATGTGAAAGCTGTATATCCAGTCCTTGATGGAATTATCGTATGGAAAGATTATACCTGAACGGTGAAACCAAATGATTACGTGTCCTGCAACTACCAGAATTATCGCTATGCCCCTAAGCGAGTCGGCAAAAGAATCCCGTGAGCCGTGAGCCGTGAGCCATTATACTTATCTCACTCAAATTGTGTCAAGTCCTTTCTTGGGGGAATTTTCCGCATTATATCACAAGTATAAAGCCGCAAAAAAATCCCCCCGCCATTACAGCAAGGAGGACTTTTACCCTTTCCCCCTGACCTACCCGAAAAGCTCCGTGATTATGTCAGCGACTCTTTCTACCTTGTTGACCTTCACCACGTTTGACCCGCAGAAGAACAGCCCGGTCTCCCAGTTCCCGACCTGAGCGTCAACCAGAGCCGCCGCGATGCAGAACGTCTCCTTAGTCTTACGGTAGCGGCAATGACTCAGGCAGTTGGCGAAACACGGCTTGCTCTCAACCTCGCCCTCAAGGTATTTCGCCACAAACGGATTCTTGATGGCACGTCCCGGAAGTCCCGCGGGGCTGTGTATCAGAACAACGTCCTCCTCCTTAGCGTCAATATACGCCTGCTTGAACCTGTCCGAAGCATCGCCCTCAACAGTGCACGCAAAACGAGTCCCCATCTGCACGCCAGACGCACCAAGAGCGAACACCCGCTCAATGTCGGCCTTGTCCCAGATTCCCCCGGCGGCTATCACGGGAATATCGCTCTTCATCTCGTCCCGGACATAGCGCACAACGTCAGGCACAGCGGTCTCAAGCCTCAATGCCGGGTCAAAAACCTGCTCAATCGTCATAGCTCCCAGATGCCCCCCGGCTGTAGCAGGCTCCTCCACAACGAAAGCGTCCGGGACTCGGTGGTACTTCTTCTCCCAGTGCCGTGTGATGAGGCTGGCGGCTTTTGCTGACGACACTATAGGCACAAGCGCGACATCGGGAAAATCCTTCGTGTAGTCCGGCAGTCTGAGAGGGAGTCCCGCGCCCGATATGATGATGTCCGCACCGCCTTCTGCTGACGAGCGCACCTGCCTGTCATAGTCGGTGAGTGCCACCATGCAGTTCACCGCGACTATTCCGCCCGGCCCGGCGATTGATTTGGCTTTGGCTATGGCTTCCTTGATGACGATCTCGTTCACGTCAAAGTAGTTGTGCTTCTCTATCTGGAACAGCGGCGAGTCATGCGCAAGTCCCACGCTCGCAATTGTCCCTATTCCTCCGTTTTTCGCGACATGGCCGGCTAGGTTAGGCCCGGAGATGTCGACTCCCATTCCGCCCTGTATGAGGGGGTAACGGGGCTGATACTTCCCTATTTTCAGCACGGGCAACGTTAATTGCTCCTTCCTGTAATCTGTGATAGTTGCGCAAAGTATATCATGCTGATTCTGAATCCCAATGAGTGATTGAGCCTGTTTACGCCCGCTTGAGCCTCACCGTGAAACATGTACCTTCACCCTTTTTGCTGACTGCTGAGATATTCCCGCCGTGTGCCTCGACTGTGGCCTTCACTATTGCCAGACCTACACCGCTTCTGCCCGCTTGAGCCTCACCGTGAAACATGTACCTTCACCCTTTTTGCTGACTGCTGAGATATTCCCGCCGTGTGCCTCAACTGTGGCCTTCACTATTGCCAGTCCTACACCGCTTCCGCCCGCTTAAGCCTCACCGTGAAACACGTACCTTCTCCCTTTCTGCTGACTGCTGAGATTTCCCCGCCGTGTGCCTCAACTGTGGCCTTCACTATTGCCAGTCCTACACCGCTTCCGCCTGTTACCCTCGTCCGCGACTCATCAGCCCGCCAGAAACGCTCGAAGATGTTCGGCAGGTCTTCAGGCGCAATCCCTATCCCGGTGTCAGCAACCTCAATCACAGCGTCCTCACCGTCAGCAGACAGCCTAAGACTCACCTTCCCGCCCTCGTCAGTGTAGCGCAGTGCGTTGGACAGGAGATTATCGACAACATGACGGAACTGCTCACGGTCAATCTCGCACGTAACAGCGTCAAGTTCTGCCGCCAGAGTGATACCAGCCTTAGCGAAAAGCGGCGAGAAATTTTCTGCCACATACTCAAGAAACTTCTTCATGTCGGTAATCTCAAGGTTAAGCCTCAGAGTCTCTCCCTCAATCCGCGACAAGACATCAACATTCCCGATGAGGTCAGCGAGTCTCGTCATCTCGTTCACGCATAGGGTCAGGCGTTCGGGAGTCGGCTCAAGTATCCCGTCAGCAATCGCTTCAATCTGTGTGCGTGTTACCGTCAGGGGAGTCCTCAGTTCGTGCGCAACGTCAACCATCAATCGCCGCCGCAGTTTTTCCTGCCCCGCCAATGACCGCCCGAGATCCTCAACGCCACGAGTCAGCGCGTCAAGCTCACGTATCCCCACAGGCTTGACCTCCTCGTGAACATCGTAATCCCCCCGCGCAATATCCTTCGTCCTCTCAATCGCAAGTATCACGGGACGGCTCAGTCTCCCCGCCACAACGTAGCCGGATCCGCAGGCAAAGACTATCATCACCAGCGCACCCGCCAGTGTGTAGCCCATGAGGTAGGTGAGGAATGATGCCTCATAGCGTCCTGTTGGAATCCTGCGCTCGATTTCGAGTTTCCCGGCGTTTCCGGGCAGGTTGACGGTTATGTGTTCAACGTCTTCTGACTGCTGAGACTGTGCCGGGGGGTCATTCCTTGAGGTGCGACGCATCTGCATGGGACGGAGAGTGTATATCTCCCGGCCGTTCGTGTCAGTCAGAACTATCACCATACCCCCCCATTGAGGAGCCGGGCGCAGTATGTCCATCACCCTGCGGCGTTTCCAGACCCCTCCTTCTTCACGGTAGAGTGTAGCCAGTGAGTCGCCGAGATTCTCCAGGTCAGCCTGCCTACGCTGTATCTGGTAGTTCCTGAAAGCGTCAGTGCTGAACTTCACGCAGAGTACCGGCACTACAATTCCCGACAAGACCGCAAGCATCACGTAGAGCAGCAGGAAATGTGAGCGAAGAGACCTACTTCTCATCGTCAAACCTGTAGCCGAAGCCGTATACGGTCTTTATCCAGCCGTTTTCGTGGCCGGGCTCGGCGAGTTTCTTGCGGAGATTCTTTATGTATGTGTCAATCGTCCTGTCGAAGCCATCGTAATCATCACCCAATGCCGTGCGTATAATCTCATCCCTTGACCATGTCCTAATCGGGCGCGAGGCAAGAGTCGAGAATATCAGGAACTCGCTTTTTGTTACGGGAATGGGCTTGCCGTCCTTGCGTATTTCGACTCGTTCGGGGTCAATCTCTATCCTTCCGTCCGCACAGAAACCGGAGGCTATGTTGTCTCTTGCTGCTGACGGTCTGAGCTGCGCGCGTACTCTCGCCATCAATACGCGAGGGCTGAAGGGTTTTGCCACGTAATCATTCGCGCCAATATCGAGTCCGTAAACCACATCAGACTCTCCTGTTTTGGCCGTGAGCATGATTACCGGGACTTGGGACTTCTCTCGTATACGCCTGCATACTTCCTCGCCTGAAAGTTTAGGGAGCATCAGATCCAGAATGACGAGGGAAATATCTTCACGGCTGAAAATATCGAGGGCACTCACTCCGTCAGAAGCTGTTACAGTCTCGTAGCCTTCACGCTTTGCATATGCGCTCACGACTTCTGCGATTGCTGCTTCGTCCTCGACGATTAATATTTTCACGGTAAATCAGACTCCTTCACAAGAATTATAGATTGATTACACAGCACGTTCACAATCCGGGATTATTCTATCAGCGTTGAAACAAGGAGGTAATCACGAGATGAAGAAAGCAAAATTTGCAGCAGCACTCATGATAATAACAGCAGGAAGCGCGTTGATCGTAACAGGCACGTCAGCAGCAGAAGAAATAGAAGCATCGAGGCATCATCCCGGCAACATGCCTCCGCCCCGTGAATGGAGAGAGCCTCCTCATCACAGAGGGCCGGGTGAACCGGGCGGTCCGGGTGGACACATGCCCCCTCCTCACGAATGGGACAGAGGGCCGGGCAGGATGGGATTTCACCGCGAAGGGCCGGGAGGACACATGCCACCGCCTCACAGAGACCCGCGGGCAAATATGCCGCCGCCTGACAGAAGGATGCCGCCGCGCTGGTAGGACATAATCACAGCACCGTCAAGAAAGGAGAATACACGATGAAGAAAGCAGTTGCAGCAGGATTAGTGTTAGCGGAAGTACTGGCAGTAACAGGAACATCATTTGCGGAGATCAGGGAAAATTTCGCTGTTTGGGACAAAGGCAGGAAAGTAGCCTCGACTCAGCCCGCCAGGCCAAGACCGCCAGAACCGCCCGACACTATCAGCTCGAAGCGTCCCCCGATGAGCAGGGATGTACGCAGGCCAGATGACAGACCGCCAATGCCCCCCGATGACAGGCATCCCAGAATCAGCCCCGACAAGAGACCGCCGATGCCGCCGCGCTCAGGAGACAGAAGGCCGCCGGAGTTCGACAGGAATCAGCCCAGACGGTAAGCAGCAACATCAACAGTGGCAACAACAAAAGGAGGATATATATCATGAAGAAAGTACTTGTAGCAGTCGCAGTAGTGTGTGTAATGTGCATCGCAGGGTCAGCCCTTGCACAGCCGAAGGAACGCAGGAATCAGCAGCAGCAGATGAACCGCCCCCAGGTAACGAGGAACTTCCAGGACTTTAACGGAAGAGGCCCCCGCCCGATGAATGTATCAGGGGACATCAGAGGCTTACGCGGAGATTCCCGGCCAGACATGCCAGGCTTCGAGGGAAGAGGCTTTGAGGGGAAACGTTGCGGCTTTGAGGGAAGAGGACGCAGAGGCCCGGTATTCACTCCCGACATGCCGCAGGAGATTCGCGCAAAGGCATCCGAGATCGCGAAGTTACACATTGACCTTGAGGAGGCCATGACGAGTCGCCCGCTCAACAAGCAGAAGGCTCTTGAGGTGTTCGCGAAGATTCAGACAGTCAGGCAGGAGGTTGACGCTTGGAGGTTCGTGCAGAGGCTTGACCGCATGGAGGCCTGGCAGAAACAGCAGGAGCTGAACAGGACTGTACCTCCCGCAACAGAGAAGCCCGCTGAGACTCCCCAGCCTGAAGCCGCAAAGTAGACAGTAACACGAAGATTATTTCCTCGGTCAGAGACATGGCCGGGGGAATTTTTTGTGCTAGTACATCCGTCCTTGAAAAAAAAAAATGTACGCTATTATAATTCAATCACGCAAAAATTTTCACAAGGAGGATGCAATATATGGAAGTGGGATTGATGACACTTGCGGGAACTTTCGCAGGCGGTCTGGTTGCTGGTGTTGTTGCTGACAGGCTCGCGATCCGCATGAAGGAAAACGCGCAGGAACGCCGCAGGAGGCTGCTCTACAATTGCTTCGGATACCCCGTGTTCGCCGGAACGTTCACACTCAGCGAGGCAAGAGACTGGATCAATGCCAGAGGAGAAATGTTCGGGCAGGGCTGCAGGGCTGTTATATGCAAGGCCACAAACGACAACTTCAGGATACTTCATCAGGAGCTCAATATTGACCTCAGCAAGGAAACCTACCTTATAGTGGCAATCGTGAGCAATGAGGATAAAGACAGCATAAGGGATTCTCTTCTGGTCAGGTACGACAAGCTCGACTCGAAAATGGAGAATGCCCTCGCGAAGGGAAACGGTGTCTTGGTAGTGGAGGCGTAACTATGTGGGACTTAATCGGGAAGATTCTCATCGGCGCATTGATAGCCAGTGTTGCCGCTGTTGTGATAAAAGGCATAATCGATGAGAGGAAGCTCCGTGATGAGATGAGGCAGCGCAACATAAAACGCGCGTTAGTCTCCAACATAGACCGCTCGAACAACAAAGTGAAGCTGAAGGATCTTGACAGCGATGAATACACAGAATTTGAGGGCGAAGGAATCTCAAGCGATCTCCACGAGGGGCAGCGGATATACGCATGAATATACTTCGCGGCATTAATGATTTGGCGGAAAGAACAGCTGAGAGATTAGCGGGGCTGATAGTCGGTGATGATTACGAGAAGGTCATAACGCTTCAGTTCTGTGTTGACCTGGTCAGGCGGGAACGTCGCAACAACCCCAAAGTAACCTACTTCACACTCTCAGTTAGGAGCAACGAGTTTCCGGCCAATGAATGCGATAATTTCGTGGTAAGGCTCTCACTGAAAGATGCCAAGCGTAACGCACTTATGAGCGATTATGTTTTCCACGCCGACGAAGTTGATGCTGATATTACAGAGCTACTTGACGGCAGGGAATCAGTTACGGTGAAAATATAAACGTGCTTGGAGGTATGATGACATGTTCACTTTTCTGGGAATAGCCGCGCTCTTGGCGTTGGGCGCGTTCATAGTGTGGGTTGTACGGCTCACAATAAAGGCGTTGCGGGATAAGATTCACCAGAAGATAGAAGCTGAGAACGCAAAGAAAGTAGCAGTAGCGCACCTGAAAGACATGGCGAGAACCTGCGACAACAAGGTTACATGCAATGAGCTGGACAAGCTCTGCGATGAAGACTATACGGATGTTGTAGCTGCTGTTGACGCTTCCGGCGAGGTTGTCGGTGATGTTGAGCTGGTGAAGGACACAAGCGCGACAAGGGACAGCAGGGTGCAGAGGCTTCTGGGCAGCGAGGGCATGGTGGTTATCGAGGCATGAGAATATACATCACCCTCCCCGGAAATTTCCCGGCCTCCCGCGAAAAGTTACGCGCCTCACTTCACGACTCGTTCACGAAATATTACGGTCAGTTCCCGGACTCGGACATTGAGTTTTTCGGGGGCGACTCCGTAACCGTCTGCATAATGGAGAACGCCAAGCGTCCCGGCCATGAGTCAGAAATCACGTCAGCAATCACAGAAATATTCGGCTGCCCCGTTGAAGTGAAGCTGAACTACAAGCAGCTCAACCCGGATTACAGACCCAAGAATCTCCCACCGTCAGCAAAACCAAAACAGGACTCCCGCGAAGAAGCCAGCGAGTTCGACTACGAGAAATTATCCCTCAACTACCACGCGGAAGAGCCTCACTACACGTTCGAACAGGTGATACTTCCGGAATTGACACGGCGTAAAATCATCGAGGCAGTCGCAACAATTCAGGTTGAGGAGAAAGTTTTTGACGACTGGGGACTGAGGAGCATTATCCCCTATGCGGTGTCTGCCATGAGCTTTTACGGTGCGCCGGGAACGGGCAAGAGTATGGCGGCTGAGGCGGTCGCGGCCATGCTGGGCAAGAAGATTATACGCGCGGCATATGCTGACATTGAGAGCAAGTATCACGGTGAAGGTCCGAAGATGGTCAAGGCTATATTCCTTGCGGCACAGCGTGAAGATGCGGTGCTGTTCCTCGATGAGTCTGACTCTCTGCTGTCGAAGAGGCTGACTGATGTACGGAGCGGCTCGGAGCAGGCGATAAACTCAATGAGGAGTCAGCTGTTAATCTCGCTGGAACGCTTCAGGGGAATAGTAATCTTTGCGACTAACCTTGTCGTGAATTATGACCGTGCTTTTCTGTCGCGGCTGATCAGCATTGAGTTTCCGAATCCTGACGCTGAGGCACGCCGGGCAATCTGGGAGCGTCATTTGCGGGGTAACGGCCTGAGAATCCCATTGAGTGATGACGTTGATACGGGTGAACTTGCGGTGAGGTATGATGCTTTCTGCGGGCGGGAAATCAAGAATGCCGTAAGGGATGCATGTATTGTGTGCGCTATGAATGGGAGCGAAACTGTAAGACAGTCCGACCTTCTGAGAGCTTCGGAAAAAGTGAAGACTGAAGCCGAGAACGTGCAGAATGCCTCCGACCACACGCAGAGTACGCTGAAAGGATTATTGCAGAAGAAACTTGACGGGCACAAGCGGAAATCTCATAGCGGAAAAATCTTCTAGAAGTACAGGTATCACCCCCGCTATACGTCAGCGCGGCAGGCATGAAAACTCCCCCGTCAGCAATAATTCCGGCGGGGGACTCGTGTCTATAATATTTCCCGGAGAATGAGATTCCTTGCCTCCCACATCGGGATATTGTGATGAGCGGCAACAGCTTTCACGTCCTCATATTCCGGGACGCTCCGCAAAGTTTCCCCGTCAAGCTCCGTAACCTTCACATGAATTTTCCCCAATGACGTATCAGCCTCCTCAACGTGCCAGTTCAGCCGCAAACGGTCATAATCCTTCAGCCTCACTCCCTGAGTAGTAGTATCACGCAGAATTATCCGGCACATGTTCACGGCCTCGTCCGGCACAGTCAGGCAGCACAGCTTCACACCCGGACGGGACTTCTTCATGCTGATGTTCTCCGTCCACACGTCAAGCGCGCCAGCCCCAAAAAGTTTCCCGCAAACAGTCTCGTAGTCCTGCGGATTCATGTCGTCAATGTTGCACTCAATCAGAGTCAGCTTCTCGCGGACAAACCCGGCGATTTCCCCGGCAGTCTCAATCATCATTGCGCGCAAAGCGTTGGGCATGTCTTCTGACTCTCGGTTGCCGAAGCCGAAACCTGACGCAATGATTTTCCCGGACGGCATGACTCCGAATCCGTCAGCAAGAATCTTCACCAGCAATGCCCCTGTGGGAGTCGTCCGCTCCATTGGTGAGCCAGCCGCGAATACTGGCAGTCCGTGAAGCAGGTACTCAGTCGCAGGAGCAGGCACAGGAAGCACGCCGTGAGCGCATTCCACCGTCCCAGAGCCTATGTTGACGGGCGAGCATATCACACGCGGCCAGTTTAACGCTTCCATCAGCACGAATGCCCCGGCAATGTCGATGATTGAGTCTACTGCTCCGACCTCGTGGAAGTGAATCTTGTCGGGGGTAGTGCCGTGTACGTGGGCTTCAGCCTCAGCAAGAAGTGAGAATGCCCGCAGAGTTTCCCGCTTCACCCTCTGGGACAAGTCGCTGCCGGAAATCATCGCCTCTATGTCGTGCAAGTGCCGGTGATGATTGTGGTGATGCTCTCCGTGTTCATGCTCGTGGTGATGCTCGTGTGTGTGAACGTCAAAGTTTATCCCTGCGAGTCCGCTCCGTGATGTATGCTCTATCACGATTTCGTACTCGTCCGGGTCAAGAGCGTGGATCTTCCTGATTTCGTCCCTTATGATTTCGGGATTGGGCACGAGATTCAGCAATGCCCCGATGAACATATCACCGGCAATCCCGGCGAAACAGTCAAGATACAGTGTCTTCATGTCAAACCGTTACAGAAGACTGACGAAAAGTTGTTCGCTTCTCTGCGAAGAACCTTGAAGCCCCAGCTAACGTACGGGTACATAGCCCAGCCGCATATACGTTAGCCGGATTTATATCTTTCTGTAACGGATTTACACCTACCTTTCATGAAAATTTTGAGAGTGTTAGTTAGCCTTCTTCCTTGTGTACGCTAACAGCTCCTCGAACGGATCAGCCTTCTTCACGGTTGCTCCCTCACGCTGATACGGCCTCGCGCTTCCTGAGACTGCCCGCAATATTGTGCGCTCTTCGTTTTCCGCCAGCATTGGGACTACGGTTGACGAATCGATCTCGCAGGCGAACGAAATATCATCGCTGTAGCCTATCTGTGTGAGGTACTGAGCATGATTCGACAGCCTCACGCAGGACTCGGTGTCATTGCCGCTGTTCTGCCAGAGTGTGAGAGCCATCCTCGCGCTGTCAGACATCATGACTTCCCCGCGCCGTGTCATGTCCTCAATCACTGCCCCCGCGCAGAGCGTATCCTCCCATGAGGGGCGGTGCTTCCTGCCTGAACACAGAATGCCGACACGAGTCCCAACAGTCAAAGCATGGTCGAGACATGCCGAGTAATTCCTGAAACACGCCGCTATCACCGGGCAGCCAGTAGACTCGGCCTCAAGCAATGCCCCCGTTCCGTTTGTTGTTGACATGACCCCGCAATAATGCTCGCGTATAACATCATAGTTCAGGTCGAGTGGAGAGTTGCCCATGTCGAAACCTTCAGGAGGAATGCCGTTGACCTCGCCCATGAGCAGAGGAGATGACCCACGCCCCCGCAGTTCCTTAACGAGTTCACGCGCAAGGTCAGGAGACTTCACCGGGTAAAGCTCCGTCCCGCCAAGCTCGAACCACCGTGTCATCACAGTAGTAGCCCGGAGAACGTCAATAACTATCCACACGTCAGCAGACGGAAGATAGCCCCCCTCGCCGCCCGCGAAAACTAAATCAGCCTCGAAATTTCCGGCCATGTCCTAATACGCCCTCGCAAAAACTGTGAGCCTTGCGCCGTCATTGCCCGTGATGATGCACCTGCCTGTGTCGTTTCCCGGCAAAATGCACCTAGGAGTCGCGCCTGTCTCTTCACGGATTCGAGTCTCGTCATCCTTAGTGCCTCCGAAATACGCACGGACGAACCCGCCCTTGTCCGCAATAATCTCTTTCAGCTCATCATATGTCGCCGCATCGTGTGTGTTCTCGTCCCTGAAACTTTTTGCCCTCGCGTAAAGGCTGTCCTGTATGTCATCGAGCAGATTCTTCACCGTCGGGATGACCTCGTCATTAGCCACGTCCATTTTCGCCCCGGTATCACGACGCACGAGTCTCACAGTCCCGGCTGCTAAATCCTTCTCGCCAAGCTCAAGCCTCACGGGGACTCCCTTCTGGAGGTGCGTGAAGAATCTATCTGCCGGCCTCATGTGGAAGTCAGTATCAACCTTCGTGAACATTCCGCCGAGTTCGGAGTCTAGTTTTGCTGACAGCTCTTTTGCCTTCGGGAGAATGGTATTCGCCGCAACTGACTCATCCTTCGAGATGGGGAGGATTACGGCCTTTGTCGGTGCGATTCTGGGCGGGACGATAAGCCCGTCATCATCCGAGTGAACCATGATAAGCGCGCCGATTGACCTTGTTGACACTCCCCAGCTTGTAGTCCAGCAGTAAGCAAGCTCGCCTTCTCTGTTCTGGTACTGAATCTCGAATGCCTTTGCGAAATTCTGACCGAGGAAATGACTCGTTGCTGACTGAAGAGCCTTCGTATCACTCATCATTGCCTCGCAGGTGTAAGTGTCGACAGCTCCGGGGAATCTCTCACCCGCTGTCTTTTCGCCCGCAAGAACGGGAATAGCAAGCTCCTCCTCAAGCACCTTTCTGTAGACCTCAAGCATTCTGAGGACTTCCTCGCGCGCTTCCTGCTCTGTTTCGTGGGCGGTGTGTCCTTCCTGCCAGAGGAACTCGGACGTTCTCAGGAACAATCGCGGACGTTTCTCCCAGCGCATGACGTTGCACCACTGGTTCATGAGTACGGGCAGATCCCGCCACGACTGAATCCACTTCGCATACATGTAGCCTATGACTGTCTCAGAAGTTGAGCGTACTGCAAGGGGTTCTTCGAGCTTTTCGCCGCCTGCGTGGGTGACCATAGCCAGCTCCGGGGCGAATCCCTCGACGTGTTCGGCCTCCTTCCTGAAGAATGATTCGGGGATAAGAAGCGGGAAGTATGCGTTTACGTGGCCGGTGCGCTTGAACTCAGCATCGAGTTTGGCCTGTATGTTCTCCCAGATCGCATAGCCGGTAGGACGTATCACCATGCATCCACGTATGGGAGCGTAGTCCGCAAGTCCCGCCGCTTTTATCACGTCAAGATACCACTGTGAATAGTTCTCATTTCTCGGTGTAATATTCCGTGCCAATTGTGTTAGTCCTCCTTGTTTGTCTGCCAGAATGTTTTTACTCCGTCATACTTCACGATTTCGCTGTCCTGCGTCAGGAGCGTCAAGCCTTCCTCGATTGCGGTCGCTGTGATTATGCGGTCGAATGGGTCGCGATGAATCAGGGGCAGTTTCTGTATGCGCTCGAAGTATTCCATTTTGAGCGTGAGAATTTCAATCTCATTGGCAATACACAGCTTCTCAAGCTCGAAACTGTCCTGCGCAACATCAAGTTTGCCTGTGGTTTTCTTGATTGCAATCTCCCAGAATGTAGCCTGACTCACGTAGACATCATCATAGCCGCTGAGAATGTTCAGGACTTCAGCAGGGACTCTGTCGTCTTTCTTCACCATCTATATGAACGCGCATGTGTCGAGAAGGTACATCAGACAACGGCCTCCTGTAATTCTGCTTCTGCTTTCTTAGCCGTGCGTATGGCCTCAAGTACTCCCAGCAAACGAGGTCTGTCCCGCTTCCTTTTTTCACGCTTGGCCGGGACTGCCGGGCTTTCACGCAGGAAACGCACAAATTGAAGTAGCAACTGCAAACTGCTTTCAGGTACATCATCAATGTAGTGCTGTATTTCCTCCCTCAGTGTCATAATCTCCCCTCCTTTCACATCACACAGCGGCCTCCTGCAATTTCCCTTCACGCATGGCCTCAGGCACCTTCATTTCCTCTGGCGACACAAATTCCAGCGGATCATCGAAATCATCCGACATCCACACTTGGCCTTCCAGCGCACCCCAAAGGCGAGGCTTGTCGCGTTTCTTGCTGGAATTTATCGCTCTCTTGTGCGCTTCCGTAACAGCGCGTGCGAACTCCATAACCTCATGCCATTTCCCAGCCGGAACTTTCTCCAGCTCCTTAATGTCTTTCTCTCGAAGTATCATGATTATTCCTCCTCCTTTCACATCACACAGCTAGCTCCTGCAATTTCCCTTAAGGCATGGCCTCAAGGACTCTCTGCTCTTCGGGCGACACAAATTCCAGCGGGTCATCAAAGTCATCCGAAATCCATACTTCACCCGCAACCCATTCACCATGACGGACGGGTTTGTTCACTCGCATTCTTCCTCCCTTCTACGGCAGAGGATAGTGATCCCATATCGGCACACCAAGGAAGAACCCCGTCTTCAGCTCCTCAGAGCCGTACATTACCGCCAGCTTCATATCGATTATGTTGTTCGGGAAATTCACCGCAACCCCAACTTCCCACGGAGCATCTACCTTGTGCCATCCCTTGTCCATAGCATAGCCCCAGCTCCCGAAAAGCTCACCCGCCAAGACACCGACCGCCGTCCGATTCAGTATCTTCCTGAACGCCAGATTAGCCCAGAACATTCTCTCAGCCTCAATAGGATTCGCCGCAACAGAGTACAATTCCTCAGCAGCTCCCAGATATACCGCGTGCGCTCTCTTGTTCATGTCGCCTTCCGCAAAGCCCAGACGCAGATACGTCCTCCACAGGCTCGAAACATCAAGCGGCTTGAAGTAGCTCAACCTGTAATTCACCTCGTCAAAGTCCGGCCACCAGGCATTGATCTTCCACGCATGGCCCTTTGTCGGGTCTGAAGGCATGTCCAGCGTGTCATATTCCGCGAAGAACGTTAAGCCGCCCGCTTCAGTGTCATCTTTGGTTGAAATGGGATCTCCGTCAACATGCTCATACGCATAGCCCAGACCCATATTGACATCGCCCCACGTGAAGAGCCTAGCCGCTCCTATCGCATACCTGTCCCAGTCTCGCAGGTGGTCTTCCTCCCCGGCTGGCTGCCAGTTCTGTGCCGACAATGTGAACTGCCACCCGTCCATGGGCTGAGGTGCTGTCTGGTACGTGAGATCGAGTCCCCACTGCTTGCCGATTTTCGCAACACCCAGAAGCGAGTCATACTCCGAGAATATACCGTTCATCTCACCCTTGAGGTAAAGCCACCTGTTCGGGTGAAGGTTCGTAGTGTAGCCGGAGATTCCAACCTTAAGCTCCGGGGACTTCCTTACATCAATTCTCACAAGCACATCGCCCGAAGCCGTCCGCCCTAACTGGTAGTCAGCCATCTCAATACCGACTGACTCAGACAAACGGTCAAGTCCGTCTGATATTGCTTTGTCGTCAACAGGCTTGCCTATCCACCGCATAGCCCTCTTGCGGACAAGCGCGGCCATCTTAGGCGGAAGCCCGTGTACCTCAACATCACCTACAATGTTGCTCAGAGTCCTTTCTTCTGTCTCAAGCGTGAACAGTGCCGGGCCGGTCTCAGAGAGTGCCTTTATCGCGTCAATGTGCTTCATTGCCTCCTCTGTGCCGAGAACAATCACTTTCTCCGGGTCAACATTGTCCAGCGTTCCGAGTCCTGCTACGTCAGGCTTGAGGACTATATCCGCCGCTGATGCTTCCTCGTCAGTAGTCTTCCTCATGAGAATCGTGAGCGACTGGTTCAGAACGTCCATGTAGGAATTTACGCCGTCTTTCCCCATCGAGTCGGATATGTCTACTGCTACTATTGGGATGCCGGGAAACAATTCCTTTGCTGTGTACACGGGAAGGTTTGAGACTATTCCGCCGTCAACAAGAAGGTGGTCATCAATCTTCCATGGCTCGAACACCATCGGTATCGACATTGATGCTCTCATCGCCGCCGCTAAGTTGCCTTCCTTGAGGACTACTTTTTCCCCCGTGTTGATGTCAGTCGCCACAGCCGCATACGGTATAGGCAGGTGGTAGAAGTCCGTCTCGGTAACATGCTTCATCAGCTGTGAGAAATACGTGTACAGCTTATCCCCCGTCAACAGTCCCTTGGGCCCTACCTGGCCTTCCTGCTTCTTGTAGGTGAGGAGGCTGACTGTGTTGGTCTTTGCGCGCCTGTCATTGCCTGTGAAGACGAACATAGGCCCGGTGTTTTCGCTGAGGAGGCTCGGAAGGTCTAACTCCTTGAGTATCCTGTGCATGTCCTTCGTGGAGTAACCGCTCGCCCTCAACGCACCCATCAACGCGCCCATGCTTGTGCCTACGATGCCGACAATAGGGACTCCGTTAAGCTCAAGCGTCTCCATGACCCCCAGATGAGCGAAGCCCTTTATCCCCCCGCCCGAAAGAACCAGAACTACCCCCGCATCACCCTGAAGCGGACTCAGTGCGAGAATTACTGCGGCCATGAACGCCAACAACAAACGTCTGAACATGAATAAATCTTCCTCCCTGTTAATGTGAAAAGCGGCTCCGGCCCATTCAGACCAGAACCGCCCGGATAAATTTCTGTAGAGTAATGCGAAAACTTTACAGGCTAGTCAATCTTGAACGAAAGCACAAGATAAAGCCCCCCCGAAGGCTGAAGCTCAAACGGTAATGTGAAACTCCTCATGCCGTTATCCTCTTTCGTTACGTTCCTGATATTTTCCCCTACGATTAACTGCGGCGGAGTCACGTCAACAGTACCAAGCGCACTTTGCACCAGCGCGCGCCCGCCTATCATGTTGGACAGCTCGCCGATCACGCTCATCGACACGTCATCGCCTAACTGGGGCATTATCATTCCGCCTGACATGGCTTTAATGATATTCTCGAAGCCGTCCTTGTCCAGCATTATATTCACAGTACCCCTTGAGCCTACACCAACGACTCCGATTAATGCTGTTGTGCAGATATTGCCGACTTTGATTCCCGGGGAAACTTTTGACTTGTTGAGGGTGATATTAAGCCCCACTTCTCGCCCTACGGAAAGAACAGCCGATGCAAAACTATTTACCAGAGCGATTAGTTTATCGTTACCGGCCATCTGTAATTAATCTCCCTCCCTGTAATTTGTTATTGACATTGGAATTTGATTGTCCATTATTATAGCTTATTCCGGCGTATATCTCTATATTTTTTCAGCCCGCGCAAAGCCACAGCCCACGCAGCGAAATCATCAAGCACTCTTTCCGGGACTCTCATACCCTCCGGCAGAAGTCTCAGCCAGAAGCCCGGCCTGTGAACCTTCCAGTACAGACTCCGCGCCTCAAGCGTAGTGTTCCTCTCGTCAACCGCAAGAACCTCACAGTCCCAGCCCGCAACCCTCTCACGAACATACCCGGAAAATTCCCGGCTTGTAGTCCCGTCCCCAATAATCACAGCTGCAACATGGCCGCAAAGATTCTCCGGGAGAAAATCCGCATTGCCCTCCGTGAAACAGTCCCGCAAAACGCTCACAGACGACTCGATTCCCGCAAAGAAATTCTCTCTGTCAGCAGTCGGAAATATCCCGGCAGCCGCTAAACCCCCGTCAAGATTCACGAAAGCAAACCCGGTTTTGTCCCTCCCAGGATCAAGCCCAAGCACTAAATCTTTTTCCCCAGCGTGTACTGCCACCTGTCCAGAAGCCACAGCCATTGTCCCGGCCTCCTCATTATTACCCGCTCTATGTGTTCGTTGCACATTCTGATACTTGCGCTGATGTCTTCGCCGAATGGCTTCCCGTTTCCGTCCTTCATGTCGCTGAGTATTCCGTGAAGCCTTATGTGATGCCGCGAAGGGTCGTCCATGTCCCGCCAGTACTCCGCGTTTATCACAGGGCAGCGGAACTTCCTGTACAGCTTCACGATGCCTTCATGAGTCCGCGCAGGGAGTCCGAGAAATTCGGAGGGAATGCCGTCCTGCCTCGCGTCCAAGTCCTGCATGACCACGAGAATTTTCCCGGCCCTAAGCACACGAAATATCTCGCGAAGCCCGGTGTTGCTGTCAATCATGGCCATGTGTGAGACTTCCTGACGGGTTGACATGATTACGGCCTCGACTCGCTTGTCCCTCTGAGGAGTGTAGACGGAGTGAAGCGGGAAGCCCTCGTGAATGACTCTTGCGGCGGCGTACTCCCAGTTGCCATAATGCTGGCACATGAGGATTGCCCCCCTGCCCCTCGACAATGCCGAACGGAGAACGTCAATGCTCTCTTGCGGGAAGTCAACAAGCTCATCAATACGTGATATGACTCTAGGCAGACGGATAAATTCTGCGGCTGACATCCCAAGGTTCACGAAAGAGTCCCGGACTATTCCACGCGCAACCGTTACACCGACTCCGAGAGACTTCACGCACCTGGCCTCGCACCTGTCCGTGATTTTCCAGAGAATGAGACGGAGAACCCTCCCGGCGAATCTCCCAAAGGCAAGCGCGAAACTGTGCGGCATCATCCGTAACAGTCCCACAAAAAATTTCAGCGTAACAAACATTCCTCCTGTGAAAATTTTTCTTATCATATCATGTACAATTAGCATATATATTTTCACCGGGAGAATTTCTATATGGCACTGAGAGAATGCAAAGTCTGCAAATCGCTTTATGATGATGAGACATTCATAGGCGTAACTGAAATCTGCCACAGCTGCCGCATGAGGCTTGAAGGCACTTACGGGCGAATCCACAACTACATACGCACAACAAAGGACATAGACATTGCCCGCATGATGGAGGAAACAAAGACTACTCCCGCCGAAATGGAGATAATCCTTGAGCTTGGCTGGCTGGAGCGCGACATACAGACCTACACAGGAACAGTAACAGAACGCCAGAAGCTAGCGAAGGAGTTTGCCGAAGAGCTCGCGAAAATGATAGAACGCACTAAGGCGACTACCTACGGCGGAGTCAACCACAGGTACAAGAACAGGCGCAAGAGGAAAAAATAACAGGGAGGCAATAAATCAATGGCACTTACTGAATGCAGGTTATGCAGGAGGATCTACAACGGCTTCGAGGGACAGCGTATATGCGGCGACTGTATACGGCGGCTTGAGGAAATATACGGCCGTGTTCACGAGTATATGCGCGACAATCAGGACAGGGATTTTGACCTTGAGACTCTTGCTGACGAAATGGAGATTAGCCCCGTTGATGTTCAGGCACTTGTTGACCTGGGATATATTGAGCGGGACTTGCAGACCTACAGCCGCGACAAGAAGGGTAGCCGCCAGAAATTAGCGGAGGCAATAAACGCTGAGGCCGAAAAGCTCAGGCGCAACATAACGACATACGGCGGTGTTGTCTACGCCCGGGACAGCCAGCACAAGAAGGACGACGACAACAGGCAGTACGTTTACGACATACAGAAGAAGAAATGATGACACAGTCGATAATCATGGCCGGGATACTCGGAGCGTGTCTCGGCTCATTCCTCAACGTAGCGGCTCACAGAAGCATTCAGGGGCGTTCATGGTGGGGCAGCGAGCGTTCAGTGTGCGAGTCCTGCGGTCATGTACTGGGAGCGTTGGAGCTTGTCCCGGTAATATCGTGGCTAATTCAGCGGGGGAAATGCCGGCACTGCGGGGCGAAAATCTCGGTGCGCTATATCATTGTCGAAATACTCTGCGCTTCTCTGGCGATGACGGTAATATACCGCTGGGGGATTTCCTGGGCGGCCATGCTAGCGGGGATTGGGACTTGCGGCCTTGTGCTGAACTCTCTCACGGATTACGAGTCCGGGGATGTGTTTGACGCTTTTGCGCTTGCGCCGGGAGTTGTGTGCCTGCTTCTGAGGATTGCGGGAGGATTCCCGGCTGTTCTTGACGGACTTGCTGGTGCTGCTGCCGGGTGGGGAATCTTCGCGGCGATAATCGTGCTTTCACGCGGCGGAATGGGCTGGGGTGATGCTGTATTCATGGCCGGGATTGGCGCGGTGATGGGGCTGAAGTTCACACTGTTTGCGTTCTACGCGGGAATAATGGCGGGGGGCTTCTGGGTGATAGTGATGATGCTGATAGGCCGTCTTCACTGGGGACGGGGGGAGGCTGTACCGTTAGTGCCGTTTCTGGCGGTTGGCTGCTTCCTGACGATGATATTCGGCCCGGAGATTTTCGCGTACCTCAGCGGGAGAATGTTATCGCCGGAAATGTTCTCGCTGACGTGGCCGTTTTCGGCTGTAAACTAACAGGGAGGCAGAGAATCATGAAACGCATAATGGTGTGTGTAATATTATTGCTGACTGCTGCAAGCTCATATGCAGACATTGAAGAGTTCCGCTACTTTTCGCTGAATATCCCGGACGGCTGGACAGCAAATGAGTCTGGCGATGTCGTGAGTGTTAATGCTGATGACAGGTCCGGGTCTCTGACGATAACAGTAGGCGATCCCAAAGGCGAGTCGATTGGCGGACTTGCTGTGAAATTCTCGCGCGAACTGAACGGCACATCCCCTGTTAGTGATGATGAGGACGGCTGGAGCTTTGAGTGCAACAACGGAATAAGCCAGGCTGTGATTGCCGGAGATGAGGACTTCTACATGATGATAATAAGCACGGGCTTCATGAATAATGCTGAGACGCTCGGAGAAATTCTAAGCTCCCTCGAAATGAAATGAGCCTCCTATGCCTGAAGACAGGGGGTGCGCAAGAAGTCTGCCCGTAAGAGCCTTATTCTTGCGGGCGTGGTAGATTTGCCTCTGCTGTATAGCCCCGTTAAGGAAACAAAATCGCTTGCCCGGTACATGAGCCTGCCCGGAAATTCACAAAGACACGCTAACTTCTGCCGGATTTCTCCGTATAATACTTTCCGCAATGTTGAGCAGGGGTAAAATCCACCAGCTTGCACTGTAAGCAAACAATTTGCGGAGACACAGCAAGACCTGTTTGTGCGGGCGGTGTAGTTGATGCTGGAAGCCCCTGCAATATAGTATAATTTCCGCATCATGAAAACGTTTTGCTTCAAGCTGTACAATTCAGAGCGCAACAAACAATTGATGAGGCTGATCAACATAGCTGGTCTCATCTATAATCATTGTATTGCTCTGCACAAACATTACTACAAATTGTACGGGAAGCACCTCCACAAGTACGCGCTCCAGAAGCACATCACCAAGCTGAAGCACAGGTCAAAACGTTTTGCCTACATGCAGGAGCTCGATGCTCAGGCAATACACGACATAACCGACAGAATAGAGTGGGCATACAATAATTTCTGGAGGAAACGCAAGCAGGGAATAAAAGCCTCTCCGCCGGGCTTCATGAAAGTACGCAGGTACAAATCCTTCACGCTGAGACAATCGGGCTGGAAACTTGACGAGCCTCACGGGAGGATAAGACTGTTCTTCAGGTGGTACAGATATTTTCAGTCCCGTAATATCATGGGGAAAATCAAAACAGTAACAATAAAACGTGATGCGCTGGGGAATATATATGTTCATCTGGTGTGTGATATTCAGTATGACACAGTCAGGCTCAGATCGGGTAGTGCCGTCGGGCTGGACTTCGGGCTGAAAAGATTCCTCACTGCCTCAGATGGACATGATATAGAGTCCCCTGACTTTTTCACGCTTAATGCTGATAGTATAAGGAAGAAACACCGCAAGCTGTCACGCAAGAAGAAAGGCTCACGCAACCGTGAACGCGCCCGCATGGATTTAGCCCGCGCATATATCAAGTCAGTGAACCAGCGCAAAGATTTCCACTTCAAGACGGCTCGCAGGCTTTGTGAACAATATGCTGTAATTTGCCTCGAAGACCTGAATATTGCGGGAATGGCTAAAATCTGGGGAAGGAAGATTTACAGTCTCGGTTTCTATCAGTTTGTCAGAATCCTACAGCATGAGGCTTCAAAGCTGGGAACAAGGGTAGCTTTTGTTGACCGCTTTTATCCTTCCAGCCAGCTTTGCAGTACATGCGGTTACAGGAATCATGAGGTGAAAGAGAACATGAACATCCGCGAGTGGAAGTGTCCTCAGTGCGGAACAGTCCATGACAGGGACAGAAATGCGGCAATGAATATTTTACGGGCTGGGGCATCAGCCTATAGCGGAGGCACAGTAAGACCAGAGAAATCCGGCAGTGTCGTTGATGCTACAATCCGGCGGCGTTGAGCTGACTGGAGTATGTCAAAGACCTACAATATTGTTTCTTTCCCGCTAAAGTTTTACGCAATACGCTCCGAAACTGTCAGTGAAAAGAGAAGAGGCCAATCACAAAAACGGTCTCAAAGCTCCACAAACTACCTAAATCGCGATTAGGAAAAAGGTTACACAGGCGCACAATAATTACCCTCGTAACACGTGAGGGGAGGAACAAATCCCCAGTACACGGAAGAATTGGGGACAAAAAGGATAAAACACAAGGAGGTAGAATCATCATGTCAATGGTGATACAGCATAATATCCCTGCGCTTCAGACGTACAACATCGTCAACAACACCAGCAACGCGCTCCAGAAGTCCATTGCGAAACTCTCCAGCGGACTCCGCATCAACTCAGCCGCAGACGACGCAGCCGGACTCGCAATTTCCGAGAAGATGCGCGCACAGGTTAAGGGACTGGACAGAGCAGTCGCCAACACTCAGGACGGCATCAGCCTTATCCAGACAGCAGAAGGCGCACTCCAAGAGACACACTCAATCCTTCAGCGTATGCGTGAACTTGCAGTCCAGGGAGCAAACGACACCCTGACACAGCAGGACAGAAGCTATATTCAGGAGGAAATGGATCAGCTCAAGGAAGAAATCACCCGTATCGGCAACACAACCCAGTTCAACAAGAAGAAACTCCTCAACGGTGACTCAGCAGGTCTGTGGAGTTCAAGCGACATGGAGACCAAAGCCATCATCAACGGCGGACTTCGTGAGGTTGACCAGTTCGGGCAGAAGAAATCCATCGAGGGCAACTACAAGATCCGCGTGAAGGCTGATCCCGGACAGGCTGAAGTACAGAAGTCAGACATCATGACCATCAAGCACGCCAACGTCCTCACAAATAAGACTATAAACTCTCCCGATGGCGTTAAAGATGTGCAGGTCGATAACATGGCCCCCGGCAGTTATTCACTTAAACTGTCAAAAGCTGATCAAGCGGCTCCGGATGAAGTTAACATCACGGGCGCGTATGGCGTAGGCGGAAAACAGTACACACAGCTGGAAGCAGGCGGCCAGGTCACAGCGATTACAGCCCCTGCAACGGCCGGTCAGTCAGTAACACGAACATACACGTTCAAGCTGGGCGATACTGTACTCGGGAAAGTTGATCTTGAAGTCAAGGATACCACTAACGGCGGCGCAAATATGGCGGCTGCTGCTGTGGCGACTGCAATCCAAGATAAAGCCGGCACTATTATCGGTAAAGCCAGAGAGATGGGCGTTGAGATTTCCGGTCTGAGTGCTGGTTTAGGCAGTGCAGCTGTTACGACGGCGACAGGCGGAACGGCAGCTAACAGTATCACAATGAAACGCTTCGGCTCCAGCAACGTGGGCAAACTGTCCATTGTTGAGGAGGGAAGCGATATAGCCTCACCGAAAGAGCTTATCAATTTCCACGATGCTGCTGCAACTGGCTCAAAGTCAGCGGATACTGAAGCGGTCGTTAATGCATCAGATGTCTTCACTTTCGATATAGACAACGACAACGTGCTGAACGGAAGTGTCCTTTTTGAGGTAACAGGCACGGACGATTTGAACGGTACTCTCACTCTCAAAGCGACAGCAACGCTGATGGATCAGAAGGGTGTCAACTCGACAGCTACCCAGGACAATATCGTTCTCACACAGGGCGGCTCAGAAGTCAGCCTCAAGGATATCTTCGGTCAGGAGCCACAGGGGACTGATCCTGAGACATACCAGCCGCACGCTACTATCAAGCTCAATGCAGATATGTATACAGCAGTGGCGAAGAACGGCAAACTTGTTGCGTACTTTACCCCTGACAAGAGCGAAGCCGGCGCGAACAAGGGAATCAATGTCGAACTCAACGGAGACATTGATACTGAGTGGAACGATACTTGGGACAATGGTGTGTTCAGAGGACAGACTGTGAAGTATCATCTGGACGGTGAGGCTCTCACAAACACGGAAATCAACTTCAAGAACTACATTCTGAACGAGAAGACCGGAACAGTCTCTGAAGGAACAGTAACCCTCGTAACGGATGATACATTCTCGACTTCAGATAACAAGGCTCTGGCATCAACAGCCAATGGCGGCAACAACGCAGTAGCAGACGGACACACGCTTGCCAGCTTCACGAATACCTACATCGGCAAGACGGCAAACGGCGATGTCAGACTTCGCGACCTCGACAAGTTCTGGAACTCAGAGGGCGTAATGATGCTCGATGATGCGAAGAAACTCACGCTCAACCAGGGCGACGGCAAAACGACAAGCATTATGCTCTATGCGAATGACACGCTCGACGAAGTGGCCACGAAGATCAACGATGCTATTGCAACTGGGCTCGGACAGTCGAAGTATGTTGACGATGCCACAAAGTTTGCGACGTTCGTATCAAACAAGACTGAGCTTACCTCAGAAGCAGTGCCCGGAACATTCGTAATCCGCTCGGTAGTACCCGGCGCACAGGGTGAAATCACATTCTCCGGCGATCAGGGAATCATTGACGCATTCTCGCTGAACACGATTCAGAACTCAAAGGAGACAGTGTACAACGTTGATGTTCTTGACGAACACAGCGGCAAGATCATTGCTCAGGGTGTGAAGACAACCGGCAACGTAATGCACGGCGTAATCAATGAGAATGTTGACGTTGAGTTCGGTGCGCTGACAGGTATTGAAGCAAAGTGGAACGGCACACTCAACAAGTACACATACACTGCGGAACAGCAGGAGACGACGCTTCACCTTGCGGACAACACGACGGTCCTTCAGATCGGCGCGAACGAGGGCGAGGATCTCGGAATGAACATCGGCGACATGAGATCACACGCACTCGGAATTGACGGCGTGAACGTAATGAGCCACGACAGAGCAGGCCGCGCAATCACGCTCATCGACAACGCAATCGACAAGGTAAGCACTCAGAGGGCAAATCTCGGAGCATACCAGAACAGGTTGGAGTACACAGCAAGCAACCTGACGACAGCAAGCGAGAACCTGACCAGCGCAGAGAGCAGAATCCGCGATACGGATATGGCGAAGGAAATGATGAACTTCACGAAGCTCAACATCATGCTCCAGGCCGGAAACTCGATGCTTGCTCAGGCGAACCAGCAGCCTCAGAACGTACTCAGCCTCATCAGGTAGTCAGCACGATAACGGGAATCACAAAGGGGAGGGAAACCTCCTCTTTTTTTGTGCTGATTCACCATGTAAGATGAGGGAATCGAGAAAGCCGGGCTGTTCAATCTCGCAAAACTTTCCAGCGCAGAAATGGACAGAGCCAAAATCGAAGCCGGGAAAATCATGGCCGAAATCGAACGCAACATCAAAGCACGCCAGTCCCCCAAATAGACCCGGCAATAACCCTGACAGCTTGCGGCGGTAAAGTTTCGGTGTTATTCTTACGCGCAAAATCTCACAACAACACACAAGGAAGGTATATCATTGTTACAGTTCACACACGATGACAAGACAGCGACAATCGCCAGCGACAAGACAACACTTCATGACGCGCTGAAATCTTTATCCCTCGACAAGAAAGCCATCGCCGCAAACTTCAACGGCCACCCCTGCGACCTATCGCTCACCGTAACAGAAGGCGGCGAAATCTCCCCCATCGCCCCCGACACCCCCGAAGGTCTCGAAATCATACGCCACTCAACAGCCCACCTCATGGCTCAGGCGGTCTTGAGGCTCTATCCCGGCTCACACTTCGGAGTCGGCCCGGCCATAAAGGATGGTTTCTACTACGACATTGACGCGACCAGTCCCATCACAGAGGAAGACCTCCCCAAGATTGAGGCCGAAATGCGCAAGATTGCGGGCAAGGGCGAGCCGGTAACACGCGAGGAAATGACAAAGGATGACGCGCTGAAGTTCTTTGCGGATGACCCCTACAAGACCGAACTCATCACAGCTATTAACGCTCCGACAGTCTCAGTGTACAAGCAGGGTGAGTATGCTGACCTTTGCCGCGGGCCTCATGTCCCGGACGCTTCCCGCCTGCACAACTTTAAGCTGCTCTCAATCGCGGGGGCATACTGGCGCGGGGACGAACACAACAAGATGCTCACGAGGATTTACGGGACGGCCTTCGCGACTGCTGACGAACTCAAAGCGTACCTGAAGCGTCTTGAGGAAGCAAAGCTCAGGGATCACCGCAAGCTCGGCAAGGACTTGGACCTCTTCAGTCTCCACGAGGAAGGGCCGGGATTCCCGTTCTTCCACCCAAAAGGTATGGCCATCATGAACACGCTCATCGATTTCTGGCGGCGCGAGCACATCCGCAGGGGCTACACGGAAATCAAGACCCCCCAGATTCTCGACCGGGGATTGTGGATTCAGTCGGGACACTGGGATCATTACCGCGAAAACATGTACTTCACCGAAATCGACGAGAAGCCCTACGCAATCAAGCCCATGAACTGCCCGGGAAGCATCCTTGTCTACAAGACACAGCTCCGCAGCTACCGTGATTTGCCAATGAGACTCGCCGAGCTTGGGTGCGTTCACCGCCACGAGAGAAGCGGAGTCCTTCATGGCCTGATGAGGGTACGCTGTTTCACTCAGGACGACTCGCACACGTACATTGAGCCGTCGCAGATAAAGGACGAGGTTACGCGGATTATGGAGCTTGACCGCTATGTGTACACTGAGGTTTTCGGCTTCAAGTACACGGTTGAGCTGTCGACAAGGCCGGATGACTCTATGGGGACAGATGAGCAGTGGAACGAGGCGGAAGCGGCTCTGCGTGACGCACTGGAGTCGACAAACACGCCCTACACCATCAATCCCGGCGACGGAGCGTTTTACGGGCCAAAGATAGACTTCCACCTTGAGGACTGTATAGGGAGGACGTGGCAGTGCGGGACGATACAGCTCGACTTCCAGATGCCTGGTCGTTTCGGGGTAACCTACAGGGGCGATGACGGAGCTGAACACACGCCTGTGCTGATACACCGCGTTGTGTTCGGGAGCATTGAGCGTTTCATGGGGATACTGATTGAGCATTACGCTGGGGCATTCCCTTACTGGCTCGCGCCCGTGCAGGTGAAGATAGTCCCGATTGCTGACTCTCACATGGATTACGCTTCAGAGCTTCAGGCCATGTTCATGGATTGGGGCGTTCGTTCAGAGGTTGACGGGAGGAACGAGAAGTTAGGCCGCAAGATTCGCGACGCTCAGATGCAGAAAGTGCCGTACATGCTGGTAGTTGGCGACAAGGAGAAGGAAGCCCGGACGGTTGGAGTGCGTGAACGCTCGAAAGGTGATCTTGGGAGCATGACGCTTGAGGAGTTCCGTGAGCTTCTGGGTAAGGAGTTCAACCCGATACATTGACGGCTGAAAGATTGTCCCTCTCCTGAAATTTTGGGAGGGGGATTTTTTTGTGCCTTCCGTGAAAATCATCTGTCGGCAAAGCCCCCTCTAACGTATAATCGTAACAACATCAAGATTTGGAGGCAGTCAGAATGAAGCTCAAGAAGTTTGCATTGATGTTGATGCTGGTGATGGTGCTTGCGTCATGTGAGTCTGCGTTCGCATGGGGTAACCGCACAGGCTCACGGACAGGTGATGCGGCTGTTTACGGGGTCGCGGGCGGTGTGATTGCCGGGGGCGTTGCGTACTGGCTGGCGGGGGCGGCAACTGTGCTGTGTCCTCCTGTGGGGATTGCGGCGGGACTCGGCCTGCTTGGAGCTGGTGCTTACGGTGCATTGCGTGAGGAGAAGAGTATTGTAGGTGATGCCGTTACCGTAGTGGCTGCTCCAGTTGTGGCGGGGCTTGCCGCTGTGAAAGCTCCTGACGTTGCGCGGTGGCTCTTCAAGATAGAGGCTGAAGCTGTAGTAACAATTCCTATCCTTATAGCTGCACAAGCAATTGCTGACGACTGGAAGAAGCCAGACCCCTCCAAGCCCGTCAACGTAGCAGACATACCATATTAGGCCATGAACAGAAAACATATTGCCGTCCTCGTGATAGTCTCGCTGTTGTCGCTGAACACTCTTACGCCTGCTCAAGCGTTCTGGCCGTTCGGGAGTTCCGGGTCGACGGGGAAAGATTTGCGCTTCGAGACCGTCTACCCCGTATCATTCTGGAAATCAACAACGGGGAAAATCCTCATGTACACCGGGATTGCTGTAACTGTAGCCGTCATTACGTACTTCAGCGCGGGAACAGGCACGGCTGCTTCTGCCGGAGTAATCGCGAAGTTCATCGGAGGCACAATAGGCTCTTGGTGGTTCGGCCTCAGCGGAGGAGCTGCCATCAACGCGGGTCTTGCGCTTCTCGGAGGGGGAGCTGTGGCCGCAGGGGGGCTTGGGATATTGGGCGGGGTATCTGTGCTTAGTGCTGTGGGAAGCGTGGCTCTGAGTGCGGCAATCGACACGGCTATAGGTCATGTGCCTTCCGGGACTCACGCTAAGACCATAACGCTGATTAAGCCCAGACTCTTGCGGGATAATGTCTCTCCTGTCGTGAAATCAGAGATGAAAGAGCTTCATACCCTCCTTGACGAAATCGCGAAGGGAGGCACTGACTCTCAGGCGAAGCGGGCTGTACAGCTCATGGAAAGGATTGACTGGAAGCTGACTCTTGAGACGAAATCAGAGCCTGACGATTACACCGCCTACAATTATTTGCTGATGGCAGTAATCCGCTACAACCTCAACAATTTTGACGGAGCGAGGGAGGCTTCAATGGGTGCTAGGAATTTCACTGACACGGAGCGTTCCTCTGTCCTCGATTACGTTGACGCTCTTCTTGCGTTTCAGGCGGGGGATGACAGCAAAGCCGTTAATCTTCTTCGCGGCATCACTGAAGCAGAGCCTAAAGCCTCGACACCGTATATCGTGCTGGGACAATCTGCTTTTGACGAGGGACGCTATCATGAGGCATTCGACATTCTCGACAGGGGAATCAAGGCGGGCTGTGATGAGGTCTGCGCGATGAACTGGATGGCAGGTAACTCGCTGTACAATGCCGGGAGCTACAAGGCCGCAATACCCTACTACAAGACAGTGCTCCGCAACATGACCATCAACGAAATTGAAGCCCTCTACAAGCTGAACATCGCCAAGTGCTACAGGAAGATGAATGACAGCAAGGAAGGTGAATACTGGCTCAATGATGCTATTTCTGAGGTGAAGGACAATGCCGGAATGGTCGCTGAACTCAGGAGGCAGTACGCGGCAGATTGACCGTCAGCAACGAACGAGGCTCTCTCCAGAAACGGGGGGAGCTTTTTTCTTGGGACGATATGCACTACAATTAGGCATCCCAAAATTTCACGGAGGTGCTAATCATGTCAGCAAGAAAATTCCTCGCCGCATTACTCCTCGCAGTCATGGCCGCGTCATGCTCATTCGCCGAAGTTACCACCCTTCAGATTCTCCAGGACGTGAGATTTTCACCGCACATTCCCGCAACCAAGCTCAACGGCCCCTCACTTCTTCCGGGACGCTACATAGTCGCGGAGAATATCGCCTCGCGCACAGGAAGCCAGCCGATAATCGCCCCAGCAAAGACCATACTCGAAATCGGACAGTTCAGCGCGGAGACTAACGCATATCCTTTCCACCTTGATGTTCACGGGAAGGGCAAAGCTGACGGCCGCGTTACACTCGATATTCAGTCAGAAGCTCCTATACTCACGTTCTATACTGCGGACAAGTCTGGACAGTACAAGCCTGATGTCAGAGTCTATGCTGTACTCATACAAGATCGTGATTATGCCTGGCTTACCGGGGCTGTCTCGGACGGCGAGATGTCCTTCCTTTTCCCGGTGAGTGATATTAACTTCCCGGAAGGCTGGTATCTCGGAGAATGGCTGTGCGAGGACGGGACTCAGTTCACGCTTGAGGGGGACAAAATCAGCTCCGGCGGCCACGAGATAGGGACGTTCACAGTTGAGGATGACAGAATCACGGTAACAGCCAAAGACGGAAGCACTGACACGATTTATGCCATGCGCAACCCGGCAAGCGGCACACTGATTATGACGTTCACGAGCGGGCCAAACGGTATGGGAATGAACGCAGGAAGTTTCGTGAACACGTCAAGGAATTCCAAGCCTGCCGCACCGAAGATTCCTGTAACACCCGCGCCAGAGTCCAAGCCTGTATCCCCGAATATGCCGACAGAGTTCCCCCCAATGCCGAAGGTAGACCTCCCAGCACCGAGCCTCAACATCAATGGCGTTTGGGGAGCGTACTACAATGGTCATCAGCTCATCACTCAGTTCCAGGACAGCAACTATTACGGGTGGATTGACGGACAGCCTTCGGAGATGGGGATAATCAGCATTGAGGGGAATAAGATTACCGGGAGCAACAACAAGGGAGTCGACTTCACGGCGGAGCTTGAGCTTGACGCTTCAGGGAAATTCCTCGACATGAGATTTCCCAACGGCAACACGATTCACTACCAGCGGTTACAGTAACAGCGCGCAAAAAATGAGGCCTCCGGGCAATTTCCGAAGGTCTCATCTCTCACCTAATACTCAAAGATTATCCCAACGATTGCGGAGAACGCTATCCAGATTACCGGGTGCAATTTCCGCGTGAAGGCTATCATGTGCGTGAACACCAGCAATATCACAGCTAGGATTGCCGCCTTTATGTTGACGTTCCCGCCGGAGAAATCCCCGAAGAAGAACACCACCCGCGCCAGTATCAGCCCCGCCGCCGTAATCATGGCTGAGCTCGCTGGCCTCAGACCGTAGAACGCACCCATGACGTACCTGTTCTCGTGAAAAGCATTCAGGAACGCCGCGACAAGAAGTATCACGATGATGCTCGGAGTTATGAGCCCCGTCGTCGATATTACCGCCCCAGGAAGCCCCGCAGTGATGTAGCCTGAGTATGTCGCCATGTTCACGCCGATTGCGCCGGGTGTGGACTCTGATACCGCTATCATGTCTGCTAACTGCTCGTGTGTGAACCAGCCTGTGCGGTCCGAGATGCTGTAGAGGAAGGGAAGAGTCGCCATTCCTCCGCCGACAGCGAAAAGTCCCGTCTGGAAGAACTCCCAGAATAGTCTGGCGTATATCATGACTTCTTCACCCGCACTTTCAGGATTACCCCCGCGATTCCGGCCATGACCACGAACACCACAGGCGACAAGTTCAGGTACACAGACCCAGCCAGAACAGCGAGATATATTCCCAGAGTCCAGCGGTCAATGATGGCCTTGCTGAAGAGCTTTATCACCGCATTGAAGATCAAGACGCAGACGCACACACGAATCCCGGCGAAGGCATGTTTAACCCACTCCAGCGAGGAATAAGCCTGAATCACTCCCGCAAGCATCACGATTATCACCAATGACGGGAAAACGACTCCCAATGTCGCAATGACCCCGCCGAGATTCCCGGCAGTCTTCCGCCCGATGAAGGTCGCAACGTTGACGGCGATGACTCCGGGGGTGCACTGGCCTATCGCGTAGTAGTCAGCAAGCTCTTCATCAGTCCCCCACTTTTTGTTCTCGACAATCTCGCGCTGTAATATCGGGAGCATCGCATAGCCTCCGCCGAAGGTTACTGCCCCCATTTTCGCGAACGTGATGAACAAGTCAGCCAAAAGTTTTATGTTCAACCCTTAATCCCTCCTGCTCTGAAATTCTGCCGTCAATTATACATACACAGCCCCGAATCTTGCGCGAACGTTGAATATTTTGCGTGAACGTCATCACTGCCCTCTGGAAATATCAGCCGCAAAAGCTATAATGACTCCCAAAATCACAAAGGAGGCAGAAATTTTCATGGCACTAAGGAAATTCTCACTCATGATTCTTGCAGTGGCCGCTGTCCTTGCAGGAATTACCTACGGGGGGGGGGGGGGCTTTTGCTGACGGCTACTTCAAGGGCGCGTCCTTATCACTTGAAGGATTAATCGGCGTAAATTTCTACGTTGACGCTTCAAACAGCAATATCGGAGGCATTACGTTTGACGTAGACGGAAGAGACACACAGACAATCAACGCTTCAGACCTTACCCCCGCGAACGGCGAATACACATTCACATGCCGCGTTTCAGCCGTCGAGATGGCAAACACAATCCGCGCGGAACTTTTCGACACAAGCAATCAGACACTAGCCACACAGGATTACTCCGTCCAGCAATACGTGAAGACATACTTTCAGCTGTACTCAAAGGATTTCAGCCTTGAGGCGGACGACTTGGTGCAGGCTGTCGAGGATTACGGGCATTACACGCAGAAGTTTCTTGCTGAGGTCAAAG
>JAFSRQ010000061.1 GCA_017446055.1 Synergistaceae bacterium | reverse complement strand
GGGGACGCGCCTGACAGAATCGAGTCCGCGCCGTAATTCTCGTAGAACGGGGAAAACACCATGACTTTGTCGCCGGGGTTGCAGATTGTCATCATGGCCGCCATCATCGCCTCGGTTGACCCGCATGTGATGACTATCTCGGTCTCAGGGTTGATTTCCCGCCCGATTGCCTTGCTCTGTTTCGCGCAGATTGCATCGCGGAAATTCTTTGCTCCGAAGGTTATTGCGTACTGGTGGGGGCCTGTGTGGGCGGCTTTTGCGAGGGAGTCCATCATCTCAGTGGGGGGATCCCAATTAGGAAAACCCTGTGAGAGGTTTATTGCTCCGTGCTTGTTGCAGATTCGGGTCATGCGGCGGATTACGGAGTCTGTGAATGTTCCTACCCTGTCGCTTAATTTGGGCATGGGGTGATTCATATCCTTTCGTGTGTGTCTTAACCGCAAATTTTACGTTTGATTGAGGCAATTTGCAATATTCCCTGAAATATGCAGGAGCTTCCGTTCTTGCGCGCGAGTGTACGCAAAGAGGCTTGCCGCACCTTAAGCATGGTAACCGCCATCAACTGCCTTCCGCACCGATACCTTCTCGTCCGGGACACGTGTCCTCCTCTCATGCCTTAGCAGAAGCCAAATGTACACTGGCTGTCCGACTGATGCATTGCAGTGCTTGTTGATGGGATACGGTGAAGGGTTCACGGGGACTAATGCCGGGGATTACGCAGCTGGTGAACATCAATATCTGCCGCGCGAATTAGGGCTGAGTAACAAAGGAGTGGAAACCGCTTGCAGGAATATCAGCAAATAAACTTTATGTTTCCGGCTTGCTGATTGTGTAAGCCCCAAGCTGTTTTGTGGTTCAGCCTTTCGTTTGTACTCATACGTCAGCGGGTAATTGAAGGCTCTGGTAAGTTTTCCTGTAACGGTATTCTGGGGTGGAAGTATCAATCTCAGACGTTTTAGCTGTGTACACTGGCTGAGTCCCGCAAACTTGCCCCCCTTTGACGGCCTTGCAGGTTTTCCCGGCGGCTTCAACATCAGACACGCATATTTATGTAAGCGGCCATGCATGAGAAATCCGGCGGGACAGGAAAAGATTTCCGGGATGAAGAGTCAGCCTACTTCACGAACAGCCCCGCTATAGCCGTAACAGATTTCACGGGCGACATCATCATAGACCGAGTAACGCTGAGTCCGATTCTCTTCGTGGCATTTAGTATCGCTATGATGTCCTCCGTAACATTCATGCTCAAGTCCCCGTAGCCCGGGCTGAATCTCGATGTCAGCCTCTCGCCCTCATGAAGCCACCCGGCAATATCGCTCCTCATGTACTGGTCGATATACGAGTCAATCCTCACAGAAGCGCAGGCATCAAGGGCGAGTCCGTCAAGCATATTCCTGTTCTGGGCAAGGGTAATCTGCCTGTCTGTCTCATGGCCGAGAGTCGCCGCAAGAACAATGCAGTCATCACTCCTTGACGTGAGCCGGGCAATGTCATCACTGTATATATACGCGCCCTCAAGTTCAATTCCGCCGTCAAAGTGTATGATGTGAAACCTTCCCCACACACAGCGCGGCTCAACGTACCCTTCAAGCCTCCCGAAAGCCTCGCTCACAGTGCGGACAAGCTCAGGAGTGTGGCCTCCGGGAGGGACTCCCATGTAGCGAAGGGCATCGGCAATCTGCTTATCTGTCGGAATGAACTGCATATCTCTTCGTGTAAAGGACTGACCTTATGCCCGCGTCAATCCGTCTGACTGTGTCGGCCTGGTTCATCGTGTAAAGGTGAATACCCTCGACTCCCCTCGCGAGAAGGTCAATAATCTGCTCTGTAGCGTAGGCAATCCCGGCTTCCTTGACGGCTCCCTGATGATGTCCGTATGCGTCAACGAATCTCCTGACTCTTTCCGGCACTGAAGCACCGCACATCTCGACTACCTTCGGGATTTGGGCGGCGGCTGTGATGGGCATTACCCCGGCGATTATGGGCTGAGTGATTCCCATTTCACGCGCTCTCTCACGCCATGACCAGAAAATATCGTTGTCGAAGAAAAGCTGTGAGATTAGCCCCTTCACACCGAGCTTGCACTTCTCCTTGAGGTAGTACAGATCCTGCTCGACTGACTCGGCTTCGGGGTGCTTCTCAGGGTAGCAGGCCGCGAAAATGTCGAAATCATCTCCGTATTCCTCGTGAATGAACGTGATTAGCTCGCTGGCGTGGTGAAAGTCTCCGAGTTCTGCCCCCGCTGGCAAATCTCCCCTGAGTGCGAGGACATTGCGGACGTTGCTGGCCTTGAGCTGGTCGAGAATTGCTTTGAGTTCGGCGCGTGTTGTGCCTACGCAGGTTAAGTGAGCGACCCCGCATGTGTGGTAGCGGTTCTGAATGCCCGAGGCGATTTCTACGGTGTTGTCGCGTGATGAGCCTCCTGCGCCGTAAGTTACGCTGATTAAGTCCGGGTTGAAGCTCACGAGGCTGTCTATTACGCCGTAAGTGCCTTCTGTGCTTTTGTTGCCCTTTGGCGGGAAAATCTCGAACGTGTAGCTGGGCGCGAGCTTGTCGAAAAAGTTCATGTTACTTGCTCTCCTTTGTCTGTGATAATAGCCAATTTCTGGCCGACTCTGTCTTGTACGCATAATCGAACGAGGTCATATGCTCGGAATATTCGCCTTCTGAATTGTCCGGGAGTGTTGTACCTTTCCTGAACATGACGAAATAAACGGGCTGGCTGTCTGCAAGATACACATCCGGGTTCTTCGCATCAACTTCCGTGAACACCGAGAAGCCATCGTTGGGATTGTCCCTGAACATGCCGATAACCTCATTCATCCCTACAGATGCTTTCGGGTCTCCGGCTGAAGCAAAGTACACGAACTTCTGCCCCAGGAGTCCGCGCAACTGTGTGATGTCCCACTGTCCCGACACGAACATTGAGGCCGTGAACATTTCCGGGTGCCTCGCCGCTAACACGAGGAACGTCATGCATCCCATCGACTGCCCGGTAGCATACACACGATTCTCATCAACGGGATAATTCTTGACCGCCCACTTCACGAAACGTCCGGCAAGCTCTACATACTCACTCTCAACGAAGCCGTTATGATCGTCAAGCACGGTCTCAGGAAACGCCGGGACAATCACGACGCAGTCATGCCTGCACCAGATGAGTCCGCCGAGTCCCTTGGTGAGGGAATATTCCGGGGCTTTTCCCGCCGAGCTCCCGTCAGCAATGAAGAACACTACGGGAAATTTCTTGTCCGCTGAATATCCTTCGGGAACGTAAACATTGTAGGCTATGCTTAGGCCGGTAACATCATCGCTGTATGTGTGAAGTGTGAATTTTGGGGCGTATTCTGTGATGAGGGACTGTAATTCTTTGTCGGCTGACTTGTCCGGGTGAAAGAGATTGCCTCTGTTGGCTGAACGGAAATTTTTACCCGCGCTTGAGGCGTAACACCCTGACGCAACGAGGAGCATTAATGCCGCAAGTATCATCCGCCTCATGACTTGATGCCGTCCTTCCTGTCTTCCTCCCATGTGATGAAGGAGTGATAATATTTCTGGTCGTTGTCATCGAGTCCGCGAGTGATTTCGGTGATGTGAATGTGAGATGCCTTGACCTTTTCGAGGACGTAATCAACCGCGATCATGGGTTCTGTGTGGGCTCCGCATGTGAAGATGTCCAGTGCCATGTAATTGACTTCGGGCCATGTGTGGCAGGAAAGATGCGACTCGCTGATTACGACTACTCCGCTTACGCCGTTGGGGGGGAATCTGTTGAACGACACTGACCAGACTTGAGCGTGTGCTCTGTTGGCGGCCTCAACGAGAATATCCTGAAGTTTTGCTACGTTGGTGATTGTGTCATCACAGCCGGAAACTTCGACGATATAGTGAACACCTTTTGGGGACAATTTAGAATCTCAGCCTCCCGAAAAATGATTTTGTTGTGGATAACAATTCAGAGATTTTATCATACCAGCAAGAATTTTAGCCTTGCACTGACATATTCGCCGGACAAGAGAAGAGTCCCCGTTAATAGGCGTGGGGGACTCTCCTTGCGCATAGGTTTTTGTTGGCTGTTTGTTTGTGTGATTAGCCGCCAGTTGAAGCAGTTGTAACTTTTACGATCCTGCCGGTATACAGATAGACCTTGAACTTGTTGCCGTCTAACTTGTTTTCCGAAGCCGTATCGCCTTTGCCCTTGTATGTGCCGAAACCGGGAACTTTTGCCAGCTCAGTCGCTATAGTTGTTGCCTCACCATCGCCGGAGAAGTCTACCGTTACATTCCAGTTTGGCACGCCATTAGTCAAGCCTGTTCCTGTAGCTTCATCATCTGCCGTGTAAGTTATCGTTCCGTCATCTCTGTTGAAGTCCGCCCACGTTGATACGTACTCTTCTATGACGTTTGTCGTTGTAACAGCATCGAAAGCATCTCCATCACTCATGTCCATGTGCGTACCGTAGTAAGTAGCCGCCGCGTTTTTCAGCGTTTCTACGTTCCTCGCTATCATTGCCGCTTTAGCCTTTGCTGTTGTGCCTGTGATGCTTGATGTCATTGCCGCCGTTAGTGTAGCCAGTATTGCAACAACAATCAGTAATTCTACGAGAGTGAATCCTTTTCTCGTCTTCCTCATGATTTTTTCCTCCTTCTTATTCCTTGCTATTACTGCGTTTCTTCTGAACTATGCGCCTTCAACCAACCAACTCAACCAAAAATTTTTGCGCACAACTATTTTCACCAAGCCTTAGCATGTGATATAATCATTATGCAGACAAGGCTCAAATGTTTATGTTGCTTCTCGACAAAGAAATTATAACATAAAGCCTTGTCTTTTTGTTATGTCCTCACACAAAATTTTCACACTCTTCTTCACAGCACCGCGCCCAAATCTTCATGTCTGCTATAATTCCATCATCCAGGAGGACAGCATGAACCAGCAGTACAGAAACCTCACCATCTCACAGCGAATCGCAAAAGCCGTCAGCGACTCAGGCGGGAGAGTCTTCTATGTTGGCGGCTACGTCAGGGACAAGATTCTAGACCGTAACAGCAAGGACATCGATATTGAGATTCACGGCCTGACAGAATCACGTCTCACCGAAATTCTCGGCACATTCGGCGAGGTTCTCACTATGGGCGCGAGCTTCGGCGTTTTCGGTCTCAGGCACTATACGCTGGATATTGTCATGCCCCGTTCGCTTGTTACCGGTGAGATTGATCCTTTCGTGGGCTACAGGGAGGCGGCAAGACGGCGGGACTTCACGATGAACGCATTGATGCAAGACGTTCTGACGGGCGAAATCCTCGACTATTTCGGCGGCGTTGACGACATAAGGCGCGGGGTAATCAGGCTCGTTGACAGTAACACATTCCTGCTGGACGCTCTGAGGGTGATACGTGCGGCGAGGTTCGCGGCGGTCTTGGGATTCACGGTTGATGACGGCACGAGGGAGATTTGCGCGGCGGCTGACATTTCACGGCTGGCAAAAGAACGTGTGTACTCTGAGCTTGAGACTGCCCTCACGAAATCCCCGGCTCCTTCGCGTTTCTTCACGGAGTTATCCCTTATGCGCCAGATTTCCGCGTGGTTTCCCGAAGTCCCGTCAGCAGACACAGACATTCTCGACATGGCCGCAGGTGTCAGGGAGAAATCATCATACATGGCCGGGTTCATGCTCGCGATGCTGTGTCATGGCCTGCCACAGTCCCAGACAGAACGATTACTCTCACGCCTCACGAACGACTCCCGTCTCACAAAATACGTCCTCAACATGTCTGCACTCTCTGACGTTCTCGCGGGGATGAATGACGACTCCCCGGAGCTGTCATTCCTGCGCGTGTTCGATGAGGCCGAGTCCCCTGAAGACTTGCCGCTTATGTCCGGGATTCTCACGGGAGACTCTCACTCTGACATTCTGAGATTGTACCGTGAGCGCATGAGCCTGCCTGCCGTAACAGGAGCAGACCTTCTCAGGAATGGAGCGGCTACGGGCCCGGAAATCGGCGGGGCATTGAGGCACGTCCACAGTTTGAGGCTCATGGGAGTCCCGAAGGCTGTACAATTACGCGAGGCACTAGACTACATCAGGAGGGGAAATCATGATTGACGTTACACTTTTGGGGACTGCCGCGCTTGCTCCGATTCCTGAACGGGCTTTGTCGGCGGCACTGCTCACGTGCGGGGGGCGTTCGGTGCTGTTCGACTGCGGCGAGGGCACACAGTCAGCGGCGCGCAAGGCAGGAGTCAGCCTCATGAAGATGGACATGATAGCCATCACCCACTATCACGGGGATCACATTTTCGGCATTCCCGGACTCTTGCAGACTATGTACAGCGCGGGACGTACCGAGCCTGTCTACATTGCCGGGCCTGAGGGACTCGCTGATGTCATGTACCACCTGATGACTCTTGCGGGAGAACTGGCGTATGACGTTGGGCTTGTTGAGATTCCTGCTGACGGACTCAGGCTGTGCGAGATCGCTGAAGGATGGCCGCGTGAGGCTGTGCTGTCTACGTTCCCCACGAAGCACAGGTGCATTGCGCAGGGCTACTCGTTCACGCTGGGGCGGGCGGGCAAGTTCAACCCAGAGAAGGCGCGTGAGCTTGGAGTCCCGGTAAAATTGTGGCGGGAATTGCAGGGAGGCAGGCCGGTTCTTGTTGACGGTAGGGAGATTTTGCCCGGTCAGGTCATGGGTGAAAGACGGCGGGGAATAAAGATTGTGTTTACGGGAGATACGGCTATGTGTGAGTCTCTTGCTGACGGTGCGAGGGGCGCGGATATTCTCATCTGTGATGCCACGTACGGCGATGATTCACGCGCTGAGACTGCTACGGAGCGGGGGCATATGACGTTCAGACAGGCGGCGGAAACAGCGAGGCTCGCGGATGTCAAAACTCTGTGGCTGACTCACTACTCACAGAGCGTGACTCACCCGGCCATGTTCCTCCAGAACGCAATGGAAGTTTTCCCGGAGACTGTCTGCGGCTATGACGGGATGAGCGTTACTCTTGGTTTCAGCAACTGAGCTGGTACAATATCAGCCTACCAAACTTTAATGAGTGATATTTATGGCGGTATCGAGCATTTTCCATAACGTAATACTGGACACGCCCGAAAAGGCTGACGCTTTCATCAGGGCACTTGAGGCTTCAGAGGCGTTAAACCGGCAGGCGCGCCTACGTATACAGTGTCGCATGACAAAGAATCTCTGAGAAGAATTTTCGAGTTGCACGAAAAGCATGAGAGAGGCAAAAAATGGCAACTGAGGCTCGTAATATCCTTGAAATGATTGACGGCTTCGGGGAAGAACATGTTAAGTCTTACATACAGACTTTCTCCTGCCCAGTCCAACCCCAAAATCGAGAACTTCTTCCGCAACAGGTCAACAGACTTTTCCCTCCGCAAGCTGTCAGTTACCTGCATCGTGAATGACTTGGACGACGGCCAGATACTTGGCTGTTTTGCGCTGGCTCACAAAGCCGTCCTGATTCCCAGCTCAGGCATGAGCATCACCTCACGCAGGAAGCCCTAAAGATTCGCGCGTCTCGACAGGGCTGCAGAAAAGAACCAACACTACCTTCGCTTCTTCTAGCATACCCGGTTTGCTTTTTGCCGACTCACATTGTATACTTCCACAATATTTTACCCGGCCCCGTAACCTCGAAATCACACAGGCAAGGAGCGGTTCACAATAGAGACACATCAAGGTTTCACCGTCGGAACATTCACCCCGTCAGCCACCGAAATATCATCCACTATTCTCTT
>JAFSRQ010000060.1 GCA_017446055.1 Synergistaceae bacterium | reverse complement strand
TCCCCGAATTTCTGTCGTGATGGCCGCCTACAACGGAGCAGAATTTATCCGCGAGCAGCTCGACTCTATACGTGAGCAGACTTTGCCGCCCGATGAAGTGATTATTGCTGACGACTGTTCGACCGATGGGACGTATGAGCTCTGCCGGGAATATATCGCCGGGAATAATCTTGCGGGCTGGACTGTGTACCAGAACCCCGGCAATCTCGGTGTCAGGAGGAACTTCCGCGAGGCTCTCAGGAAATGCGCGGGTGATTACGTCTTCACCTGCGACCAGGACGACATATGGATACCCGGCAAGATTCACGCTATGACTTCGGCCATGAATGACAATCCCGGAATCCTGCTTCTTGCGTCGAACTATATCCCTGTGAGGGACGGCAGGAAGATTGCGCATTCCTACGTGAAGAATCTTGAGCGCGATGACGGCGGGATTGTCCCGTTCAGGCTGGTGGACTGCGGGCTGGGGAATCTGCGGCCGGGCTGTACGTTCTGCTTCAGGCGGGAGCTTCTCGCACGTTTCAGCGTCATGGACATTCCCGACAGGCTTCACGACTCTATGCTCTGGAAGTATGCCATTGTTGCGGACGGTCTGTATCTCCTCAACAGGCAGCTCGTACTTTACCGCAGGCACAGCAGCAACGCCACGAACCAGTTCAGCCGAATCCCTCCGAACATCACACAGAGATTGCAGGGCATAGACTCGGACTCGGCCATGTACGCGGGCTTCCTCGAAGCCTCAGACGGACTCAGCATCCCGGAGCACAACAGGAAGGTATTATCCCGGCACATAGAGTTTCTACACAGACGCAGGAAAGTCCTCCAGTCCCGCAGCCCAGTAGCAACCGCAATATTCGTGTGTACGAACCTGAAGCATTACCCGACATTACGCAACGCATTATCCGACATCTACGCGGCAGTGAAGCTCCGTGAATGAGTGCGATATTCCCGGCACATAGAGTACGGATGCGGACTGCAAATATACAGGCTGAGTTTTGAGAGCGTTATATTTCTGTGAGTGAGAGAAATTCCGCGCCTAATGCTTGAAGCTCGCGGACTATTTTGCGGGCTGTCGGGGTGAAAAATTTCGGACGGGTCAATACTGCCGGGATTCCGTCTTTGGGGGACGGGCCGAATAATGTTCCGTTGTTCCTGACGAACTGGAATATGTGATAGCCCTTCCCGGAAAACTCGCGCAGATATTCCTCCTGAGCGTCTATCATCTCATCGCCCTTCTGAATATTCACCAGCATGGGAACTATTCCGAGTGCCGCGGCGTTAATGTGTGTATACATAGGCTCATGAAGCACGCCCGTCATCCTGTTGTATTTTTTCATGAAACCGCTGATATAGTTTTCTAGGCTGCTGACTCCGAGCGAAGACAGGTAATCAAGTTTTGCAGGGATAATATAGTAATCGCTTGCGGCAATGGCATTCATCACGGAAGCTCCGAAGCTGGGCGGGCAGTCTATGAGGATTAAGTCATAATTTCCGGCTTCATCCTTCAGTGCGCGGCGGATATGGCTGTGTGCATTGAGGAAAGTTGAAGCGTGTATATTGTCTTCTGATACGTCTACTGTCCGTGCAAGGCGCATGTCAATATTCATGATGTCAAGATGGGAGCTCACGAGATGAAGAGTCTCATTGCCTGCGATGAACATATTGCCGAAATTTATCGGGATCGCAAGAGATGACAGAGACGGTTCTTTTCCCGTGCGGTTTATGATAGGGTTAAAGAAATTCTTGATGGTCATAGTGTCAGCATATTTCACGCGCCAATATTCCGGCTCAATGAAGCTGAATGTCAGACTGGCCTGCGAGTCCAAATCTATCATCAGGACTCTTTTCCCCTGCGAGGCAGCGTATGCTCCAAGATTGGCGGTCAGAGTTGTCTTGCCTACTCCGCCCTTGATGTTGATTACTGAGACTGTTTTCATGATTTTCTCCGTGAGTTCTGGATTTCAGGATTATAGCATAGATACTAACTCACACTTGCTGATAAAGCTCCGTGAATGACACTGTGCTATAATCCCGGCAAAAAGGGGATAACGACACGTGATTACCCGCCCCATAACGAAGACGCTCACACGCTCACTGCGCAACAAGACAATCCTCGAACGCGCAGGAATTTCCGCAAGGGCATACCTGACTCCCGCAAAAGCTCACACCCTCGCGATATTTCCCGACTCGGCTCAGGCCTCGACATTCGCGCAGGACTTCAGGACTCTTCACCCGGACGCAAGCATATTTCTCCTCCCGGAGATGCCTCTTACCCCCCAGCCCGGAAGCATACGCCCGTTATTGCTGGAACGCGGCGAAATCCTCAGGCGGTGGTCAGACTCTCAGGGAGTGGTTGCCGCAACACCCGGCGCGCTCATGGCCTCATGCCTGGTTGGAGCTGCTGACAGGAGAGTCGCTAAGTCCGTTCCGTTTGACGCTGAAGCCCTCAAGGACTGGCTGTTGTCGTCAGGCTACACACCTTCAAGCCTCGTGTGGATGCCCGGACAGTTCGCGCAGAGAGGATTCATCATTGACGTTTACGACCCGGCTTATGCTATGCCTTTGCGCTTTGAGTTCCTTGACGATGAGCTTGAACGAATCGGCGGCTTCCACCCTGACACCCAGAAGTCCAGCACAGAATTAATGTCCGCTGACGAAATCACACTTCACGGAATCTTTCAGGCAGAAAGAGCTTTCATCCCCGACATGATTCCCGCTGACACGATGATAGTCCTCAATGACCCCGCAAAGACTGAGGCACAGGCGGAGTCGTTCATGTGGCTGTGGCGCGAGGTGTTCGACACGGTGAAGGCAGGCTATGTTGTTGACGAGTGGCAGAACATTTTCGTGAAGCTCGCAAGATTCCCGGTCGTCAGAATCACCAGCGAGGCCGCGAAATCTGATGCTGAGTTCCCGACAGACTCACTTCCGGCTTTCAGGGGCAACACGTACACCATACTTCACACATGCGAGGAGCTTTCACGGGACGGCTGGAGCATTGACGTTTTCACGAACAACCCGGTGTTCCAGAAGCTGCCGTATACGATTCATGACGGCAATCTTTCGGCGGGCTTCACGGACAAGTCAGCAAAACTAGCCTTCATATCTGACCGCGAATTATCCGGGGTCAATGCGGGGGTCTCAGCCTCACACCGCCGTACCCCAAACGACTGGAACGAGGGCGGCGGAAAAAGATTGTCGCCGGGCCAGCTTGTCATTCACGAGGATTACGGGACTGGAATCTTCCGGGGGATTGAGACTATTGACGCTTCCGGGATTCCTATGGATATGCTTGCGATTGAGTTTGCTGACGACCAGAGGCTTCTTGTCCCCGTAACACAGTCGGAGAAAGTAACAGGTCTCAGCGAACACGAATCAGAGTCGGCAAAACTGGACACTCTCAAGGGAAAATCGTGGAAGCACAAGCTCCAGAAGACACAGGAGCAGGCGCAGGAAGAAGCAAGAATCCTCATGTCCATATACGCGAAACGCGAGCTTGAACGCAGGCCGCCTTACGCGGAGAATGACTCGGCCTATGACGAGTTCGTGAGGGCTTTCACCTTCAACGAGACTGCTGACCAGCTCAAAGCGGTTGACGAAATCATGTCAGACCTGTCGGGCAATTTCCCTATGGACAGGCTGCTTGTCGGTGATGTGGGATTCGGGAAGACTGAAGTGGCATTGAGGGCGGCATTCCGCGTGGTCATGGCCGGGTTTCAGGTGTGCGTTCTTGTGCCGACTACTATACTTGCCCAGCAGCATTATTCCGCGTTCCAGTCGAGATTGTCGGGCTTCCCTGTGAACGTTGGACTCCTGTCGCGTTTCGTTACGCCAAAGCAGGCAAAAGAAGTCCTGTCGTCAACCGAAAAAGGCACAACCGACATACTCATAGGCACGCACAAGCTCTTGCAGAAGGGCGTGAAGTTCAAGCGTCTGGGACTGCTGATTATCGACGAGGAACACAGGTTCGGCGTGATGCACAAGGAGAGCCTCAAGATGACCTACGGAAGCGCGGACGTACTCAGCCTGTCAGCAACACCAATTCCCCGGACTCTGGAGATGGCCTTGCGGGGGCTGCGGAGCATCTCGGTGCTGTCGACACCACCAGAAGACCGCCTGCCTATCACGACATACACGGGGCAGTTCAGCGCGGGGACAATCAGACGTGCGATAACCTACGAGCTTAACCGCGGGGGTCAGGTGTACTTCCTCTCAGGCAAGATAGCTAGAATCCCGGAATATATGAAGATGCTTGAGGCGTTTTTCCCAGACGCGGCGATAAAGTCAGCACACGGCCAGATGAACGAGAAAGAGCTTGAAGCCACTATGCTTGAGTTCTACGACGGCAAGATAGACATCCTCATTGCGACAACGATAATCGAGAGCGGGCTTGACGTTGGCCGGGCGAACACGATAATCATCGACAACGCGGAGGAACTCGGACTCGCTCAGATGTACCAGCTCAGAGGGAGAGTCGGCAGAAGAGGAGAGAAGGCTTTTGCGTACTTCTTCTACCCGGAGAAATCAACGCTCAACCAGGACACTCTTGACCGCCTCGAAGCTATAGCGACAATGACGGAATTAGGCTCAGGCTACGAGATTGCCCGGCGGGATCTGGACATTCGCGGGGGCGGCGATGCAGGCGGGACAGTCCAGCACGGCAACATGAGGATCGGCAGCTACAGCTTGTTCTACAGGATGCTTGAGGAGGAGCTTGACCGTTTGCGCGGAAAAGAGTCCATCCCTCAGCCCGAAATCATTTCCGACAGGGGGAGCGGCTTCATCCCTGAGCAGTATATACCGCAGGACGATGTGAGAATCACGCTTTACCGCAGGCTGATTAACGCTGTGGGACTGGATGAGGTTGACGCGCTTTGTGATGAGATGTCTGACAGGTTCGGGAAAATTCCGGGCGAGGTGAAATATCTTGCGGCTCTGACTGCGGCAAAGAATTTCGGCGGGCGTTACGGTATTCGTGAGGTCAGCGTGAAGAAAGGAACGGTAACGGTGAAATATTCGGGCGGTGAAATTCCTGAACGTGTGAGAAAATATCTCAAGTCATTAGGCCGCAACGTGAAATACACACAGGGATAACCGGGTTCACATCGGCAATAGGACATCAGTATTAGGCACAGCGTACACACAGGGGGAGATTATTCGCGTCATCGCAGGACAGCAGTATTTGCCGTAACGTAAAATATACACAGGAAGATTGCTCACATAATAAGCAGGACAGCAACATAAATTTTCACACTGGAGGATTGATTCATGTTCATGTTCATTTGCGGACCTCACGCCAGCGGTAAGACCAGCATACTCCGCGCGCTTGAGAGGGACAATGTGATTACCGGCTGCGGCTACGAGATAGGCAAGGAGATATTCTACAGGGACAAAGGACAGCCTGACGCAAGGGATGAGGATTTCGAGGTGGCTCTCACGAAAATGGAGCTTGAACGCGATATGAAGTTCCGTGAAATGCCGGGAGTGTCTGTGTCTGAGACCTGGCACCCGGGAAATCTGGCGTATGTCGCAGTCCGCAACCCGAAAAGTTTCCGGCGGCTTTCCGCACTCATGAGGACATCCCCGCTCATCGATTACGCCTGGGGGATAAAGCTCCTCACTACCCCGGAACAGATGCATGAACGCACAAAGACTTTCAGCCACGACAAAGACTGGGCTGTTGACTTCCATTCACGGGTAGGCGAAAAGATTGACGATTGTCTTTACGAGCTGGGACTTATGGCACGGACTGTAACGCTTGACACTTCCGGCGGGCTTGATTACACGGTCAGGCGCGTGAAAGAAATAATCCTCGACAGGTGCATGAGCTAGAGAAAATCCCCTCCGTGAAAATGCGCGGGGGGGACAATGTTATTCATATAGCCATAACCCTGCTGGCAACCGCGAAATACAGCGTGAGGCTTCCTGCGTCAACAATCGTCGTAACAATAGGCGATGCCATCAATGCCGGGTCAAAACCGAGTGCCTTTGCGAGCAGCGGCAGCATCCCTCCGACTGTCTGCGCGAATATGACCGTCCCGAAGAGGCTTATACCAACAATCACAGACAGCAGAATATCCCCGCTCATAGCATACTTGTAGGCGAAATTCACCAGAGCAAGCCCCCCGCCGACCATCAGACTCACACGAAGCTCCTTCACGAGGACAGACAGAGCATCTCTCAGCTTCAGCTCACCGACAGCAATACCCCTGATTACGAGTGTTGACGACTGAGACCCGGCATTTCCGCCCGTGTCCATAAGCATTGGGATTGACGCAATCAGCGCAGGGAAAGCCGCGAACACCGCCTGATAGTGAGTGAGGATAGCCCCGGAGAAAGTCGCCGAAATCATCAGCACCATCAGCCATATCACGCGCTTCTTCGCCAGCTCGCCGATACTCATCGACAAATACGGCTCATCCATCGGAAGCATGGCCGCCATCTTGTGGAAGTCCTCTGTGCTTTCCTCCTCTAGTACCTCCATAGCGTCATCAACCGTAACGATTCCGACAAGGTGATTCTGAGAGTCGACAACTGGAATCGCCATGAAGTCATATTTCTGGAAAAGCTCCGTAACTTTCTCGCGGTCATCGTTCGTGTTGACTGTGATTAGGTTGGTGTCCGTCATAATGTCCGCTATCTTGTCGGCATACTGGGACAGAAGCATAGTCCTGACCGTAACGACTCCGATTAACGCTCCTTTGGGGTCAGTAACATAGCAGGTGTAGAGGGTCTCCTTGTCCGTGCCTACCTCGCGTATGTGCCTGAAGGATTCCTCAACGTTCATATCGGGACGGAGGGAAATATATTCGGTGGTCATTATGCTTCCGGCTGAGTCTTCCTGATACTTGAGGAGCTGGTTTATGCCTTTGCGTGTTTCAGGGCTTGCGGATTCGAGAATGCGCTTGACGACATCGGCGGGCAGTTCCTCGACCAGGTCAGCGGCATCATCAAGGAACAATTCATCGACAATGCGACCCAATTCGGGGGCTGTGAGCTGTGAGACCAGTGCCTCTTTCGTGTCGGGAATGAGGTGGGCGAAGACTTCTGCGGCCACGTCCCTGCTTAACGCCCGGAAGAGTATGATTCGTGCTTCCGGCTCTAACTGTTCGAGTGTGTCAGCAATGTCGGCATCGTTCATGTCATCGGTGATGGCACGAAGCTCGCGTATGTTCTTGGTGTCTATGAGTGATTTTATTGTTTCGAGAGTGTCTGTGAGTTCGGGCATTTTCACACCTCCTGCAAGTATTAATCCAGAATTTTATCACGCTTTCATAGAATATACTGTTACGACAACAGGCTTGACTGCGTAAATGCTCCCTGCGTTTCTATCTTAAGTATTGCGACTGCGAGCTTGTCTATGACTGCAATATCTCTGGCTAACTTCTCATATTGCCCGTTCAGGAAAAGCCCTCCCTGTGTGCTGTTGCCTTGCGTCATGAAAGCATTCCCTCTTCAGCCAGACTATAACGCTGTCATTCTCACTAATTGCCCTCCGTATTGCCTCATCTGAAGTCGCAAACCCTCCCGGCGCATTCCCGGCAAAATCCTTATTCCTCATGGGCGCATAGACCACAGCAAGTTTCCCCGCTTGATGTAACCTATCATGTAGAGGCTTCCGCAGACTAAGACCGCATCATTCCCGTCATCAACCGCCCGGCTTATTGCCTCACTTGGACTCATGAACCCTTCCGGCGCATTCCCCCACGCGAAATTTCCCGCCGCCCGCAAAAGTTCTTCAGGACTTGCTGACCTAGCCATTCCCGGAACGCACGTAGCATAGAGTCTCGGTCTCAGCGTCTCACTCATCACCTCAAGGCATCCGGGATAATCCTTGTCCCTCATGGCCGCGTAGACCACCGCAAATTTCCTCTCAGGCCACAATTCCCGGACACTCGCGCAGAGATTCTTCACGCCGTCGAGATTATGACCGCCGTCAAGAATGATGAGGGGATTTTTGCTGACTACTTCGAGTCTTCCCGGCCACCTGGCATTGAGCATACCTTCACGGATTGAGTCTTCTGTGATTCTGGGGAATGAGCCGCGTATGAGTGATATTGCTGACAGAGCAACTGCCGCATTCCTGACCTGATAGCCTCCGATTAGCCCTGTGCGTATGCTCCCCAGCTCCAAGCCCGGCGCATAGAAGTCGAAAGTGTTTCCCTCTGCCGTAACTTTCACGTTCTCAGTTCTTGCTTGCTGACTCACAACGAACGGCAACGCTCCTTTTTCCCGGCAAGTCTCACGGAACATCGGCACTAATGACTCATCGTATCCCGAAAAGACAGCCGGAACATTTTCCCTGACGACCGCGAATTTCTCCCCGGCGATTCCCTCAAGTGTAGGTCCGAGATATTCGGTGTGGTCAATTGATACTGACGTTATCACACTGCAAGCTGTACGGCTCATTGTGTTGGTCGCGTCAAGTTTGCCGCCCAGCCCGGCCTCAATGACTCCCGCCTCGATTCCCGTCCTCCTCGCAAGCTCAAACGCCCCCGCCGTGAGAAGCTCAAAGTATGACGGCAGGTCTTCACCAGGCATAATATGACTCACAGCATAACTCACAGCGTCAACCCACGAATCAGCAGGCATTTCTTCACCGTCAGCAAGAAGCCTCTCTCCCGGGCTCGCAAGATGTGGACTCGAATAGAAGCCTGTCCTGTAACCTGAAGCCGTGAGTACTGACGAGATGAACGCGCCTGTTGAGCCTTTTCCGTTTGTGCCTACTATGTGGACTGACCTGAACGAGTTTTGCGGATTGTCCATGCGTGAAAGTAGGCGTGAAATTCTTTCGAGGCCGGGAATTATTCTGTTGTCGGAATGTGAGTACAATAACTTTTCGAGAGCGTCAAAATCTTTCATGAGCATAAAATCTCCTGTTTGCGGGTAAAAAAATAGAGCAGGAAAAGCCCTGCCCTTGTCGTTTTCTGAGTGCCTTACTTCATCGGCGGGAATGAGAATGCTGACTTGTAGCCGAGCTTCTTCATCGCTTCAACCATAAGTCCGGCCTGATATTTGCTTTCACCAGCCTCAACCCACACCTTGACGTGCTTCGATGCGGGATTCTGGTATATCCTTGCCTTGTAGCCTGCACGCTTGATTTTCTTGACGATATTCTCCGCCTCAGCCTTTGACGGATAAGCACCGACCTGCACACGCCATTGCTTTTCGGGAGGAAGGCTCGTCATTTTCGCGGGTGATGATTTCACCGGGGCGGGAGCTTTCGCGGGCTGTGAGACTGCCGGCTTAATGTCCGCTATTCTGGGGGCTTCGGTGTTCTCCGCGACTGCAAGTATCGTGTTCTCCCGTGTGGCTTCGTCATGTGCGGCGATGTCTTCTGACGGCTCCGGGATTTTCGCGGCCTGCGGGAGGCTCTCTTCACGTTCGGCCATGAGCGCGGGAGAGTCGCTGTAGGCTCGTGTCGATGTGATTGACGGTGAGGACTCTATTCCTCTGGAGAAAAACTGCTTCCCTGCAAGCACCAAGAGTCCAACCGCCGCAATCCCCACAATAGGCAGGACTATATCACCGAATGAGGGAATTATTCCGCGCTTCTTGATACCCCTTCTGTTGGTTATTCTTCTTGACATGGATTAATCCTTCCGGTTCTTTCTGTAGATTGACGGCTGGTCATAAATCTTCCTCGGCATTCCCATAAATGCATCGCGCTCGTTGGGATTGGGCTGTGAGAGCCTAGCTTCCTCTAGTCCTTCCTGCTGTGCCCTGCGTTTCTGCTCATAGAGGGTATACAGAGTCCTTCTCGGAGGCTGCGGTGTCTGTATCGGCTGCTGGGGCTGCTGTACCGGGGGCTGAGGCATGGGTACGTTCTGGCCTGTAACGGGTGCCTGCGGAGATACTGCGCCTCTTCCCGCGTCATTGCGTCCTGATATGCGTATGCTTCTGGCGGCCTGGCTCTGTGAGTCTTCCGGGAATGTGGCTATCAGTGTTACGTGGACTTTCTCGCCGAGGGTGTCATCGAAAACGTGTCCCCAGATGACTTGAGCGTCAGGGTCGGCTTTCTCCTCGATGATTTTCGCGGCATCAGTCATCTCACTTAGCATGATCTCTGAGCCTGTCGTAACGTTGAGGAGGATACCTGTTGCGCCTGTTACCGGCATGGTCATCAGCGGGGACTCTATTGCGTTCTGTGCGGCACGTCTTGCGCGGTCTTCGCCTTCACCCTCACCCATTCCCATTATGGCCGTGCCTGCTCCTGTGAGGATGGCCTTGATGTCAGCAAAGTCCAGATTCACAAAGCCTGATTTCGTGATGAGGTCTGTAACTCCCTGCACTGCCTGACGCAATACTTCATCAACCTTCTTGTATGCGTCAACAATCTTCATCTTCGCGCCGTTCTCCATCTGAAGGAGCTTGTCATTCTCAACGATAAGGAGAGCGTCAACATTCTTCTTGAGGTGTTCAATGCCCTCTTCAGCCGTGCGCATTCTCCTGCCCATCTCGAAGCCGAAAGGTTTTGTTACCACACCGACAACAAGAACTCCCATATCCCTGGCAGTCTCAGCTATGACGGGCGCGGCTCCTGTACCTGTACCGCCTCCCATGCCTGCCGTAACAAAAAGCATGTCAGCCCCGGTGATGTATTCCTTTATGCGGTCGATACTTTCTTTTGCGGCATCTGCTCCGACTTTGGGATTTGCCCCCGCTCCAAGCCCGCGCGTAAGAGTCTCGCCCAGTATAATCTTGTTGGGTGCCTGGTTCATGTCTAATGCCCTTGCGTCTGTGTTGGCCGCTACGAAGTCTACTCCCTGAACGTTTGACTCTATTATGTGGTTGAGGGCGTTTCCTCCCCCGCCTCCTACACCGAAGACTACTATCTTTTCATTCTGGCGGATATTGTTATTGGTGAGCTTGAACAAATTATCATTCATTTTAGCGCATCTCCTCCTTCTGGCTGTGATTGTATTTTATTTTTCACGGCATGACAAGCAGACCTAGAACAACTTTTTGAACCTGTCCGCTAATGTCCGCATAAGCTGTCCGAAATTCTCGCGCTTGGAATCATCAGGCTCATCATACCCCCCGTCATCAGTCTCATCATATCCGCCCTCATACTGTCCGCCGTAGTCGTCAGGCTCGCTGTAAGGCTCTTCACCCTCGTCAAAATCCCCGGTGTCACGGTTACGGCGTTCTGCGCGTTTCTGCTCCTGCCTTGTTCTCTGTTCGGAACGCTCAGACAGTCCCGGCAGTGTCTGGTCTGACTCCATGAAGATATACGGGTCGTGTTCGGTCATCACCTGGTACTTGAGGATACCCGCCGCGCTGACGTAAGAAGCATTGTCGAGTCCGGGGGGCATTGCGTAGACAGGCTCGACAGCTTTGCGCACCGGCATCTGCAGAATGTCCTCAAGCATCTGGTCAATTCCCGGTGTCATGCTCACACCGCCTGAAAGTATTATGCCGTTGGGGAAATGCTGGGGCGTGCATTCGGCGAGTGCTTCACGGATATATTTCCCGAAAAGCTCCTCTATACGCGCAAGGATTATCTGGTAGGCATAATCCACGTCAATACCATCGCGGCGCATCTCTTCATCGTCAGCATCAACCGCAAATATCCTCTTCTTGAGGTGTTCGGCCTCTCCCGGTGAAATGTGGAGAACCTGCACCAAGTCGTTGCGTATATGCTCGCCGCCTATAGGTATGCTCATCACGCGGAAAGCCCTGCCGTTGCGATAAAGCACTATTCCCGTTGTCCCTCCGCCAATGCAGATGGAGATACAGCCCGCTCTCATCTCTTCCTCGTACACAGCACCCAGCGATGAGGCAAGCGGCTTCAGCACGAGTCCCTTGACATCAAGTCCTACAGTCTGCACACAGTTCACGACATTCTGCGCGTAAGTCATGGGGACTGCTACCGTCTGCATCCATATGTCGAGCTGGCTGCCGTTCATGTTGAGGGGTTCATCGATTGGCCGTCCGTCAAGCTCATAGCTCGTGGGTATCATGTGAAGGGAGTACATATTGTTGCGGGCTGATGTGGCAAGAACGGAATTTGCGCGGGCACGGTCTATCACGCGGTTAAGGTCGCCCTCTTCCACCGATTTCGACTCGCGGCCTCCCAGCGTTACCATTCCGTGGGTCGACTCGCTCTGCACGTCCATTGCGTTGAAGGCTACTACTACATTGCTCAGACGTTTTGCCGATATTCCTGTTATGCTCTGCGCGTCCTTATATGCCTTCTCTACTGACTGCCGGGCATCCTGAAGGCTTACGATTATACCCTTTGAGATTCCGCGTGAAGGCGCGTTCCCGAATCCTACAACGTGTAAAGAGTCAGGATAACGGCGGTCTCTCTCCGCTACTATCATAGTAATCTTCGTAGTCCCCATACTTAACCCCACAAGGAGGTTGTCAGATTTTCCCGGCATTTGTCTTTACGTTCCCTTCTTTGTGTCAATAATTTGAACTTGCATTATAACTTGCGCAGTACAATTTTTCCCTCATACGTAGCATCTATTATGTGATTACCGCCCTCGTTGATTAGTCTGTCAAAGAGTTCATCAATTTCCGCGCCCAAATCCTGGCTGGGATATTTCCCCCGCTGGAGGTAAAGCTCGAACTTCTGCCCTCCGTGTGAAAGTTTCAGGGAAAACAGATCCATCCCCGCGCGGCGTTCCCACGTAATATCGTCAGCGGCCTCAAACCACCGGCATCCCCGGAAATCCTCAAGGAATGACGCAATCACCCCCGTGTCAATCGGCGATGTGAATACACCCGTCATAGGAGCGTCTGACGTTATAGCCTCCTCAGAGTTTCCCGCGTCAGGAATCTTCCACACCAAACGCCCGGTGCTGTCGTCAATCTGCCGCCCCCTCTGGTAGAGCCACATGCGGCCGTCCCGCGAAATGCACCAGACATGACCGCGCCAGTCGACTTTCACCCACGCTTCGAGCCAGTCTATTTTTGTCGTGAAACGTCCGAGTCCGTTCATGTGCGTATCAACCCTCACAGGCATATCGCGTTCGAGAAAGTCCTTCATGCCGTCAGCGTCCCTCAACATATACGGCCAGAAGGTGAGACACCTCTTCGGGAAAACGTCCCACAAACGCCGCTCCAGTATCTGCGACTGGGTCTCTACTCTGTAGTCCTTCAGGGTGAACCAGTACTTATAGTCCGACATGTACATAATCCCTCCTGCCGCGAGTGCCAGTAAGAATAAGCGCGAGGATTTGACACGCAAAGCAATTCACTGCACACTGAAACACGGGGATAACGTCTTTATCTCAGTCTCAAGCATAATTCCCGTGTAATCATAAACTCTTTTGGCGCAAAGTTCAGCAAGCTCCGTAACGTCATGGCTGGCAGCGTTCCCGGTGTTGAGGATGAAGTTCGCGTGAACGTCTGACACTACAGCCCCGCCTATTCTGAGTCCCTTGCAGCCGCATTCGTCCAGAAGTTTCCCGGCTGAATATCCTTCCGGGTTCTTGAAGGTACATCCCGCGCTCCTGAAACCTAGGGGCTGACTCTTCCTCCGGGCCATGAATGACGAATACACGTCCTCGCTCCACGGAGAGCCGTCCCAAGACATTACAGACGATGCGATGATGACTCCGCTGATGCCGCAATACCTGTAGCCGTAAGTGAAATCACCCCTGCCCAAAGCAACGAGATTCCCGGAAGAGTCTACAGCGTTCACCGAGTCGACATACTCGCAGACACCATGACCACCCGCGCCCGCGTTGCCGGAAATGCCCCCGCCCAATGTGCCGGGAATGCCCGCGGCAAATTCGAGTCCTCCGAGCCTCATATCACGGAGAGTCTTCACGAGTCCCGGAAGGCTGAGTCCTGCTCCGATTTCTGCGGTGAAGTTTCCGCGCCATGAAAGGGTGTCGAGTTTTCTGGCTGAGATTGTGAGGCCGGGTATCTTTCCGTCGGGGATGATTATGTTGCTGCCTCCTCCGATTATGTAGACTGGAATGTTCCGGGCAAGCCTTATGATTTCCTGAAGCTGCGAGACTGTCTCAGGCTGTGCAAAAAATTCCGCCGTCCCTCCTGTACCAAGTGTAGTAAGCTGGGACAACGGCCAATTTTCCATTATCATCGTGTCTGGCAAGTGCGGCTGTAAACTCATCAACGGCATCACGCATTCATAAAATCAGGGTTAATTTTCTGGTAATTATACCCTAAACATTTTGATTCACCGTCAAAAACTTTTCGCCTACACTGTACACATCTCCTGCTCCCATAGTCAGAAGCAAATCCCCGGAATGAAGCTCGCCCCGGAGAATGTCGCCGATGTCATCGAAAGTGGCCGACTGAATTTTCCCATTGCCCAGCCGTATAATTTCCTCCGATGAGCTGTGAGGGCATTCCTTTTCCCCGGCTGAATACACCGGGAGCACGTATGCTTTTCCCGCAACGCTGAGAGCCTCCGCTATTTTCCCGGCGAACATGGCCGTGCGCGTGAACCTGTGAGGCTGGTAGACCACGACAAGCCGCCGCTCCGGGTAAATCCCCCTGACCGCCTCAAGTGTCGCGCGAATCTCCGAGGGGTGGTGAGCATAGTCATCCATCACGAGAATATTGCCTGACGCTGTGCCTTTGACCTGCATCCGCCGTTCAGAGCCGTGAAAGTCCCGGAGAATTTCCGCGCTTGCCCCGAAATCTATTCCGCGCAAGTCTGCCGCCGATATTGCCGCAAGAGCATTCAGCACGTTATGTTCACCCGAAACTCTGAGAGACACAAGCCCAATCTCCCGGCCATGATGAGAGACCCTGAACGATATTCCACCGCCGTGATTCTTCGTGATGTCATACGCGCCCCAGTCCCAGGACTTGCCGAAGCCGTAACGCAGAATTTCCCCGCGAGTCTTGTCGCACATCCCGAAAACCTGCGATGCTCCTTCGTCCTCAGCGCAGAGAATCAGAGTCCCTCCTTCTTTCCTCCCGTCAGCAAAACGTGTGAAGGCTCTGATTACGTCCTCCCTCGTTGGGTAATGGTCAACGTGATCCCAGTCAGCATTAGTGATGACTGCGATTTGCGGCGTGAAAAGCTCAAATGTTCCGTCCGACTCGTCAAGCTCGGCGATAAATTCCCGGCCTGAACCTGATACTGCGTTAGTGCCTATGTCGGGTACGTTTGCCCCTACGTAGACTGTAGGACTCTTCCCGGCCTTGAGGAATATCAGCCCGGTCATTGAGGATGTCGTGGTCTTCCCGTGGGCACCGGCGATTCCGATTCCGTCTGACTGGTTGAACATGTAGCTTAATGCCTGGGCGCGTGAGAATATCGGAATGTTTTTGCTGACTGCTGAAACTACTTCGGGATTGCTGCGTGATACTGCGCTGCTGAGGATTAGAGCGTCAGGGCTGTATGTGTCTATGTGATTCGGTGAGTGTGATAATTCGTACGGGATTGCGCCTAAATCGTAGTGAGGTGATTTCATGTCGCACCCTGAAACGCTGAAGCCACGTGCTTTGAGGAGAAGAGCAAGCGCACTCATTCCCGCGCCTCCGATGCCCATGAGGTGAAGACGGTGAATATTCTGTAACATGAGGGAAAAATTTTTCACTCCTAAAGCGTAATGTTAAGCCTAATTGTAACACGCAAAAAAATTCCCCTCACCGCAAAGGCAAGGGGAGCTTCATCACGTCTCAGAACCTAATCATGTCAGGAGGCTCTAAGCTGGAGAACATGTACTCGGTGAAGTCCGATATTTTCTCCTCGCTGATATACGGTGCCTGATACCTTGCGGGGTGCTGGCTTCCTGAGTTCCTGAAGAGCATATCCCCTTTGCCCGTGAGCCTCAGAGCGTCATTGCTCCCGATGATGTTCTTCGAGTCAACGTCAGCAGAAAGAGCAAAGGCAGCCCTCGCGGGAATGTTCGACTTTATCATCGTGGTGAAAACATCAGGTGAGGGTCTCTGAGCGGCAAGCATCATGTATATTCCTGATGCCCCGGATTTCTGAGCCAGCCTCATAATCACTCCCTCGATTTCAGGCCCGGCTCCGTAAACCAGATCAGCAAGCTCATTAATCACTATCACGATTTCAGGCAGCTTGTCATCTTTCTGCTTGCGGTCGAACGAGGCGAGATTCCTCACGCGGGACGAGGCAAATGCGGCAGTCCTCTTCTCCATCTCATCATATGCCCAAGTCAGAGCCTTCATCGCGGAGTCAGGCTCATACACAGGAGGTGCCATGAGGTGAGGCAGTCCGTCATACACCGCGAACTCTACATGACGCGGGTCAATCAGTATCAGCCGCAGCTCCTCCGGGGTTCTCCGTGAACACATGCTCATGATACAGGCGTTGACGAACATGCTGCGTCCCGAGTCGATGTTTCCGGCTATCAGTATGTGGGGCATCTCCTCAAGTCCCTTGACCGAAATTTTCCCGTCAACCTTAACGCCTAGGGGAATGGGAAGCCTTGCTGATGATGTCCTGTACTCCTCGCTCTCAATGATATTGCGGAGGGCTATAGTCCTTCGGTCATTGCGGGGGACTTCGATTCCGACATAGCGAGTTCCGGGTATGGGGGCTTCTATTCTGACTGACATAGCAGCGAGGGACATTGCTATATCCTCGGCGAGTCCCGGTAGCCTGCTGACCTTCGTGCCCGGTGCAAGCTCTAACTGGTACTGTATGAATGTCGGCCCGGTTACTATGTGTGCTACTGAGGCGTTGACACTGAAATTCTTCAGGGTTGACGTGATGGTCTTGGCCTGCTTCTCGGAGTGCTTGAGGATTTCGCGGTCAGGCTCGGATTTCACCCTTGGCCCGAAAATCTCAGGGGGAGGAGGGAACGCGGGTTCATCATGAGTTTTCGCCGGGAAAACTGGCGCGGGAATGTCCTCCGGGATGAATGACTTTTCCGCAGGGGGTGAGACTTTTGCGGGTGCTGGCTTCTGCGTGTCATCTTTGGGCGAACTTTCCGGGAATGTTACGGGAGTCAGAGGACGGCGCAGCTTCTTCATTCGGGGTGCTGGCTGTGTGCGCTTCTGTTCGGGAGCTTTCATTTCCCCGGAGTCAAAGAGGGCTAAAGCGTTGTCGATGACTTCTACGGCGTTGGTCATGACGTTTTCGGGCAGCAGGTCAATTTCCGGGGGAGGGGGCGGTGTATTGGGGTCAGGCTTCAGCTTGGGCATCTGGAAGTCGAACTGTGCTGGCGGTATCACGGTGAAGTCTTCCGTGTAATCACGCCTTGACGGTCTCAGTACAGGCTCCGGGATGCTCTGCTCCGGGTAATCATCGGCGGTGTCCTGCTGGGGAATTTCGCGCTCACGTCTGCGGGGGGCTTTCTTGGGACGGAATTTCAGGCGGGGGAGCTTCGGCAGGCGTATCTTGAGGAGCTTCGAGCCGAAGAATACTGCTGACAGGAAGAATGACCCTGCAACAAGTATCAGCGTGATGAATGTCCCTGCGTTGAGGACAAAGAATTTCGCCAGCCCTGAACCTAGGTTGCCCGGCGTGAACAGAACAGACTCGGAAGTCCAGCCCGACTCTTTCAGAACACCCAGCAGGAACGTGAATGACAGGTACAGCATGAGAGTCCCGAAGAACTGCCGCCGCAAGCGTGGTATACGGAGCTTAAAGAGCCTCGCCGCACTCACGTAAAGCGCGAAAAGCAAAAGCACAATCACCGCGCCGCCCCAGAATCCCCGGAGGTAGTCGCCTAATACCTTTCCTCCCTCACCGGTAAGAGAGCTGCCGAACAGTGCCATGATGCAATATATACAGGCAATAATGAGAACGAACAGCAGCATTTCCGCCCAGCTGCCTTTTTCGTTGCCATCATTGCCGCGTCTCCTGCTCAAAGTTTCTGCCTCCTTCTACTTTCCTGAACGTATCTGCTTTATGTTGTTGACATGTTCCCTGTAAGTCTTGGCGAAATGGTGATAGCCGTCCCGCCCGGCGACATAGTACAGGTAATCGTTGAACTCAGGGTCAAGAGCCGCCCCCCATGCTTCGATTCCTGGAACACATATAGGCCGCGGAGGAAGCCCCTTGTATTTGTACGTGTTATAGGGTGAGTCGACCTCAAGATCTTTATTCAGCACACGGGTCAATTTCCTTCCCTTGAGCCGCCACGCATACACCACAGTAGCATCAATCTGGAGCAGCATGTTCTTCCGCATTCTGTTGTGTATGACTCCCGCGACAGTCCGCGACTCAGAATCATGCAGGACTTCACGCTCAACCATAGACGCGACAATAGAAGCCTCCTGAACGTCAGACGATGTGAGTTTGTGATCCGTGATGAATTTCCCCCAATGATTCCACCATGCTGACGAGGCCCGGCTCACGATTTCGTCCGCTGTCCTGTCAACAAGCATATACGTCTCAGGCATGAGGAAAGCGGCGCGTGTGTATTCGTCTTCAGGCAACGCTGAGAGTATGACGAAAAGCTGAGGGGGATAGTTCTTCTTGTTCATGAGGGCTTGTGAGACTGCCTCGCGGTTTACCTTCTTGTCCTGGCTCTCAAGGGAGTCTATAAGCGCGAAAATATCGAGGCCGGGCAATACCTGAGCCTTAAGCAATGCGGGCTTCAGTGTGAGTAACTGCCGGGCTATGTTCCACGGGTCAGACGGTACAACGCTGTAATGTCCCGCGCGAATCTTCCTGTCGAGGCCGAACTTCACCATCCATTTCGCCAGGTCGGACGGTCTTCCGCTCTCCAACGCTCCGTGAACCTCGAATGCCCTTGCCGCCTGCGATGCTGTCATTCCCTGCTCGATTACTACATTGACCTTCTCGCCTTCAGGGATCGGTATCATGTACTCCCAGAATGCCGCGGGGACTTTCAGGTGATACGACGAATATCCTGCCGCTGAAAGAAGGAATATCAGCAGGAAAAATAATATGCCGGAGAAAATAAACCTCCAGCCGCGTTTTCTTCTTGTTCTTTGTCTTTGGGGTAATGTGTGAGATTTTCTCTGCAAAGCCGGGACACTTCCTGTTAGTTTTTCCGCCTATTATACAGGAAATGCCCCGCGTAATATTCTGGCTACGGTGCTGTGTCTGAGATTCTGATTCTGCCTTCAGTAGACGCGATTATGACGTAGTACTTCGTGCCCTTGCCGGCTGTGATTGTTATCGTCCCGCCCGTGAGAAAGCGTTTGTGCATTGCGTTGTAGACTAACTCACCGTTTGATGTACCCTTGAAGTTGTCGGAGTAGCTGCATCCGTCCCAAGATTTGAACGTCCTTTCGTAATTCATGCTTCCCGGCCATTGGATTTGTATGCAGTAGCCTTCACCGTTAGTATTTGGTAGCGTGTCAAGGGTGAAGCCCAGCCCAAGCCTGTCCGCCTTCTGAATAACGCGGTAAAGGTAAGCCTGCACTCTTTCAGCCTCATGCTTTGCGGTCTGCTCTGCCGAATCAGGTGATATTAACGCCACAGCTAGGAGTACAGCCATCACCAGAACGCCGACCATCAGCTCAATTGCGGTGAATGCCAGGTGTCGAGTCATTTCACTATGTCTTGCTCCGTGATAACAATATAATGTGATGCTCCTTCTTTGGGTGTTACGGATATGTATCGGTGTGGGGCTAAGTGATATTTATACTCATAAGTGTTTCCTCCGCTCGTGTATGACCCTGAGAGACTGGACAATGTGCAAATCAGAAAATCACTTCCGCAACTGTATGTCCAATCAGTCTCATTACTACTGCCAACATACATAGCGTACTCCAAATCCGGGTCAAGGGTCAAGCTCTCGTTGCTGTTTGCGCCTATCCACTGTATAGCGAGGCGTTCTGCACTAAGCGTTGCCTTAAAATTTATCTTCATGCGGCTAGCTTTCTCCGTGAGCTTCATGAGGTATGCCGCAATCCTTTCTGCCTCGCGCTTGGGGAAGCTCTGCTTTGATGAGGTCAGGCTGATTGATGACATCCCTGCAATGATGCCCATGATGACGACAGCCGTAATCAGCTCGATCATTGTGAGACCTTTGCGTTTACTTCCCATGCGAAGATTCCTCCGTTTTCATGACGAGAATATCCTTCACCCTAAGCACCAGCTTGAAGACTCTCCGCTGCAGCTGGTCTTTCTGTGAGACCGGGAGAAGGACGCTGTCGAACAATCCGCTGTCCTTGAGTCCTTCGGTCATGGTGATAATCTCTTTGTCGCTCCGTGCTTTTCCGTCAACAACAACATTGACTCCTCCGAGAGGCCCCAGGGTGAAGTCGGCGTTGTCATACTTGATTCCGTTCGGCATGTTCACTTCAAGGGCGTTGAGTATTTCCAGCACAGGTATATCACCCTTGAGGAAGTCGAGAATTTTCTCGGTCTGCTTTCTCTTGCTCTCAAGCTCTGAGTTTTCCCGCTCAAGATTCTGCCTTCTGGACGTGAGCGAGCCTACATTGTCGCGCATGTCCTCTATGCTTTGCCTGAGATTCTGTATCGTAATGAAAGCGTAGGATATAGTGCCTGCTGACATCATGAGGAAGCCTGCGAGGAGTCCCCATAGTGCCAGCCTGTTGGGGTTGAAGGAATATCGGCGGCGTTCAAGCTCGACAAATTCTGCCGGGCGGAGGTCGAGTCCGTCTTCCGGGCCTTCTCTCATGGCGAGTCCCAGTGCGGCGAAAAATGGATCGTCAACCTTTGCGATTGTCATCCCTGAATCTGTACTGAGCTGGAAGTTCACGTGAGCGAGGATGATTTTTGTTACGCGTGCCTGCCTGTACTGAGTGCCGAGGAACTGCATCGTGTTGAGGACATCCTGAAAGTTGCTGAGGTTGTTCACGACCCTGAAGAATATTCCGCTGCCGTTCCATGTGGCTATGATGTTGTGGGGGCTTGCGACGATGCACAGCTCCTCTCTGACTTCAGGAATTGCCCGGAGCATGGCGAAGTTCAGCGGCTCAACTGCTCCGGCGGGAATGTCAGCTTTCTTCGCCAAGTCTAATATCCTGTCGACGAGTGATTTCTTTGCGGTTGCGGCGAGGACTGAAATCTTGTCCTTGTCGGCTGAATCTGACGGTGTCCTTATGATGACCGCGTCAAATATTGTGTCAGTCCTTGAGGTGAAATATTCCTCGAAGTTGAGATCTATTGTGCTGCGTATGTCCTCGATGCTCATGCGGGGGAAACTCAGCGGGCGGCGTATCACTGTGTCGCCAGAGGGGAGGCCGATTGTTACGGGCTGGCGGATTTTCCCGGTCTTCTTCACGAGTGCCTTGAAGGTTTCGCCGAGTCCGTTGAAGTCTTTGATCTGGCCGTTCACTACACAGCCTTCCGGGAGAGCGGCGGAGGCTTTGCGGGTTATTTCGCCGTTCTCGTCAATCTCCACAAAATGGACGAAGTCATCATGAATTGCCAGGCCGGCGGAATTTTTCTGTACGATTTTCTTTCCTGCTCCGAATGCCATTAGAACCACACCTCCTGAAATGATAATGTGTCTACGTTGTAATATTCATCCCTAGTATCTGGTGCTAGTTCGTCCCTGCTGACTAGTAGCTGATACATGAGTCTCCTGCCGTAATAATTCTCCGGGAGCTTTGCCCATGCCCGGATGAGATAGAATCTGTTCCTGATTGTGTAATTGTGAGTAGTTACAGCTGCCTCACCTTCACCAGTTATTGTAGGAGTATCATAGGATAATGGCTGCATGGCCGCGAAAACCTTATAGCACGCATTCGTGTTGCCGTAGCTGTCTGTCCATGTTTTTCTGTCGGTTGCAGTAAAACTAGTACCATCAAACGTGTAATCCAAATCATAAATTCTGATGTGATACGTGTCTTTATAGCCGTCCTGCTTCCATCCGTCGCTAAGGCCGGAGTTGTCGAATACCTTTGCGTCTGATGAGAATTGCGAGAATGTCTTAGCTCCAATATGAACATGATTGATTATCCCTGTACTCTTATTCTCCAGAGCCGTTTTCCCCTCCTCAACCAGCGAGTCAAGGTGAATCCTGTACATCATAAGCTCGCGCTCCTCAGCAGAAGAATCAGCCGACCACTTCGCGAAGAAAAACACCTGCGACGTAATCATCACCGCAAACATCATGAACACCATCACATTAAGCAGGGAAACACCCTTCCTCTTTCTCACAGTAAGATTCCTCCAGTCATCCGCGCACCTGTCCGAGAACGGGCAGCGCACACATAAATTCTTGTCCCTCACGATTTCCGGCAGCCACTTCAGCGACATTACCCCGAAGGCCGCACGGAACAATCCCGGAAGACCCGCGCATATCATCTCCCAAACGCTTTGGGCCGGGAAAATTTCCGGGTCTCTGTCAGCATCATCAAGGTATATTATCTCGACAGACGGAACGATGCCCGTGTGTTTCCAGACAAGCCACGAGTAAATCAGGCTCTGCGACAACGGCACAGTAACATCACTCTTAGTGTAGCCCTTGAACTCGAACAGCCTTGCTTCCCCCCGGTCAGGGTTGAAGAGCAGCGCGTCATATCTCCCTGAGACTATCAGCCTTCCTTCCGGGCAGTCATGATACGCCCTGAGAGTCTGCTCCGGGGGAATGAACACGGTCTGCATGAATCTTTCCGGGCTTCTCGTCAACGAGGGTATGAGCGAGAAGAACTCCGACATTGCCCGAACCCAAACGCTGACTCCTTTTGCCATCGCCATAATCTGGCCTGAGGTGTAATTCTCCGAGTTAGCGTCAAGGAACGGGATGAATATATTTTCACGTATCACCCCCTCAAGAGCATTGCCGCCTTCACGTATAGAGGCCGAGATTCTGCCGTGAAGAGAACTTGCCGGGTCTGAAGCCGCCTCAAAGAATGCCTGCGCTATATTCTTGTGGAACATTGAGCCGTAAGCGTAACCGTTGCCGTTAATGCCGACCTTCCACAGATCCCTAACGCCCTTGTGAACAGTATAGGCCAAAAGCATCGGGCATCTCTGGCACAAAGCTATATTGCTGACTGTGATAAAGCATCTCCTCATGTCTTATCCCCAAGCGTTATGAGTGTGTCATTCCTTGAGCTGTAGGTCTTGAAGCTCTCCGAATGATTCTTCACGAACGCTATCACCTCGTTGCGCCCCGCTCTTATTCCGCGCTGGGACATCAATTCTGCGGCCTTGTCCACAGATAATATCTTCATGGGCGATGCTGTGATTATGCTCCTGAGGGTGTCAGCAAACAGCTTGTCGTCAAAATACACTTTAGGCTCAGGCCTGCGGGATTCTCTTTTTGGGGAAGGTGGGGTGTATGTTACTGACGCGGGGGAAAACTTCAGGGCGTTCGTGTCTATGAGCTTGAGTGTCCGGACGAAGCCGAGAATGTCCCTGCGTGTGGCTGTTCTTGTTGACGAGGATGAATATATGTTCACATCGCCGTTGTCCACGCGGTTGATGAGGGCGGTTAGTGCGTACCAGTTTACGCGGCTGTCTTTGTCGAGGATTATTACGTGTCCGCTGTCATCAAGAAATTTCCTGAGATTGTCATTTGCCTGCTTCCACGACTTTTTGTGAGTCTTGTCCTCTGAGATGTAGAAGCATTCACTGCCGGGGTATTCCTTCATGAATGACATTCCCGCTTTGAGTGCCGCGCTTACGGTTGCGTGTGCTTTTGCCGTTATGACGATGAACGCAAACTTTTTGTCGCCGTGAACACCCAGCAGCTTTATGTATTTCTCCTTTGTCCTGCTCACTGTGAAGCCTTCGAGTGATGACAGCCATACTTCAAGGGCGAGAGTGAGGTGTTCGGCGTTTGGCGGCCATGTCTGGGGGATTGCCCGAACTTTGTCGGCTTCCTCGTTGTAGGCTGACTGCACTATGTCTTCAGGCGGACGGTTTTCCTCTATTGCATCGCCTGCTATCTGTATTACTTTTCTGGGGGACAATCCATCGCGGAGAACATTCTCTATCCTTGACATAAGCCACTGGTATATTTCTTCCGCGTCATTGGTGAAGGCTGAAGCAATTTTCTCGCGTACAAGCTGGCGAGCCTGTGCGGCGGAACACCCCTTCATGTTCATCTTCATGTGCTCTATCCTCTGCACCACAGCGGCATCAAGAACAGGACGGAAATTATCCTCCCACGTTGCCGCCTTCAGGAAACACAGAGGCAGTACACCCGATAAATCATTCATCAGAAGCGCGACAACCTCACCCCACGCGCCGATAAGCTCAGGGGACTTCATAGCGTCAAGCTGGTCAAAGCACACTATCATAGGCATCCTCGCATAAGCCATTACGAGTCCGAGTGAGAGAAGATTTTTCTCCGCAAGCTCCTCGCGCCTTTCCTCAGTCATCGAGCTTGTATCTTTTGACGGAAGTCCTAAGCTCTGTGAGGTCTCATCATCAAGGCCGTCACAAATCCAGTCAGCAATATCCGTCCTCACAAACTCATCATCAGTATTGAGATATAGCAGTATGCACCTGAGAAAATTTCTGTCTAACCTAGGAATATCCCTCGCCATGTATTTATGCATATCCAGTGAGGAAATATCATCGAAGCCGTCATTAATCCTGCGTTCCCTGTAGGCTGCTGCTATACCCTCCATAAGAAGATCAAACTGCGAGCGTCCTCCGCTGTGCGTCAGCTTAAGGTTGATGAATATCTCCGATAACATGTGCTGCATGACTCCTCTAGGGTTGCGGAAGGCTTTTACTGCCGCGAATAATGCGGGCTGGGCGTTGCTTCTGAGACGGCGGAGAATCCTCATCATCATGTGAGTTTTCCCGTAACCGATCTCACCGAGTATCAGTCCTGCAAGAGGCACGGAAGGCTCACGGCGTTTCTGGCGTATAAGCTGCTCGATTTCTTCTGAGGTCTCACGGTTGAGCTGGGCAATGTCAGGATTAGTATTCTCCCAAGGAAACGGTGATGATAAAGACGCAAACGGATTGTTGCCGCGCAATTTCTGCTGTATAGATATGCTATTCATTCCACGTAACCGTCCCGTTCATGTCGCCAAATTCGTCCCTGAAGCTGTCTTCGTACTCATCCGGCTTAAGCACAGTAGGCTCTGCGGGGTGGACGAAAATTTTTCCCTCCCTGAGAAGAGTCATGACCATGCTGTCGAAAACTTCACGGGGCCAGGATAAATATCTCCTCATCTTAAAGATACGCACGAAAGTCCTTCCCTTGTCGCTGTTGTCGAATGCCTCACGGAATCTCTCCGGCGTATATTCCCCTGAAGGAGTCTGCCGGGATTCAGTGCGTCCGTTTTCCTGCTGTGAGTCGTTGAGCATGATGCCAGGTTCAAGTTTCTCATTGTAGACAGTGATAATCCTTCCTGATGCTTCAAGGCCGCTGATGATTTCGGCAAATTCGGATTTCGTGAAAGGAAGAGTCTTCGCCAAGATTTTGGGACTCACAGGCTCTCCGCTCTGTAGGAATGACAGAACAATATCCGAGGGCAGGCAAGGCGTGAATATGTACTTTGCGCTTCCCTTCCTGCGGAAAACAAACTTGTCCGCAAAAACACCCTCAAGGCTTCTCGCAACAGCAGCGTCAGTAGGCTTCTTCACACTAGGACAAATCTGACGCTTCATATCAAGGCTCATCATAGAAATTACATCTTTCACCTTCATGAAGCCCTTGCTCTTGTCCAATATGCCACGAATGAAAACCTCAACATTTTTCCCCGGCATAACAGAATCTTCACCCCTTGAATTTTGTGGAATGCCCTAATTTTAGCGCAGTGTTATCATATTCACAAAAAGGTGATACTCATTGACCCATCATGAACCCGTAATGCTCGCTGAAGTCTCAGCACTCATAGAAGCACATTCACACGCCAGAATCCTTGACGGCACATTAGGACTTGGCGGCTACTCTCTGGCCATGCTCGGAAGATTCCCGTCAGCAAAAATCCTAGGTATTGACCGCGACCCGGAAGCAGTCAGAATTTCACGCGAACGACTCGGAACTTACGGCAGGACTAGCGCAACATTATCATATTCACGAAAAGGTGATATTCATTGACCCATCATGAACCCGTAATGCTCGCTGAAGTCTCAGCACTCATAGAAGCACACTCACACGCCAGAATCCTTGACGGCACATTAGGACTTGGCGGCTACTCTCTGGCCATGCTCGGAAGATTCCCGTCAGCAAAAATCCTAGGCATTGACCGCGACCCGGAAGCAGTCAGAATTTCACGCGAACGGCTCGGAACTTACGGCGCGAGATTCACGGCCATGCACCAGAATTTCGGGGACATCTCCGGGATTGGCGGCATCGGAGATTTTGACGTTCTCGTGTTTGACTTGGGAGTCTCGAACATGCAGCTCACAGATTCAAGGCGGGGCTTCTCGTTCCAGAATGACGGACCGCTTGATATGCGCATGAATCCTGACGATGACTCGCCGACAGCCGCAGACATTCTCAGGGACTCGGACTCAAAGACACTCGCGGAAATCTTCCGGGTTTACGGCGAGGAACGTTACGCCAGACTCATAGCCGAGGCCGTGAAACGCTCGCCCAGTCCCATAACCACAACTGCCGGACTCGTCGCCCTGATACGTGATACCCTCCCTCAGCCAGTACAGCGCAAGATGGGGACTCACCCGGCACGGAGAATCTTTCAGGCACTCAGAATCTGCGTCAACCGCGAAACAGAAGAGCTTGAAGCCCTCCTTGCGTCAATTCCTGAAGTGAACAAGTCAGCCCTCGTAATCTTTGTGTCGTACCACTCGCTTGAAGACAGACTCGTGAAACACTCCTTCCGTAAGTGGCAGAACGATGGCAGGGGGAAAATTCTGACACGTCATCCCCTCACACCATCACAGGAAGAATGCGGGCGCAACTACAAGGCAAGGAGCGCAAAGTTAAGGGCATTTTATCTGACTGTCAACTAGGTATTTTTTGCAGATTGTGATATTATTCGTGACACTAAAAAATTTCACACAAAATTCACAGAAAGGGAAGCGGGGGCGGAGAGAGTGCGCAAAGACAATGCCAACAGGTTAAGGATAACCTTGAAATTTGTGCTGGGTCTCGGAGTAGTCATAAGCCTCGTAATAGGTCTGGGCATATTGAGATTTCACGCCGCAAGACTGGTATACTATCTTGAATCCGTAAATCAGTCCATACAGAAATATTCAGACGAAGAAGTTATATTGAGGCAGGAACTTTCCGCGCTTGTTGCTCCCATAAGGATATACTCTTACTGCAAGGAGAGTCTCGGAATGCAGAAGGTTCTGAAGGCTGAAACGCTCCCTGTCCGCACAAGAACCGGGAATCTTGCGGCCTCAAAGCAGAATGCGGCTTCCGATTTCAGCGGCTGGCGTTCGAGCCTTGCGTGGCTACTGGGAAGGCAGATGTCTGACTGATGTCCCCCCAGCGCCAGGGCAGTGCGGGGAATCCCTGGATACTTTTCGTGATATTCTTCGCGGTTATAGGATGTACGTTAGCGGCCCGGCACTGTTACCCGGACTCGCGTGTGGTTCAGCAGTCCCAGCATCAATACTGGAGGAGAGTCCCGGTCAAGTCGACACGCGGAATCATTCAGGACGTTAAAGGCAACGCTCTCGTAATCTCCGAAACCCTGCCGGCATTCGCAGTAGATCCCTCAATGGTAAGCTCAGAAGACCTCGAAAACATAGCGCAGGTAGTCTCACCTGAAATCACAGAAAAAATCGTGTCCCTGAAGGAGAAAAACAGACGCTTCATGTGGCTGAACCACAAAGTCCCGGAAAACGAAGCCGCGAAATTCCGTGAGCTGGAGAAGAAAATCCGTGCGGTTCAGCATGTCGATGAGCCTTACAGGAAGTACACCAACCAAAATTTGATGTCCCACGTTCTTGGCTTCTGCGACAACGACAACAAAGGCCAAGCAGGAATCGAACAGGCATGGGACAACACGCTCTACAGTCCTTCAGGGCAGAAGATAGTAGTCCGCCGCCAGAACAGTCAGGCAGCCTCACTCATGGAGCGCGAGCCCGAAAGACGATCCGTAACACCAGTAGTAACACTCACACTGGACAGCCGCATACAGTACGTTGTGGAGAAGCACCTCTTCAGGACAGCCGAACACGAGCGGGCTAAATGGGCAGTCGCTCTCTGCATGAATCCCAACACAGGCGAAATTCTCGCGATGGCAAGCTACCCGACCTACAACCCATCAGACCGCAGAAGCCTCACGATAGAGTCCCTCTCGAACAGCGCGGTAAGCAGGACGTATGAACCCGGCTCAACCTTCAAGCCCGTGTACATGGCTATAGCACTCGAAAGGGAATGGGTGAAGAAGGATGAGATGTTCTTCTGCCCGGCAAAGCTCAAAGTTGCTGACGGCTTTATCAGGGAGTCGGACGCAAGAGTCGCTTTAGGCAACGTGAACACAGCACAGCTCCTAATAAAGTCGTCAAACGTGGGAATGGCACAGATAGGGATTCGCGCTGACAGGATGAAGACCTACGAGAGCCTTCAGGCAATGGGCTTCGGGCGCGAGTCGGACATAGAGCTTCCCGGAGTCGCAAAAGGAATCCTCCCTTACCCCGAAAACTGGCGCGGAATTACTCCGGCTAATATCGCTATAGGTCAGGGTCTTGCGGTTACTCCACTTCAGCTTGTTACGGCTATGGCGGCTGTAGTGAACGGCGGAAAACTCATGAGTCCCTACATCGTGAAAGAGGCTGTGAACTCGCTGGGTGAGACTGTCTACAAAGGTGAGCCTAAAGTCATGCGCGAGGTTATGACTCCTGAGACCGCGCAATGGATACGGCAGGCAATGAGGCGGGTAATCACCGAAGGCACCGGCAAGAGAGCGGCCACAACGATAACGAATGTCGCGGGGAAAACTGGAACTGCGCAGGTTGCGGGCAAAGGCGGCTATGCTCCGGGAAAGTATGTAGCCTCGTTTGTGGGGTTCTGGCCGTATGAAGAGCCGAAGTATCTCATGCTCATTGCGATTGGTGAGCCGTCAAACGGAAGGTATTACGGCGGTGAACTTGCTGCTCCAGTCTTCAAGTCAATAGTTGAGGAAATGGCCGAGCTGGAATACTTCTCATGATACGTGAGATACGCCCGGAAGAGTTTTGCCTGCTGACAGATTTTCTCTACGACGCTATTTTCGTTCCCCCCGGTGAAATTCCCCCGGACAAATCTATCATCGACAAGCCCGAACTCAGAGTGTATACAGAGAATTTCGGCGGCATGAAGGATGACAAGTGCCTAGTTGCCGACGCTGACGGTGAGATTGCCGGGGCTGTGTGGTGCAGGATAATGGATGATTACGGCCATGTTGACGATGAGACTCCCTCGCTCGCGCTGTCAGTGAAGAAGGAGTACAGGCGGCGGGGAATCGGGACTGCACTTGTGCGTGAGATGCTCGGACTGCTGAGGCGTTCGGGGTATGCGCGGGTGTCGCTGTCGGTACAGAAGGCGAACTTTGCCGTGAACATGTACACCAGTCTGGGCTTCAGGATATTTTCAGGGAATGACAGAGAATATATCATGCTTGCGGAACTTGGCGGTTAGGGTTGCGGGGAAACCAGCCCTTGCGCACACGCTCTTCCTGCTCGTGAAGCTCACGTATGCACCAGAGAAGCACGAACGCCAGTATACCGAATACGCCTGAGACAGTATCATTCCCGGCGAAAAGAGAAATCCCCGCGCACAGCAGCCCGGCAACAAGGAACAGCGGCCACACCTTAGCGGAGAAATAGTACTCGCACTTCACTACGACAGGATGAAACACGCCAGTTATCACGAACGCAAACACACCGATGATTATTCCCGACCAGTTCAATTTTCTCGTCCTCCTTAGACACATGCACATAACTTCACGAATGCTGACACGACCATTCCCGGCTAGAGGCTGCCCCGCGCAATGACTCTCACCAACACTGACACGACCATTCCCGGCTAGACTGTCCACGCAATGACATTCACGGACACTGACACGCACATTCCCGGCCAGACTGCCCCGCGCAATGACATTAACACGAACGCTGACACAATCATTCCCGGCCAGACTGCCCGCGCAATGACACTCACCAACACTGACACGACCATTCCCGGCTAGAGGCTGCCCCGCGCAATGACACTCACCAACACTGACACAATCATTCCCGGCTAGGCTGCCCCGCGCAATGACATTAACACGAACGCTGACACAATCATTCACGGCTAGGCTGCCCCGCGCAATGACACTCACCAACACTGACACGACCATTCCCGGCTAAACTGTCCCGCGCAATGACACTCATCAACACTGACACGCACATTCCCGGCCTCCAAATCTGTCTGCTCATCACGCCCGCCCTCCCTAGAGCTTATTCCTCCTCAGAAGCAGCACCGTGTAATGTCCCAAGCAAGCAAACAGCACCATAACCGCAACATAATCCGCAATGAACCACATGAACGGCTCCTCAAAGTCAAAGAACACAAACTCCGTGCGCATCGTCATGTACTCCCAGAGATTGCGCCTCACGAACGCATACCCTCCCCAAATCATGAACACTAACGCCGCGACATGAGGAATGATTCTGCCGGGCTTGAGCTTCCTGAACATCATTGCGCTGAATATGTGCCAGTTCAGCCCTATGTGGAAGCACATGATGACGTAGCCCCAGTATGACGCGCAAACATGAGCCGTCCTCGACCACGCTATGAGTCCGTCAGTCTCCTGCAAGTCAAGAATCTGCGACATTGCCAGCCCGCTAACAGTCAGCAAAATTACGTCAGCAATCAGCAGAAGGTTCACCAGAGTCAGAATTGTACGTGTGAGATTCCAGCGTCCAGTGAAGAGAGTCCTGAACCACCAGCGGTTGAGCCACAAGTGTACGAGAAAGAGAATGACGAGGCTTGTACCAAGAATTTCATGGATGAGCGAGCCGTATTCGTAGCCGTCAAAACCGAACGGAAGAATCCCCGCTATTACCGGGCCGATTAACTCATAGGACATCGAGAGAAGAAGTATCACCGTCATCACAATATCAACAAGAGGCCTGAGCATTTTTCCACCCCGCAGAATTTTTTGTACACTATAATTATAGCCGTCTCAAAATATTTCAGGTTGAAGGGATGGTTGTTACATTGAGCGTAAATTTTGGGGACGTTCTGGGATTCGTGCGGTCAAAAGGTGAGGGCGTTGACTCCCGCGTGAAGTCTCAGGACGATTTGAGCGTGAACATTTCGGACGTTATTTCCGACAGCAGGGACGTTAAGCCCGGGACTCTCTTCGCTTGCATCGCCGGGGAAATCTCTGACGGACACAAGTTCGTGAACATGGCCGAGTCTAACGGTGCTTGCGCTTTGCTGTGCGAGCATGAAGTAGAGTCATCATTGCCGCAAATCATAGTTCCTCGTGTGCGTGATTATCTCGGCGAAGTCTCATCACTGGTCTACGATAACCCGTCAGCAAAATTGTTGATGGTCGGTGTTACAGGCACGAACGGCAAGACCACGACAACCTACATCATCCGCTCGATACTTCAGGCCGCCGGGATTAGGACGGGGCTTCTTGGGACGATAATCGAGTCCGACGGCATAACCGACAAAGAAGCCGACCGCACTACCCCCGAAAGCTGCATAGTACAGAGACAGCTTGCCCATATGGTCATGAACGGCTGCGGGGCGTGTGTAATGGAGACCTCATCGCACGGTCTGTACCTGGGGCGCATAAAGGGAGCATTGTATGACGTTCCTGTGTTCACCAACCTGTACCCTGAGCATCTCGACTTCCACAAGAACATGGAGAGCTACTTCGCGGCCAAAAAGTTATTGTTCACGGACTACACCAAGCCGGATTACAGGGGGGCGGCGAATTATGATGACCCTTACGGCAGGAGGATAGCGGACGAGTTCGGCGGGCATGTAGCGGGGTTCGGTTTTGCTGACGGGGCATCGTCGCGGGCGGTCGAGTCTCGGACAAGCATTGACGGCACGGACATTGTGATTGAGGCTGACGGCTTCCCGGCTCTTACGCTTCACACTCCTCTTGTCGGCAGCTTCAACGTCATGAACACACTGTGTGCTGTTACGGCCATGCGTGGAAGGGTTGACGATGACGCAATCATTCAGGGGGTCGCGAATGTACCGCAGGTTCCCGGACGGCTTGAGCGTATCGACCTGCCCAACGGAGCTCGTGTGTTTGTTGACTTTGCTCATACCCCCTCGGCACTTCGGAGCGTACTCGGTGTAATCCGCAAGCTATCAGGAAACGACAGGCGAATAATCTCAATGTTCGGGCACGGCGGCGGAAGATACCACCAGAACAGGCCGGAATTGGGGCGGGCGGCCTCAGAGTTTGCCGATGAAGTCTTCATCACCTCAGACAATGCCCGCGAGGAAGACCCCTACGAGATAGCACACGCAATCGCAGGAGGAGTCAGCGTCCCTTACCGCGTCAACATAGACAGGCCCCAGGCGGTGAAGACTGCGCTCGATGACCTCAAGCCCGGTGATATTCTCGTCATCACAGGAAAAGGCCCGGAGAGATTCATCACCATCAAGGACAGAAAGATACCGTTCAACGATGCTGAAGCCGTCAAGTCATGGAGGGACTCACACTAGCATGAACATGAAGCTGAGAGAACTATTCCCGGAAGTGCCGGGTGAATTTGCTGACGTGGAATTTCCCGGACACCTCGCCACTGACAGCAGGAACGTTGAGCCGGGCGGGGCGTTCGTTGCGCTTGAGGGTGAGAGGGTTGACGGGCATAACTACATTCCGCAGGCAGTCGCAAACGGAGCGGGACTGATTATCGTCCGCAAAGGCAAGAATCCCGGCGGTCTCAATATCCCGGTGATAGAGCTTGAGAACCCGGAGCAGGAATTAGCCGCAATTGCCTCACGCAAGCTCAAAGCCCACAGCCTCACAGACATAATCGGCATCACTGGCAGTGTCGGCAAAACCACAACCCGCGCCGCCCTCCAGAAGATTTTATCCCCGCGCTTCAAGCTCCACGCTCCCGAACGCAGCTTCAACACACTCATAGGATGCACAGCTACGATAATGGCCATGCCTCTTGAGACTGAGATTCTGATCCTCGAATTTGGCGCGAACAAACCGGGCGAGATCCGCGAGCTTACAGACTATTTTCCGCCGTCAATCGCAATCCTGACCGCTGTAGCTCCCGTTCACCTTGAGGGCTTCGGGACGGTTGAGGGAGTCCTCCGCGAGAAGATGGAAATCACATCGTCAGCAAACCTCCGCAAAATCATCTTCAACAACGACAACGAATATCTCAACGAGGCCTTCAGGTATTACGTGCGCTCAATGGGGGTCGGCGAGAACAAAGACTCCGATTTCGTCATCAGTCATGACACTTCGGAATACGCCCTGCCTATGATGTCGTTCGTACTCGCACACAGAGCCACGCAGGAAATCGCCCGCTTCACCGCAAACATCTGGGGAAAACACAACGCCGTTCCTCTGTCGATTGCCTCAGCAGTTGCGCATGAGCTGGGAATAAGCCTTCAGGAAAGCTCAGACTCTCTCAGGGATTTTCAGGCTCTCGAAGGTCGGGGAAGAGTCATAATTCTTGACGGCGGAAAAAGATTCCTCGTTGATGACGCGTACAACGCTAACCCGGCTTCAATGAGGGCATCACTTGAGACTTTCGCGAAGGTCAAATGCTCCGGGAAAATCGCGGTACTTGGTGAGATGCGCGAGCTTGGGGAAAATTCGGCCATGTATCACGCTGAACTTGCGCCGCTTTTCGGGGGCATTGACACGGTGATTCTTGTCGGGGGAATCTGGCGCGAGGTTTTCGATGGGGATTATGTTTTTGCGGACGACTGGAAATCTGCCCTCGATGCTCTCAACAAGATTCCCGGCTGGCAGGGACTCCTCGTGAAAGGCTCGAACAGCATCGGACTCTCAAATATCGTCAGGGAAATCACAGCATGATATTTTTGACGGCGGCAACGTTCTTCATACTCAGCGTAACACTCCAGCACTTCTGGATAAAATATCAGCGCAAAATTCACCTCACGCAGATTCAGAAGTGGTACGGCGTGAACATCGACAACGAAATTAAAGCCGCAACTCCCTCAATGGGCGGGGTGATATTCCTCGTTCTGGGACTCCTCGCGCTGGCTCTGGAATTTTCTGCGGACGTGGTAATATTCTGGAGCCTCCCGATATTCAGCGGGCTTATCGGTTTTGTTGACGACTGGATGAAGTTCCGTTCTCATTCCAGCGAGGGCTTTTCGAGTCTGGCAAAACTCAGGTTGCAGCTGCTGCTTTGCGCTTTGTGGGTCATGGCCGTATTCATGCGCGGGAAACTGGGACTGTGGCCGGGAATCTGGGACGGAGGGGGCTGGTTCTCGATTCCTCTAGCGTTCCTGATGACTGCCGGGACAATCAACGCGGTGAACATCACAGACGGCCTTGACGGACTCGCGGGGGGATGCTTCATGATTTCGCTTGCTGTGATGATGCTCGTGCTTCCTGTTGCGGGACTCAATGCGCGGGCTATGACTGAGCTTTTCGCGATGACTGCGGGCTTCATGTTCTTCAACACCCGTCCGGCAAAAACTTTCATGGGTGATACAGGGTCTCACTTCCTGGGCGGTGCGCTGGCGGCCTTGTGCGTAATGAACGGGCGGACTCTCGCGATAATTCCGGCGGGATTCATGTTCATCATCGAGATGCTTTCGTCGGCAGTCCAGATTTTCACGATACGGAAACTCAACCGCAAAATTTTCCTCATGGCACCCCTTCACCATCACTACCAGAAAAAGGGACTCGATGAGACGGCGGTAACGGTTCGATTCTGGCTCGTTCATTCTGTCGGGGGCGTAATGCTCTCACTTCTTCTCCTCAGCCTGTAACGTAAGCAGAATCCCCCTTTGAGTTACGAGGGGGGGTTGTCGTCTGCTATAATACGCGGACAAAATCCCAAGGAGGTTATACACATGCGCAAAACGTTTTCTTCACTGCTGGCTGTGGCGTTCTTAGTGTTCGTTACGATCAGCTTGGGGGGCTGCGGAGGAAGCAGCGGCCCGGTAGGCACAAATACTGACGGGGGGGGGGGGGGTAAGCTCTGAACTCTCAAGTATGCTCGTCAGCAGCGATATGGCATCCGTCATGCACGGCAATGAATGGGCTGACCTGATCAACGAGTTTGAAGAGAGCGGAAGCGGAGACAAAATGAATCCCCAGAAATGGGTGTACTGCATTAATGACGAGGAAGAAGAAAGACTCCGCGCAAAATATGCAGACTATGAATTATCACTTGCCATCCTCGAAGCTGTCCTGTTCAACGCCGAAGACATCAGACGCGCTTATGACAGCGAAGACATCGTACTTCTCCTTTATCCCAACCAAGACTTCATCAACAGGACTCTTCAGGCAGTCGGTCTTGAAGGCAATTACGTACTGACCCCAGAGACAGCACCCGGCGGAAGGCTTGAAATGTTCGCAATCGCCAAGCGCACCGTCAATGACCGCACTCATACATTCTCATACCGTGCCGCGCGTTCTGATGCGTTCACGATTTCCGATGACACGTCCGCACCGTTAACAGGCGGAGGCGAGGTAATTATGTCGGGCGACAAGGCATATGTGGTTGATGAGAACGGGAACATACTTTCCTCGTCAGACGTAACGACAGGCGGCAAGGAAGAGACACCGGGAGTTGATGACGAGAGCAATGAAATCTTCAACGTTGACCGCTGGAGGAATTATTACAACTGGTGCGCGAGCCTTACGGACTGGGCAAACGAACAGTCAGCGGAAGCCTCAGCAATCGAGATGTATTCTTCGGCAGTTGAAGGAGACCTCACAAAAATAGCCGAGGCTCAGACAGAAACACTTGACTGTTCAATAACCAGCAACGGTTTCATGCCGTGGGGAAATATCAACTACTGTGATGCCGTGAATGTCAAGCGCGCTAATACAGTGTCATTCGTCATCTA
>JAFSRQ010000059.1 GCA_017446055.1 Synergistaceae bacterium | reverse complement strand
TGTCCAATCGTCATTAAGGCTGACGGTCTCGCAAAAGGAAAGGGCGTTACGGTCGCTGAGAACTTCCAGCAGGCAAGGGACGCAATAATGTCGTGCATGAAGGATAAATCTTTCGGCGCAAGCGGTGAGCGAATTATCATCGAGGAATGTCTCAAAGGCCCGGAAGTTACGGTACTCGCATTCATGGACGGAAAGACGGTCGTACCCATGATGTCATCAATGGATCACAAACGCGCATATGACGGCAACAAAGGCCCTAACACCGGCGGAATGGGTGTCATCGCTCCAAATCCGTTTTACACTCCTGAAATTGCCGACCATTGCATGAAACGGATATTTCTTCCCACGATTGAGGCCATGAACGCGGAAGGACGCACCTTCAAGGGCTGCCTCTACTTCGGGCTTATGCTGACGGATGACGGCCCCAAGGTCATTGAGTACAACTGCCGCTTCGGAGACCCGGAGGCTGAGGCTGTTTTGCCGTTGATGGAGACTGATTTGCTCGATGTCATGATGGCTGTGCGCGATGAGAGGCTCGCGGAAGTCCCGGTGAAGTTCCGTGATGCCGCGTCATGCTGTGTTGTGTGCGCTTCATCTGGCTACCCCGGCAAGTATCTCACGGGCTACCCGATTGATTTCGGGGACGCTGGGGACATGACCGGTGTCGAAATCTTCCACGCTGGGACGAAACTTGAGGGCGGTCAAGTCGTAACGTCAGGCGGAAGAGTCCTAGCTGTTACTGCTGTTGCTGACGACCTAGAGTCTGCTCGTGAGAAAGCCTATGAGGCTGTCGGCAAGATCTCGTTCGAGGGAATGCGTTACCGTTCTGACATAGGAGCGTCGGCGTTATGAGTTGGGAAATTTCGCAGCTCTTCATAATTTGCCCGTTAATCTTCATCGGCGGAGTCATTGACGCAATCGGCGGAGGGGGCGGGTTGATCACACTTCCTGCGTTCATGATTTCCGGCTTCCCCGTTCATTTCGCGATAGGCACAAACAAAGTCAGCTCGGCAATGGGTACGTCAATAGCCTTCACCAAGTTCATGCGCGACGGCTACATGCCCCTGAAGCTGTCGGCACTCGGAATAGTCTTCGCTCTCATTGGCTCATCACTCGGCGCAAGGACAGCCCTCCTCATCAGCGATTACGCCTTCAAGATTCTCATGCTCGCAATCCTCCCGGTAACAGCCTGGTACGTCTTCAGGAGCCAGGACTTGTTGCGTGAGGAAAGGGAGACTAGCGACGCTGTAACACGGCGGACATACATCGTGTGCGTGCTTGTGGCGTTCTTCTTGGGCTTCTACGATGGCTTCTACGGGCCGGGAGCTGGTACGTTCATGCTCCTCCTCATGGCCGGGGCGACTCGTCTCAGCGTACAGAAGGCCAACGGCGTAACGAAGGCGATAAATTTCGCGACCAACCTCGCGGCTATCGTCGTGTATTTCGTGAACGGCAAAGTGATACTTCCTGTCGGGATTGCGGCGGGGTGCTTCAGCATCGCGGGTAACTACATCGGGGCGCGTTTCTTCGAGCGCGGCGGGGCAAAAGCTGTAAGACCAGTAATCTTGATTGTGCTATCATTGTTTTTCGTCAGGGTAATTTATGACCTGCTATCTTAGGTGAAAGGATTTGATTCATCCATGCTTGCAACAAAATTCATGTGCGGGGTAAGACACCTGTCAACAAAGCTCATGCTAGGGACAAGACACCCGTCCGCCCCCCTCATGCGCAAGACAAGCCTCATACTGTCAGCAATTCTCGTTCTGGCAATGGTGCTGACTGCCTCAGCTCATCCCGGAAAACTCGACAAGAACGGCGGACATACCGACAAGGAGACAGGCGAGTACCACTACCACAAAGGCCCAAACGCCCTCGAAAGTCTCGAACTCAGGCGCAACACTGTCTACAAGGCCAAAGTTGAGCGTGTTGTTGACGGGGACACAGCGATAATCTCGTTCCTGTTTGACGATGGGAGCAAGTACCTCAAGGAGCGCGTGAGATTTCTCGGTGTCGACACGCCCGAAACCGTCCACCCTACAAAGCCCGTCCAGTATTACGGCAAAGAGGCCAGCAACTTCACCAAGTCCCAGCTTGACGGAAAAACAGTGTGGCTTCAGACGGACGTGGGAGTGAAGGACAGGTACGACAGGATGCTTGCTTACGTTTGGCTTAAGGAACCCACGAAGGACGAGCTTGACGATGAGTCCGCAATCCGTAAGCACATGTTCAACGCTATACTGCTTTCAGGGGGATATGCCCAGCTCATGACGGTACAGCCTAATTCCCGGTACGCGAATATCTTTGTCCACATTCAGCGCGAGGCACGGGAACAGAAGAAAGGTCTCTGGGGAAAAGACCCGGAATAGCGCAAGCAGCAACCCTATCCTGCCCTTGTGCAGAGGAGGCAAGTATACCGGAACTCTCGTCCCCCCTGCCAAGGGAGGATACAGGGGGGTAGTCTTTTCTGAGAGATACAGGGGGTTACCTCTTTGACACAAACGCATTCCCTTCCGCAAAATACCTCCACTGCACAAATCTCCATTCCTCCGCGTAATCTATATTCACCCGCTCAGAAGTCCCAACACGAAATTCCTTCCCTACGTCAGCAACATACAGCTCATCTCCGCACAAGTCCGCCCCGTAATGCTCCCTCGTGATTCCCATAGCCTTGCACAGTTTGCCCGGCCCATTGCACAGCTTCCGAGTGTCAGACATTCCCCGCCTCCGAAGCATGATGTCGACTCCTTCAGCAGGCTCAAGCGCACGTATCAGCACAGCTTCAGGTTTTCCCGGAACACTGGCCGTAACGTTGAAGCAGCAGTGCATCCCGTAGATGAGGTACACATACGCGAGTCCCCCTTCGTGGTACATGATTTCTGTGCGGGCTGTACGTTTCCCGACGTAACTGTGGGCGGCTTTGTCCTCCGGGCCTCTGTAGGCTTCCGTCTCAACGATAATTCCTGAAGTCCTGCCTTCGTTCGAGTCGTGGACAAGTATTTTCCCGATTAGTTCTCTTGCTACTGTGCAGGTATCCCTTGCGTAAAATGAGCGGCCTAATTTCTTCATGATGATATTATAGTTGCCGGAAGGTGATTCTATTATGGCAGGCGTGAAATTTGCTGTGCGTTCTGAGACTGGCAGTGTCAGGACAAACAATGAGGATAACTTTTACTGCAACGGAATCTACATGACACCTGACGAATGCAACAGGCCGTTTTTCCTGAGCGGATTTGCTGAAGCTCCGTGTATATTCGCTGTCTTTGACGGCATGGGCGGCCATGACTGCGGGGAATTGGCCTCACTTACTGCCGCTGAGACTCTCTCGGAATATTCCGGGAAAATTCTCGCGGGAGGCTATGAGGCTGTCAGCAGTTACTCTCTTGACGCAGGCGGAAGACTCCGGGACATCATGCGGCGTGAGAATATCATCACAGGTACTACAATGGGTCTTGTTGTTGTTGACGGCGAGTCGTTCAGCGTCTACAACTTGGGCGACTCAAGAATTTACCGGGACAACAGCGGGGTATTGGTGCGTATCACTGACGATCATACTGTGGCAGAAGAGCGCGTGAGGATGGGAATGATGAGGGCAAGAGACGCGGAGAAGAGTCCATTGCGTCATAGGCTGACACGTTTTCTTGGCATGGGCGATGATTTCGGGGCAGTCCCGGACACTTACGGGCCGTTTTTTGCTGACGAAAACAGGCGGGTATTGCTGACTACTGACGGGTTGAACGAAATGATGACTCACCGCGAAATTTCCGGCCTCATGAAGGAGTCAAAGACACCAGAGGACGCGGTTAACTCTCTTGTTGACGAGGCATTGAGGCGCGGAGGAGTCGACAACGTAACATGCATAGCACTGGAATTATCATGACACAAAAACAGCGGCCAGAGTCCTCAATCCCTAACCGCTGTAATCTTTTCCCCTAGTGAAGGAAGTCCAGACGATTCGCCTGATACATATAGTCGGCAATCATGAGCTGTGATATTGTCCTGGTCAACCTTCGCTGTGTTTTCCGCAACAAGAGCTCGTTACTGGAATTATCATGACACACACAAAAACAGCGGCCAGAGTCCTCAATCCCTAACCGCTGTAATCCCTCCCCTAGTGCAGGAAGTCCAGAAGGCTCGGCTGTATCATACGCGAGATTACTGCAAGGTTCGCCTGATACATATAGTCGGCAATCATGAGCTGAGATATTGCGTCCGCCGGGTCAATCTTCGCCAGTTCATCATACTGTTCATCCATGATGGTATTCTCCGTAACAAGACGCTCATTGTTGTAGTTGTAGCGTGCCTGAAGTGCTCCGTTCTCGGCCATGACTGAGAGAATGTTGCTGATGAAGGCATCAATTCTCGGAAGCATCTTGTCGGAAATGGCATCCCTGTTGCCAGACTCGACCGCTGAAATTATGTCGTCAATTACCCCGAAGCCGTTCTGCTTCATGGTGTTCGCGCCGCTTCTGATGGTCGCGTTCTGTGTGTGAATGCCGCTGTGATACAGGTCATCCGCGCTGATACCCCGTGTGTTTGCTCCGCCCTCAAGGTTATAGCCCCCTCGGTAATAGCTCCGTGATGATGTGTCCGTGCCGAGAAATTCTGATGTTATCCCGGAGAGGTACGAGATTTCCGCAGTCAGTGAAGTACCGTCAGCCTTCTTGAACGAGATTGTCCCGGCGTTTTCGTCCGCTTCTGCCGTGATGCCGCTGTTACTGAAGGCCGCGAGGACAGCGTTTTTCCTGTCGTCTGCGTCTTGAGCCTGTGAGAAGTCTACCGTGTATCTTTTCCCGTCAACATCAATCATTGCCGACTGTGCAGAAAAATTCCTGTAGTCAAACGGATAACTGCTGTCTCTTTTCTCCATGAAATCAATACTCACCGAATATCCACGCGGCGACCACAGCATTAATTCCCCGTCCCTGTTGATTTCCGCCTGAACATCATAGTCCTGCATTCTTGCGTTGATGAACTGCGCTATGTCATCAGCCTTTATCTTGTCGTCCGCCGTAACATCACGCAGTGCCGTCAAGTCTATCGTGTGAGTATAGCCCGCCACAGTGATATTCATCGTGTCAGCCGGGAATGTCTGAGCAGCTATGTCCCAGGTGAACCTGTCATCCATCATGCCCACGCCTGTTCCCGACTCATTCAAGCGTCCCTGAATACCTGTTGACAGTCCGAGTGCGTCTTCCGCTACATGCCCCTTAACGTCAAGAACATTCACCGCAGAGCCGTCAACAGATGAGATTGAGATTATCGGGTAATCGCCGGAATTTCTCATTGCCGCCTGCCCCATGTGCTGGTCGTAATAGTTCACGTACAGCCAGTCTCCCGCCTGAGTCCTGAGACGGTCTAGCACATCCTTCACGGTGTCTTCCGCGCTAACGTCAATCTCCACGCTGTGCGACAGGTTCGAGAACCTTATCGTGCCATCGCGGAATGTCAGCCCCGCCTCTGTGTATGCGTCCCCGAAAGTCCCGGAGTCCGTAAGCCTGCTGTCCTTCATGGGTATCACTGTCTGCTGAAGGTTGGACGTTACTCCGCCGTGAATGCCCATCTGAGCCGCGAGACCGCCGGAATAGTCGTTCCATTCGGGATCGTCAAAAGGCATGTCGACAACAGTGAACGCTTCCCCGGAAAGGAAGTACATCGAGCAGGATTCGGGAATCTCGCTGCCGTCCGAGTCAATATGCTGCGCAAAGCCCATAACATCATAGCCCTCAATGTCATTCACCTGGTCAACAATAGACTGCATGACTAGCGAACGGTCAACAAACCCGGTCTGAGGGTCAACGACATCTGCCTTCTTGATGTTGACATCGTAATACATTCCGCAATTCATCTGAACACGCATAGGGATTCCCACATTGTCATCAACGCATGGTGCTGACGGGAAATTGACGCACCTCATGCCCACACCCGCAGAGGTATTCGTGTAAGCATCAGTGCGCAGAGCCGTCGAGAGTCCGAGCCTGTCAGCGTAATTGCTTCCGTTCATGTCGAGGAATATCACCTGCTCGCCGTTGTAGCCGCGTATGACGAGCCTCTGTGTTTTCTCCTCATTGTTGAGGGTGTCCTGCCCGGAGTCGTCTTTCACGTCCTCACTCACTGTAACCTCAAGCCATCCCGCCCCGGCATTCTTGAGCCTTGACGCTAGGTCTTCGAGGGTGTACGTGCCTGCGTTGAGCTTGACATCTACCGTGTGGCCTCCGCTCATCACGCGCCAGTGCAGCTGCTCTCCCGCCTCAACAGTGAGTGTGTCATTCATGCCCAGCTCGCGCGACTTCATGGCCGTCTCCATTCCGAGAACGTCAAAAACGTCCATGTGGCTGTGGTCAAGTTTCCGTGTCTCACTTTTCGCGGTTATTATGGTCTCGCCTTCCTCAAGCGCAAACATTTTCTCCGCGCTTCCTTCTGCCTTGATTGTGAGCGATGGGTACTTCAGGGATTCTTTTGCCTCGTCAACGTGGAGCCTGTCTTCAGGGACATCACCGGTGCGTTCGGCTGTTATGACTATCCTGCTGCCGTCTGCTGACGTTCTGGCGAATATTCCGTTGATGCTGTTGATTTTCTCGGCGAGAGTCTCTGAGGTGTCAGTGTCAGTGATACGCACAATTCCTTCTTTGGCGAGCTCGTCATCTGTCTTCTGTGCTATTTCGTTGTCTGTGAGGATTGATGTTGATGAATTTCCTGTTGAGATTCTGAGAATTGATGTCTCTCCTGCCGCGGGCTTCCAGTCAACACTATTCATGTCAAGCGTTGTGATTTCGGCCTCCATCGGCATATAGTCAGTATCAGGCCACCCGGTGATTCCGACTTTCTCGCCCGTGTTGCTCTTGAGGTATAACTGTTGAGTCCCGGCCTGCTCATCGCGCTCAATATACGCCTTGACGAGCATATCCGCACCCTGTTCTTCCAGGGACGAGTTCACTATGTCAGCAAGATCCTGAAGGCTTATCCCTGTAAGCTCGCGGGGGTCTCTGTATTCGTTCTTGTCAGAGTAATTCACCAGCTTCGTATTATCGCCCACATACTTGTTGGTCTTGTTGTAATCGGAATCCTTCCAGTCTTCAGGAATGAATACAGATAATGTCCTGCTGCCTACTGTAATCTGTACTTTCTCTTCCCTTCCCTGCCATGTCCAGTCGAGGCCAACCTTATGCGAGCAGATGAAGTACGAGTCTTCATTCTCCGGGACAATATCACTGCCTGCAAACGACACATCCCCTAACAGCCCCTCGCTTACCGCATACTGTATTCTCTCGTCCGTCCCCTGATACTGAATGCTTCCGTCAGCCATCTCGACAAAAGGCCGCGTGCTTGTGTCCGTCCCGCCGAAAATATACTGTCCTGCAATTTTCGTGTTCAGGTTGTCCATCATGATTTTCCTGTTGGCCTCAATCTGAGCTGATATGTCCTTGAGCTGATCCTCGGTCAATGCCCCGTCCCCCGCCTGAATCACGAGGCTTCGTATTGACTGCACGGCATCGAGTACGTTGTTCAGAGCGGAGTCAGCATAACGGAGCATAGTTATTCCGTTTGTTGTGTTGGTCTGGTACTTGTCGTTGGCGTTCATTGCCGACTGCAAACCCAATGACCGCGATATTGCCGAAGGGTTGTCCGAAAGCCTCGTGTATTTATTCCCGGTAGCTATCTGCCTCTGCAAGTCCTGAAGGTTTCTCTGGCTCTGCGATAATGAGTCCATCAAGCTGCTGTACATTGTTGATGTCGTCAGTCTGCTGTACATTGTGTGAAACTCTCCTTTGCGTGATGATAAAAAAAATTCCCTCCCGTTTCCTGCCAGGAGGGTGAAATTTCGTCAACGGGTTCTGCTGAAATTATCGGCCTACAAGCCCCATCCCGTTAATTATAGTGTTGAGCATCTCGTCCATCGTCGTAATATATCTCGACATTGCCCCGAACGCACGGTTCAGTATCACAATGTCCATAAGCTCCTCATCCAGATTAACGCCTGAGCATGCCTGACGCTGTGAGTCTATCTGGTCAGCAACCGTAGCCTGAGTCGTGTACATGAGCTTTGTGTGTCCTGCCTCCGTGCCAATCTGGGAGAGCATAGAGTCATATATCCCCGCGATAGACATTGTTCCGCCCTCAAGAACCTTCGCGAAATTCAGGGCGACCATCCTTGAAGCGTTAGAGCCGTCTCCTGAACCGCTGCTTTTGCCTGAGACAGCGAGTCCGTTTTCGTCCTTCCTGCCCATAGCCGCGCCGATTAATGACGGGTCATAGAACACTTTTTCTGTTACGCTGAGTTTTTCCGCCGCTCCTGCCTTGAAAGCAAGACTGTTGAAGAAAGCTACTCCCGTTGTGTTTTCGTCAGACGCGACACCGTAGCCTGAATACTGGTATGCGTTGAGAGTCTTCACGAGGCCGTAAGCCATTTCATCAAGCTCACTCTTCAGGTTGGGTATCATCTCGTCTCTTGCTTCTTCGAGACCCTTAATCGTTCCGTCCTTGATATGATGCAATACCTTTATTGTTGTCGCGCCGGTACTCTTGAGGTTGAGCCACATTCCCGGGTTGACCTCGCTTAATTCCTCAGCCTTGTAGCGGTCCCGGACATTCCCCGATACAGCCGGGATTCTTCTGGCCATGTTGAACTTGTTATCGGAGGAAAGATAGCGCACCCCGTTGAGCAGGAACGATGCATCCTCCGCGACTCCTGACTCAGGGATATACGCAACTTCCCGGAAACTGGTCATGTAATTTCCGTTCGAGTCCTTGATGTCGGTAGTAATCTGCTGGTTGCGTGTGAGTCCAAGCCGCCGGAGAACCTGCATATTTCCGTCCTCAGAACCCATGAGCGTAATCCTCTGCGCTTCACCTGCAACGTTGGCGGAAATCTCAAGGTAGCCGTTCTCGGTTGACGCGTGTACCCATTGTTCTGGCTCAGTCAGGCCAAATTCCTCCTGGTATTTCTCGTTAATCTTGTTGCGTATGGTGTTGAGACTGTCGGAGCTTTCCACGTCAATTGTGATTACGGGATTCGTGTTCACCATCCCCATCGAGGCGGCTAAATTCCCCTCCACATCGGAAATTGATACAAGGTGATTGTCTTTGCTCTCAACGAAAAACTGCGTGTATATGCCTGATGATGATTTGCCTGCTGTTACTCTCATTCCAGAAAGCGCGGGGTTGTCGGAAGAGCCTGCCTTAAGGAATGTTGACGACATGAAATCAGTCAGATCTTTGACCGTGAGAGTCTCGCCTGCCGTCATGCTGTTGCCCAAGTCTGAACTGAGCACCCACTTGCCTGTTGAGGCGTTCCATGTCGCAGAAAAGTCTGCTTGATCGCCTGACACGCCAACCCTGAATGTGTGCTTTCTCACCGCGTCAGTGTCATCTGCCTTCACCGCCGTGAGTATTTCGCCCTCCTTGAGGTTTCTCCCGGTGTTCGCGCCGAAATTGGTGGATGTTACGCGAGTCCCCTGTGTGCCTACCTGTATCCTGAATGAGCCGGAAATGTTCAGCGGGTCATCGGGAGTCTCTGGGGCGGTACGCATGTTTACGGCTACGAGTTCGCGTTTAGCCTCAGTGAGTGCGCCGAGCATGCCGCTGTAGTCAGTCAGCTCAACGGGGGAATTGTCAGCATCAGCCGTGAAGACGATATAATTTCCGTCAGCATCAGCGTCAACACCAATGGAATTATTGTCAGCCATGCCGTTAATGAAATCACATAATTTGTCAGCGTCCAAGTCAGAAGATAATGTGAATACTTCTGACTCTCCGGCGGCATTCTGTATCGATACACCGTCTTTCTCCGCTCTAAGTTTCCACCTTCCGCCGTCCCGGTCAATCTTCACCGTAAGCACTGAAGGCTTCTCGTTCGCGTCAAGAACCCGGAATTGCAGCTTGTACGGTATATCCGCGCTTGCATCAGTGAGAATCTTCCCGTCCTCAAACTCTGATGTCATCACCGCATAGCTCTCGAGGCAGTGAGCATTTCCTCCGCCCGCTGTCCATTCGACTCCGTTGGCGATTCTGTCCACTGTGAGCTGATATGAGCCTTCCGCGCCTGTCGCAAGAGCCTCCGCGATATTCGGATCGTCAACAATGTCAAACTCATTCTCCGCAACCTGAACATCATAGTACACCTGTTCGTCCCACATAAAAGCATGTGCTTTAAGCTCGCGGACTTTCGTACCCTGCACAAGGACTTTGCCGTTCACTGACAGGAAAAACTCGCCCTTCACACCATCATATTCTTTCGGCTCATTGTAGGAAATATCCATCATCTTCGACAGACGGTCAACCAGAAGATCACGGGAGTCACGCAGGTCATTGGCATTCTGGTTGAGTGCTTCGGCCTCGTATATTTCTTTGTTGAGGGCGGCTATGTCGTAAAGCATTGAGTTAGCCTCGTCAACAGACTGCTTTATCTCCATGTTGATGGACTCGTTGTAGGTGTTGAAGCTGTCTATGAGATTGCCCAGCATTGAGCCGAGTGAGTTTGCTGACGTTACGAGAGCCTGACGCGCTGAGGTGTCTTCGGGCTTCTCCTGCAAGGTCTGCATGTTCGTGAAGAAAGTATCCATTGCCGAGCGAATCCCGGATGAATTTGGCTCTGATATGTAGTTCTGTATGGACTCGTAAAGGTCATTAATCTTCTCCCAGTAGCCTAATGTCGCCTGATTGTCCCTGAACTGGAAATCTAGAAACTCATCGCGTATCCTCTCTATGCTTGAGATGGTCATACCCTGCCCGACTTGGCCGACACCGATAATGTTCTCAGGCGTTACTGTCGTATAATTCACACGCTGGCGGGAATAACCTTCCGTGCTCATGTTGGAGATATTATGCCCGACCGTCTGCATGCCAAGCCGGAAAGCGTTAAGTGCGCTCCTGCCGAGTTCGAGTCCTCCGAATGTGCTGCTCATGTTATCATTACCCCCTGAAATCTGCCGAACCAGACTGCGACACTATATCACCGTTCAGCCTGCGAAATTCTGACAGGAGCATTGACGTATATTGTTCGTGCTGGTCAATAAGGCCGGTTAATATCATCATTTCTGACTTCAACACAAAAACGGACTGCGTTAATCTGTCCACAGCCCCGTTAAACTCTTCCTGTTCGTCTTTATCCATAACTGATGCCAGAGAACTCGCTGTAGTGCCGCACGAATACTTTTCCGCAAACCTTACCGCAATATCATCGCGCAGTTTCTCCTGGGACTGAGCCTCAAACGAGAGATCGCGCGTCTCATCCATGAGGGTGTTCACGGTGTCAGTATCACGGCGGCGCATAGCCTCGCGCTGTTCACGGACGGCCTCAACAAGATCGTCTATGCAGTCAGCCTCATCAAGGACAGCATCAACAAGCTCTTCAACATCAGGACGCATAGCATTTACTCTTCTGCAGCTTCAAGCATTCCGGCCATGTAGAGAACATTAGCCAGCTTGTCCAGCGGGGGATTGTAAGTTCCCGATTCGATTCTGGATTTGAAGTCTGCTACCACGTCTTCGCGGACATCGGGTATATTCTTCATCTCAGCGGTGGCCTTTGCGAGAAGTGAGCCGAACATGCTTATATTAGCGTTGTCGGTCTCGGTGAATGATCCGCTGTTGTAGGACACACTGCGCCTTGATTTCTTGCCGTTCAGGGCTTCTGCTGAATACTGCCCTGATATTCTGCCAATCATAATTTACGCTCCTCCTTCTTGAAAGATTTATAGCTCATTCTGTCTGCATAATTTTTCGGTGATTCGCGGGATTATCTTTAACGGGAAGAAGAAAAGCCCCCCGGTTTTTCCCGGAGAGCTTCTGTGATGTCCTTCATGTATGTGCTACTTCCTTCTGAGGAACGCGAACCCTAAAAGCAATGCGCTGAACTGGAACGCGCCGTAACTGCATCCTCCGCTGCTCCCTCCGCCACCGCCGCCGCCAGAAGTGTATCTGACGGAATCGTACACTGTGCTGAAGTCAGCCTCGCTTACGTACTCTGTGTATAGTATGAGGCAGTAAGTGTCAGAGGGGAATGAGCTTTCTACGTTATAGTCAAATACTCTAGCATCCCATATAAGGCCGCTGCTGTCAGTGTAAACGAAATCATAATAATAATCACGCGCCGTCAAGTTTGAGCCTCTGTAGTCATAGCGCAACTGTTCAGCAATCTCACCCAGTGTGTAGCCTTGCTTCGAGCCAAGCTCAACGTAAATCCGTCCTGTAGCGGGGTAATCAGGATCATACATTTCAGCGTAAGAGCTGCCGCTTCTCTCCACGCTCCAGCCGTCAGGGACATAAAGCGAGAGGTTGTGGAACGTCTGATACCCGGCAAATGCCGCCGATGAACACAGCACAGCCGCCAATGACAGAATGATTATGCGTTTCACAGGTACAAGCCTCCTTGTGATTTGTGATATTCTTATGAGATATTATAGCGTACAAAGCCGGAAACGTTGCGCACGTTTGCCCGTGGGCAGATTGCACGCCTCCTCAGACAACAAGACTTACCTTCACGGCCTTCATCACCCGGAGCAAGAAAACTTCACGTTCACCCGCAGAAAAGCTGAGGGCGGCCTTAAGCGCAGGCAGCTCCATTCCAGCGTCAGACAAAATCAATGAGGTAGTTCCTTTTTCCGGGCGGACTGCTGTTTTTTTGCGCCGTGAAATTATGCCCTCTGCTATAATCGTGGCATTCACATAGAAAGCAGGTTTTACATTTTGAGCAAAGTGGTGAAGAATCTCGGACTCTATCTCGTGTTAGTCCTTGTTGTTGTTACGATGGTCAACACGTTCCTTACACCTGAGGAAGTCCAGAAGCAATATGACGAAATCAGCTACAGCCAGTTCCTGAAAGAATTAGACGCTGGCAGCATACGCATTCTCCAGATACGCAACAACACAGTACCCGGCGAGTCCAGTTCCGCAACCCTTCAGGGCGAGCTCAAAGACGGCAAACGATTCCTGACATACGGCCTTGATGTAGCGGGGATTGCTGACAGGGCAGTAGCAAAAGGCGTAGAGATGGTTACGGTTGAGGCTCCCCAGAAAAACACGTGGCTCATGTCGCTGATGACTTCGCTGTTCCCGACGCTGTTATTGATCGGCGTGTGGGTATACTTCCTCAACAACATGCAGGGCGGCGGCGGAAGGATTATGTCATTCGGACGGAGCAAGGCAAAGCTCTTCCTCGACAACAAGCCCAAAGTTACGTTTGCTGACGTTGCCGGGTGCGATGAGTCGAAAGAGGAGCTCCAAGAGGTGATACATTTCCTGAAAGACCCGGAGAAGTTCAAGAAGCTGGGCGCGAGAGTCCCCAAAGGCGTATTGCTCGTAGGCCCTCCCGGTACAGGCAAGACTCTTCTGGCACGGGCGGCGGCTGGTGAGGCTGATGTGCCGTTCTTCAGTTCAAGCGGCTCTGACTTCGTGGAAATGTTCGTAGGAGTCGGCGCGGCAAGAGTCCGGGACTTGTTCGAGCAGGCGAAGAAGTACCAGCCCTGCATCATATTCATTGATGAGATGGACGCGGTCGGCAGGCACAGGGGCGCGGGGCTCGGAGGCGGCCATGACGAGAGGGAGCAGACGCTGAACCAGTTCCTCGTTGAGCTTGACGGCTTTGACGAGAACACAAGCACAATCGTTATCGCCGCAACTAACCGCCCGGACATTCTTGACCCCGCACTGCTGAGACCGGGACGCTTCGACCGACATATCACCGTTGACCGCCCTGACGTGAAGGGACGTGAGGAAATCCTCAAGGTTCACATGAAGGACAAGAGTTTTGCGGACGATGTTGACATGGGGGTGTTGGCGCGGAGGACTCCGGGTCTTGTTGGTGCTGACCTGGAGAATCTCGTGAACGAGGGCGCATTGCTGGCGGCTAGACATGGCCGGGACAAAATAGCGATGGAGGACTTAGAGGAGGGAATCGAACGCGTAATGGCCGGGCCCGAACGCAAGAGCAGAATCCTCAATGACCGCGAGCGAAGAATCATCGCCTACCACGAGACTGGACACGCAATCGTCGCAAAAGTCCTTCCCGGCTCTGACCCGGTACACAAAATCAGCATCATTCCCAGAGGACACGCGGCACTGGGCTACACGTTGCAGCTGCCGGAAGAAGACCGCTTCCTCATGTCGAAGTCCGAACTCATGAACAGAATCGCAATCCTCCTCAGCGGACGTGTGAGCGAAGAAATCGTGTTTGACGACGTAACCAGCGGGGCGGCCAATGACCTCGAACGCGCAACTCAGACAGCACGGCAGATGGTTACTCAGCTGGGAATGAGCGAGGTTATCGGACTGGTGAAGCTCGGCAACAAGCGCGAGGAAATTTTCTTGGGACGCGACATCTCAGAGGACAGGAATTACAGCGAGGAAGTAGCATACAAGATTGACCAGGAAGTGAAAGCGATTATTGATACGTGCTATGAGAACGCAAAGGAAATCCTGACTTCACGCCGCGCATTAATGGACAAGATAGCGGGGGTATTACTGGAGAAGGAAGTAATCGAGGCAGAGGAATTTGACCGCCTCATGAGCGAAGGCACAACATCTCCGGCAAACGTTGAGCCTCAGACCGACACCAGCAACCCGGCAAATGCACCCAGTGTTCCTGAGATGCCAGACACGAGGGTAGACCAGCTCCCCAGAACAAGAAGGGATTTTCTAGCGTAGCTTGACGGCAAAAAGTTAATGGGCAATAATTAGCGTGTTCGTTGGGATGTCGTCCAAGGGCAGGACGCGGGACTTTGGATCCTGTAATGATGGTTCGAATCCATCCATCCCAGCCACACAACAACAAGAGGTGATGCATGAATGGATAATCTCTGCGTTCTCATCATGGCCGCCGGAAAAGGCACACGAATGAAGAGCGCGATCCCGAAAGTTTTGCAGCCCGTCCTGGACAGACCCATAATCGATTACGTTATCCGTAACGCACAGTCAGCAGGAGTATCACCAGACAGAATAGCCGTGCTTGTAGGTTCAGGCGGCGAAGAAGTAGAAGCACATATCACAGACAATTTCCCACACGTACAAATATTATGGCAGCATGAACAGTTAGGCACAGGCCACGCGGTGAAGTCAGCAAGAGATTTCTGGAAGGATTATGACTCGCTCGTCGTGCTGAACGGAGACCTGCCCCTCATGAAGACAGACAGCCTACGCAAGCTGATAGCTTCAGCCGGAGAGAACGACTGCACTGTGATAACATTCGAGGCCGAAAATCCCGGCGCATACGGCAGAATCATTCGCGGGGAAAACTCAGTCTCAATCATCGAGTACAAGGACGCTTCACCCGAACAGCGCGAAATTCACGAGGTCAACGCAGGCTGTTACGCCTTCAAGGTACAATCACTTCTCACAATCATAGACTCAATCACCAATGACAACGCACAGCACGAATACTACATCACGGACGCATTAGCCCTCATGAACGAAGCCGGAATGACGACAGGAGCATTCATCATGCCGGAGTCAGAGATGCAGGGCGTGAACACCCAGGCGGAACTTGCCCGGGTATCGCGTGAGATGCGCCGGGAGATTCTTGACCGCTGGATGAATGAGGGAGTGAGAGTTGCTGACCCTGAGACTGTGTATGTAGGTGCTGACGTGAGCATAGCCCCTGACACTGTGATTATGCCCAACGTACAAATCTGGGGGAAATCCAGAATCGGACGGGGTAGCATAATCGGCTCTGGCTCAATCCTCACCAACGCGGAAATCGGCGGGAATGTCCACGTCATAGCCTACGCTGTAATCGAGAACAGTACGCTTCACGACAACGCTAAGGCCGGGCCGTTCTGCTACATCCGTGATAACACAGTGCTTGAGGCGGGGGCGTTCGCCGGGAAATTCGTTGAGCTGAAGAACTCCCGGATCGGTGAAGGCTCGAAAGTCCCTCACTTGTCGTACATGGGAGACGCGACACTCGGCCATAACGTGAACATAGGAGCGGGGTCAATCACGTGCAACTATGACGGTGTCCACAAGAACAAGACGGTAATCGGCGACAACTGCTTCATCGGGTCAAGCACAATGTTCGTAGCTCCTGCTGAAGTGGGCGACAATGCTACGACTGCGGCAGGGTCAGTGATAACGCAGAGAGTCCCGGAAAATTCGCTTGGGGTTGGCCGGGCAAGGCAGAAGAACATCGAAGGCTGGTCATTACGTAACCATCACCACAACACAACAACAGAAGGGGAGAAGTAATCATGTCCAGAGGAAACAGCCTCAAGATAATAGCAGGCAACGCGCACCGTGATTTTGCGGAGAAAATCAGCGAGACAATCGGAGTGCCTCTTGCTGACGTGAAGAGCTTCAAGTTTTCGGACGGCGAGACGGGAGTCAGGTTCAACGAGAGCGTGAGAGGCGCGGACGTGTTCATCATACAGCCCACGTGCCACCCTACGAATGACAACATCATGGACCTGCTGATTATGGCGGACGCTGTGAAGAGGGCCTCGGCTCATTACGTGAACGCGGTCATCCCGTACTTCGGTTACTGCCGCCAGGACAGGAAGGCCAAGCCCCGCGAGCCAATCACCGCCAAGCTGGTAGCCAACCTTCTCGCTCACGGGGGAGTCGACCGTGTAATCACTGCTGACCTTCACGCCGGGCAGATACAGGGCTTCTTCGACATTCCTGTTGACCACTTGACGGCCATGAATCTTTTCGCGGAATACTTCAAGGAGTTTCTTGCGGACGACCTGAAGGCGGGAAATGTTGTTGTGGTTTCGCCTGACACGGGCGGAGTTGCGAGGGCGAGGAAGTTCGCGGTGAAGCTGAACGTGGACATCGCGATTGTGGACAAGAGACGCTCGCATGACGTTGCGAACCAGTCCGAGGTGATGGACATTGTCGGCAACATCAAGGGACGTACGGCGATTCTTGTTGACGACATCATAGACACTGCCGGGACGATCTGCCACGCGGCTGACGGTCTGATTGAGCGGGGGTGCAAGAGGGTGTTTGCGTGCGCGACTCACGCTGTGCTGTCGGGGAAGGCGATGGAAAATATAGGGAAGTCTGCGATTGAGAGGCTTGTGTTCTCGGACACGATTCCTTTGACGGAGGAGAAGAGGACAGACAAGATACTTCAGCTGTCGATTGCTCCTGCGTTTGCTGAGGCTATAAGGAGGGTGCATGAGGAGCAGCCTTTGAGCCAGATGTTTGAGTGAGGGAAGAGAGACGATATGTCCCTCCGGCCATGTGCTGGGGGGAATTTTTTTGCGCTGTGCTATAATACTTCCTACACATAGATACTTCCTACACATAGATACTTCCTACACATAGATACTTCCTACACATAGATACTTCCTACACATAGATACTTCCTACACATAGGGAGGGCGGAATTGTCGTGTACTTTTGCGGCTCAGGAAAGGAGGAGTCGATGAGGAAAGTTGCGGTTATTGCGTTGATGCTGGTGTTGTTTGTGATGGTTCAGCCAGTATTCCCGCGTCAGGAATGGAGCGTTGAGCCTGAGACATACGGAGGGTTTGCGCTGATGTTGCGGGCTGCGGCTGGCGGTGCGGCGGGATTTTTCGCGGGCGGGATTCTCGGTGCTGTAATGGGAGCGGGGTTCATGGCCGTGATTAGTCCTTCGGGTTGTCCGGGCTGTCAGGATATTGGGAGTCCGATTGTGTACTAGACGAAAGGGGAAAATGTCATGAGGAAAATTGCAGTAATGGTGCTGTTGTCGATGTTGTTCGTGTCGGCGTTGCAGGGGGTATCGTTCGCGATCGTTTCTGATTATGCTGAAGGTGACCAAGACGCTGTAACTGTCGAAGCCATAAAACAAACAGGATCAGGAGTGCCAACAGGAGTAGCGGCAGGAGCGGCAGGAGGAGCGGCAATCGGGAGCTTTATTCCTGTTGTCGGAACTGCTGTAGGCGCGGGCATCGGAGCAGTAGTTGGAGGAATAGCGGGCTGGATTTGGGGGCCTGCGGACTAGGGACTGTTGCCTACTAAGGAGGTAATAATCATGATGAAGAAGTCGAAAGTTGTTGCGTTGTTGGTCGTGTGTGTGATGATGTTTGCGGCGGTCGAGCCTGCGTGTGCTAGGACGTGGGGTGAGTTTTTCTCGGAAACAGTTGGAGGCAGTGTGATAGGCGGCGTTCTGGGTGCTGCTGCTGTTGTCGTTACAGGGGGAGCTACGTTGCCTTTGGTCGTTGGCGGTGCTGCTTTGGGTGCTGCGGTTGGTGCTACTCCTGAAGAACATCGAACCGAAGTGGTTACAGGAACTATTGCTGGGATGGCTGGCGGTGCAATAGTTGAGGGAATGAAGCCTCAGCAGTAATCACAGCCGACTCCACAATACTAGCAGGGAATCACATGCTCCCGGCCCAAAACACCGGGGGCAAAATTTTTCCCTCATGGCCTATATCAGCCTCAGCAACTGGTTAAGTTTATGGCGAGTCTCTCCTGACGTTATGCGGGAGTCAAAGTACTTGAAGCCGCTCCGTGCGTAGAAATTCATCAGAGCGTCAACGTCCTCGCACTCCAAGAACGCAATCACTCCGCCGAAATAGTATTTGCCCCTCCGTACAGTATCAAGCGCAATCTCAAGCAGGACTGAACCATCCATCCGCATGTCTTCAGGAAGAGCAAAGTTTTTCCCCAGCTGTGCGATAAGATACGCTGAAGCCGTGAACGTGTTAGTCTCCTCGTTCACAACGCTGACCCGTGAAAGTTTCCTGGCCGCTGACTTGCTGACACGATCCGCCCTGACTGAGACAGGCTTCAACGCCAGCGAGAAATACCCGGTCAGGTCATCATTATCGCTGAATACCAAGTAGGTAACAGACTGGTCTTTCTTCGTGAACTCAATCGCATTGTGATGCAGGAAATGTTCAACGTCAGGATTAACGGGGCATGAGAAACACGACAACAGTTCGTAAAGTTCCTGTTCCCCTATGTATGTCGCTTCTCCCTCGTCAATGTATGCTCTTATGTTTACAGTTGTGTAATGACTCTTCATCTCGGCTGAACGTCTGAGGCTTCCTTGAGCTTCGACTGCCAGCGTTTCGTTAGGCTGAGGATTTCCTGCGTGTCGGTCACCAATTTTACCCTGCCTGAATGCCTCTCAGGACGAGTCGCCAGCTCAAGTTCTGACTCCTCAATGGCGCGGATGAACCGTTCAACCGCTGCTTCGTCCTCAATCACAAAGTTATGCGTGATGCTTGATGTCGCCAAAACGTACACCTCCCCGAAATTTTATACCGCAAGTCTAGCACATGGCCGCGAAATTTCCCCCTGTCAGCACAAAAAATCCCCCGCCATTCTCAGACAGGGGACTCAAACTTTACGCCGCAGGACTCGCCCGTCCCTTCATGTACTGCACCGTGAACACGAACCCCACGAGCATCAACCCTACAAGGTCGCTCACGATTCCGGGTACTAACATGCTCAGTCCTCCCGCGCAGATCATCACACGCAGGATTATGTTCATCGGCGTGTACAGGTAACCGTTGAGAGCCGCCGCAACCCCGAAAATCCCAAGAAGAGCCGTCCCGCAGATTAACGCAATCTCACACGCGACAAGCACATTCGTCAGCACAGGCCCGGCACCCGCAATCGTGATTATCGGCTGGACGTTCTCGAACAGCATGGCCGGAGTGAACGCGAATATGTACGGCACAATGAACGCCCCAATTGCCAGCTTCGTAGCGTTGAAGGCCGTCCTCATCGGGGGGGCTTTGGCGATTGCCGACCCTGCGTAAGCCGCAAGCGCAACAGGAGGAGTTATGTCCGCGACAATCCCGAAGTAGAACACGAAGAAGTGAGCGCAGATTTTCTCGATGCCTATTGCCGGTGCCATGAGGATTGGTGCGCAGGTCGCCGCCATTATGCAGTAGTTCGCCGTCGTAGGCACTCCCATTCCCAGAATGACACAGCACATCATCGTAAGCACAAGCGCGATGAACGCATGACCGCCTGAGACGTTCACCACCATTGTGATGAGTTCGCTCGCCAGTCCTGTTGACGTTATGCACCCGGCCACAAGCCCCGCCATCGCGCACGCAACCGCAACCGTTATCGTCCCGCGCCCGCCTGCCTCCAATGCGTCAATGATTTTGCGGGGGGTAATGCGCTCGTCCTTGTTCATGAGTCCTACAAGAATCGCAAAACCAATCGCTATGGCCGCCGAGAACTGCATCGTGTAAATGTTCATCGACACCATAACGACGAGTATCACCAGCGGCAGCAGCAGATAGATTTTCGGGAGAAGGGAAATCAGCCGGGGAAGCTCAGATTTCGGTATACCCTTGAGTCCGAGCTTCTTTGCCTCAAGGTGGACTGCGATATATATTCCCGTGAAGTAAAGCACAGCCGGGAGTATCGCCTTCAATGCTACCTGCGAGTACGGTATCCCCATGTATTCGGCCATGAGGAACGCGGCGGCCCCCATTATCGGCGGCATTATCTGCCCTCCCGTTGACGCGGCGGCCTCGACTGCCCCGGCAAATTCCGGCTTGTAACCCGTGCGCTTCATCATGGGGATTGTTACGCTTCCTGTTGTTACCGTGTTGCCGACTGACGAACCCGACACCATCCCGCACAATGCAGACGAGATTACCGCGACTTTTGCCGGGCCTCCTGCCGATGCTCCTGCTACAGCGTTGGCGAGGTTGATGAAGAATGTCGATATTCCCGTGCGTTCCAGGAATGCCCCGAAGATGATGAACACCACAATGTACTTTGCGCAGACCTCAATAGGAGTGCTTCTGAGGCCGTCGCCTGTCGAGTAGAACAGATCGTAGATGACCTTCCCGAATCTCACGGTCGAGAACGCGTAGAACATCAGCGCGCCCACAACGCACAGTATCGGAATCCCCACGCACCTCCGGCAAAGCTCCATCGCCGACAATATCGCCAGCACAGCAAGTGTCAGCATCATGTGATAGTTCGGGTTTCTGGGACTGGTTACACGGAGCGCAAGTTTGATGATGCTCTCGGCGTTGAGCGCGAAGTAGAAGAACGGTATTGCTCCCGCCAGCATAAATATTATGTCGTAGAAGGGTATGCTGTTGACGCGGGGGGTTGTGTCTAACGTCAAAGGCACAGACAGCGAGTCAGGCAGGCCGGGCTTGATTTCGCCGGATGCCTTGCGTATCGGGTAGTGAAGGTAGCCGAGTATCAGTATCAGCCCCAGAAAGACATTCAGCCGTATCTCAGGCATGGCCGTGCTGAACAGCGTAACGTAGATGCAGTACACCGAGAACAGAGCCGACAGCCACCGCACTATCACCGCCGGAGTCCCCTCCCATATTCGGACGTTGGACTCACGGTCATACTTCTTCATCACAGCGTCAACATCAGCTTCCATCTGCGCAATGTCTTCACGTGTTATGTCATCGCTCATGAATTATCCCTCCCTAAAATATGAGCGGCCATGAACTGAATCACAGCCGCCCCCGTAAATTTCGTGCTATGCGGAAAAGCTATTTGCCCGCAACTTTCATGTCCTTCTCGCCGAAATACTTCACCGCCCCTGCGTGATAGGGTACTGCTGTGTATGACGCGGCGAAATTCAGGTCAAGCTCCGCGCCTTTCGCATGTGCCGCAGTGATTTCGTCCTTGTTGTCGAACACTCCGCACAGGAAGTTGTACACGTCAGTCTCGGACACGTCATCACGCGCAATCACGACCGCTCCGACCGCAACAGTAACAACGTCATCATCAGTGCCGTAAACGTCCTTCTTGATCACGTTCATGCTGTAGTAGGGCGACTTTGCGATGAGGCTCAGTACATGCTCGTCATCGAACCCGACAAGGTAGACCTTCTTCGTTGCCGCAAGCGAGGTTACTGCTGTTGTTGGTGCGCCTGCTACGATGAATGCCGCGTCGATTTTCCCGTCCTGCAACGCTTCAACTGAGTCGCCGAATGACTGATACGTGGGCTTGATGTCCTTCTCGATGTCGAGGCCGTATGCTTCGAGAACGTCAACAGCGTTGAAGTAGACACCTGAGCCTGCCGCACCTACTGACACGTTCTTTCCCTTGAGGTCGGCTACTGTCCTGATGGCCGGGTCAAGCGTTACTATCTGCACCTGCTCCATGTAGAGATTTGCAACGGTGGAAAAATTCGTGATTTTGTCGTCAAACAGCCTCGTACCCTTGTAGGCATATGCCCCAACGTCTGACTGCACAAAGCCTAACTGCGCGTCACCGTCATCCATAGCCTCAATGTTGGCCTTTGAGCCGCCTGAAGTTATCGCTGTGATTGTGGTTGATGTCTTCTCGCCGACTTTCCCCGCGAGGACTCCGCCGAAACCGTAATACGTTCCCTGCGCCCCGCCTGTCGTGAACACTAACTTTGTTCCGCCGGGCATACCGTCAGCAAACGCCGCGCCCGCAATCATCATCAACGCAACTGTTACCGCAAGAACTTTCCTCATTGTGATTCCTCCCTGTGATTATTTCTTGCCTGACACTAAGATTCCCTTTTCGCCGAGATACTTCACCGCGCCGGGGTGATAGGGGACTGCCGGATATGATGCCGCTGATTTCAGGGTTAATGTTTTCGCGCGGGCATTCTCCTTCGCAAGGTCGCCAAGATTCTCGAACACTCCGTACATGAAGTTGTACACGTCCTCCATCTTCACATCATCGCGGGCGACAACTACAGAGTTCACCGCAACAGTAACATCGTTGTCATCTGTTCCGTATGTTGACTTGGGCAGCTCAATCTTCGTGTAGTAGGGGCATTTCGCTATGAGATCCATGATGTGCCTGTCGTCAAAGCTGACCAGATAAACTTTGCCCGCCTTCGCAAGCTCGCTAACCGCAGGAGTAGGAGTCCCGGCAACGATAAAAGCCGCGTCGATCTTCCCGGCCTTGAGCGCGTCAACAGCATTGCCGAATGACTCGTAGACCGGGTTAATGTCCGTGTCAATGTCCATTCCGTACGCGCTGAAAACGTCAACGGCATTGAAGTATGTCCCGGAGCCTTCCGCACCTACTGATACTGTCCTGCCTCTGAGGTGTTCTATGTGGGTGATTTCGGGATTGAGCGTTACTATCTGGACTGGCTCAGGGTAAAGCACCGCTACTGTGGAGAAGTCGGTGTGCCTCGTGCTGAAGAGCCTTGTCCCCCGTGAAGCGTAGAAGCCTACATCGGACTGTATGAAGGCCAGCTTGGCATTGTTCCTGTCGAGAGCCTCAATGTTGCTCATTGCGCCGCGTGAAGCTACTATGTGGACTTGTGTGGCTGTCTTCCTGCTGACCTTCTCGGCAAGTGCCGCGCCGAATGCGTAATACTCGCCCTGTTCGCCGCCTGTAGCAAACGTGAGACGCGAGCCTTCCGGGTAAGGGCCGCTGAGAGGCATTCCGCCTGATGAAGCCGCAAGTGCCGGAACACTCAGTGCCAGCGCGAGAATTAATGCGAGTGAAAATATTTTCCTCATGCTGATAGTACCTCCTGAAAAAATTTATGGATTGTCCGAATATTTTATCATGCTGGGAAATTTTCACACCTTGCCGCTTTCCTCTTCACGTTCAGCAGAAGGACTCCCGGCCATGTGTATGACTCTCTGCGGATATGGGATGTCGATTCCCTCGCGCTTGAAGACAGCTGATATATGGTGTCTCATGTCGCTGGAGATTTTCGCCCCTGAAGCCTTCCTCAGCTCGAACCAGTAATATATCTCGAACTCTAATCCGTCATCCCCGAAATTCTTGAAGATCACGAACGGAGCAGGACTCTTCAGAACCTGTGAATGACCGCCGGCAACATCAAGAAGTATCCTCTCCACCTCTCGTGTGTCAGCATCATATGACACGCTGACCTTGAGTATCTCGCGCTTCTTGAGATCCGTGCCTGTCCAGTTGGTTACGGAGTTCTCCAGGAAGTAGCGGTTGGGCAGGACAACATCGAGTCCGTCCCACGTCTTTATTGTTGTTGACCGCGAGCCGATGTCCTCAACTGTACCCTGAGTCCCGGCGACTTCGACAATGTCATTCACCTTGAAGGGACGCGAGAATATCACGATGAAGCCGGATATGAGGTTGTTGAAGATGTTCTGCATACCGAAGCCTATTCCGACCGCCATAGCACCCCCCATGAAAGCGAAAGCCGTTAGCGGTATGTCAACGATATTCAGGGCAATCAACGCGAAGGCTACCCATAATATGTAGAAGGTGATTCTCTGTATTGCGTTTGCGGCGGTTATGCTGGCTTTTGCACGCTTCATGATTCTGCGCTTTATCCACTTGCTGCCCCATGAGCTGAGGAAGAAGCTCGACAGTAACACGGCGACCGCTATTGTGAGTTTGCTGACTGTTACGGAATACCCTTCGCCCTGCCACAATTCGGTGTTCAGGAAGCTCATAACGGTTTCCTTGCTGAAGGAGCTTACTTTTTCGGCCAGACGTATTGCGCCGAGGTTGTCGTTTGCCTCAGTGTATAGTCTCTGCTGGTAGAACATCGCGCGGGGTATCATTGTCTCGTAGCGGTTGAAGACTTCTGACACAATACGCCGCCTGTTTTCCGCCGCCTGCATTAGGTTCTGCTGTACAAGCCCGGAGACTCCCTCAGCGTTTGCCTGAGACTGAACCGAGTCTATCTCCCGGAAAACAACATTCTCCATCGCCCTTATGCTGTCTAACTGTTTCTGCAACTCCTGCTGCCTTGAGCCTGCTTCCTCGCGGTAACTCCAGATTTCCTCGCCGGACGCTTCATCGTGGAAGAGCTTGTACCTTTTCCGCCACACTTCTTGAGTTTCCCGTATCATGGAAATTTCCTCGTTGATCATGGCCGTCATGTACTCCCAGTAGCTGACTCTTGCGCTTCTTGCCGTGAAAGTAGATGAGGCGGCTGTTACTGCGTTCACGTCTGCGGAAGTCAGTGAAGCCCTTGCGCGTTTGAGGGCGGAATTTGCCGAGCTGAGGGACTTTCTTGCGCTGGTCATCTCCTCCGTAAGCTCAGAGATTCTCGCCTGCAATGCCTCAACGTTAGCGTCAAGAAGCTCCTTAGTGAACGAGATTTTTCCCTGCATGTCCGCAAGCTGTCTCCTGAATCTGAGTATAGCCCTGACGTTGGAGTCGAAAGCGGCCTTCTGCGCACGTACCTGAAGCCGGGTCAAAGCAGCGTTAATCCTCGCGTTCTCCAGACTCAGAATGTGCGTGTGAGGCAGTTCGAGGGCTTCTCCGCCTTCCTGAGCGGCTTTGAGCTGTCTGCGCAGCGAGGATGCTTCAGCGAGGTCGAGGCGGAGCTTGCTGATTTTCGACTGGAGATAGAACACCTGAACGTCAAGCCCCCGTGATACTTTCGCGATTTCCTGCCTGAGAGAGTCACTGCTGTTGATGTCGGGTGATGCGATGCTGCCGAGCGATGAAACGTCATCAGAGGCCGGGGGCTGGGACTGCTGGGACTGAATGAGCGAGCCGTAAGCGGAATATGCCGTGATGAGTTCGGAGAGTATGTTTGTGTGAAGCTGCCTCTGTTCGGGAGTGTATCCCCATGCGGCCATGTCTTCGGAGGCTCTTGCGGTGAGTTGTTCGAGTTCCTGAATCCGTGCGGCAATGTCGGGGCTGTCGAGGTTGATTCCGTCAAGCTCGGCTTCAAGCGAGGCTCTGAGGTGGGATATGTCCGCGCTGATTTCGTCCTGTATGCGTGCAACGTAATCTGCGGCAAGCTCTTTTGTCTCTTCAGCGGGGGATAATGACGGGATTATGAGTATGATGAGAAGTGCGAGGATTAATTTTCTGCGCAAAGTGTTTCCTCCTTTAGTGAGTGAAAGAATTTCCGTGATTATATCTCAACATGCCGGACTCGGTGAGAAGCTCACGGCCTGCAAGATTTCACGGTTACAGCCAGCACTAAGTCCCGGCTACAAGCTCACAGCCCGCAAGATTTCCCCGCTACAGCCAGCATTCAGACCCGGCGACAAGCTCACGGCCTGCAAGATTTCACGGTTACAGTCAGCACTCAGTCCCGGCGACAAGCTCATAGTCCGCGAGATTTCACGGCTACAGCCAGCATTCATACCCGGCGACAAGCTCATAGCCCGCAAGATTTCCCGGTTACAGTCAGCATTCAGACCCGGCGACAAGCTCATAGTCCGCGAGATTGCCCGGTTACAGTCAGCATTCAGACCCGGCGACAAGCTCATAGTCCGCGAGATTTCACGGCTACAGTCAGTATTCATACCCGGCGGCAAGCTCACAGCCTGCAAGATTTCCCCGCTACAGTCTGCATTAAGTCCCGGCGACTCTCTCACTGCCTGCAAGATTTCCCCGCTACAGCTAGCATTCAGACCCGGCGACAAGCTCACAGTCAGCAAAAAATTTTCACGATACAGCACAACATGTTATATACTAATCTCATCCACACAAAATTATTCAGGAGGCGCAATACAGCCATGAAGAAAAAAGTATTCGCGTTAGTCTCAGCCATAGTGATAATCGTCATTATGGTAATCACCCAGCAGAACCGCGGCTCGTCAGTCATGGGCACCGGCACAGCAGACGGCTTCGGAGGACCGGGGGCAATCACAGTAACAGTGATGCTCAAGGACGGCAAGATCGCGGACGTTAAGGCGGAAGGCCCGAAAGAGACTCCCGGAATCGGCTCGGTAGCAGTCGAGAAGATGCCCGGCGAAATGGTCGCAGGAAACACAATCAACGTCGACGGCGTAACAGGCGCAACAGTCTCGTCAACAGGAATCCTCAAGGCCGCAGAGTCAGCCCTCAAAGCCGCGGGGGTCAACCCTGATGACTTCAAGGGAGCATCATCCGCAAAGGTCGAGGACAAGACTTATGACACCGACATTGTGATAGTTGGCGCGGGCGGTGCGGGAATGATTGCCGCTATCACTGCCGCCGACGCAGGGAAGAAGGTCGTCCTCATCGAGAAGCAGGCCATGACAGGCGGTAACTCCGTGCGGGCTTCGGGAGGAATGAACGCCGCCAACACCCCGGAACAGAACAGCAACAAGTTCACCGAGGAAGCCGGAGTCGAGAAGACCCTCAAGACTGCCGCCGAAAAGTGGAGCAATCACCCCGTAATCACAGAGCTTGCCGGGAAAGTCAAAACCGAATGGGACGCATACAAAGCCAAGCCGGAAGGATACTTTGACCGCTCGGAGCTGATGCAGCTGGACACCATGATAGGCGGGCACGGCATCAATGACCCCACGCTCGTGAAGACTCTTGCCGACAACACAGCGGACGCTATAGCCTGGCTCAAGACCGTGAACATTGACCTGATTTCTGTCGGAGCGGCAGGGGCGGCATCAGTCAAAAGGATTCACAGACCCCTCAACGAGCAGAAGAAGGTTGTATCAGTCGGGGGCTACATGATTCCGAGACTCGAGGCGGCGTGCAAGTCCCGCAAGAACATCACAATGCTCATGGAGACGACCGCGAAATCCATCATGACCGACAAGGACGGCAAGGTCTCAGGCATCGAGGCAGAGAGCAAGGGCGCGAAAATCACCGTCAACGCAAAGGCAGTGATTCTTGCGACGGGAGGATTCGGCGCGAACCTGAAGATGGTTGCGAGGCTCAACCCTGCGCTTGAGGGCTTCATGACCACCAACGCCCCGGGAATTGACGGCGACGGTATCGTGATGGCTCAGGAACTTGGAGCGGCTACGGTCGACATGAAGCAGATCCAGATTCACCCGACAGTCCAGTACGACTCCTCCAACCTCATCACTGAAGGCTTGCGCGGGGACGGTGCTATCCTCGTCAACACCAACGGCAAGAGATTCATCGACGAGGTTCTTGCGCGTGATGTCGTGTCAAAAGCGGAAATCGAGCAGCCTAACTCGTTCGCTTACCTGATAATCGACCAGAAGATGGTTGACGAGTCGCTCCTCATTCAGGGCTATATCGCGAAGGGCTACAGCTTCAAGGGCGACACCTATGAAGCACTGGCGAAGGAGATAAAGATTCCTGCTGACGAGTTCGTGAAGACGATGAACGCCTGGAACAGCTACGTGGTGAACCGCAAAGACCCTGACTTCGGACGTACAAGCTTCATCAACCCGCTGGACAAAGCGCCGTTCTACGCGATCAAGGTAACGCCTGGAATCCATCACACTATGGGCGGCCTCAAGATTGACGGAAGAACGAGAGTCCTCAAGGGCAACGGCGAGGTGATACCGGGACTTTTCGCGGCCGGAGAAGTTACGGGCGGAGTTCACGGCGGAAACAGGCTCGGAGGAACTGCGGTGTCTGACTTTGTGGTTTACGGGAGAATCGCAGGGCAGGAAGCGGCGAAGTATTAGTGTGAAGCGGAACATGGCCGGGTCTCTTTCGGGGGACTCGGTCATATTTTGAGGAGGAATGAACATGAGGAAGATGATTTGCGCGTTCATGCTCGTGTGCTTGGTGTGTACGGGGGCATGGGGAGCTACGGAATTGTGGAATGCTCATGACTCTGTTGCGAGTCTGACTGACGGCAAAGCAGATTACTCTGATGCTAAGTTTGAGGCTCTGTATTTCTCGGTCATACACAATGATACTCCCGTAACAAAGGAGACGGCTCATATTACCGGGAGCATTACCCTTTCGGGCGGCAATTATTCATTCTGGAACGGCACGGAGATTCAGAAGGTCTCAGGGACTCCCATGACGTACAAACTTGGGCTTGAGACATGGCTTGTGTCAGGGGATGAGGCGGCGTATCAGCCCTTTGATGATGCGGGAGGCGAGCTGAAATTAGGCATTGAGTCTGACAACGGGCTTAACGGCGTAAATATGAGCTGGAATTTCCCCGATGACCCGTCAATGAACGGAACATTCACGATGCCGAATTACATGACGACTCAGGAACAGCTTGACTCGTGCGTGCTGTATTTCGAGTTCGTGCGCTCAGGGGATGTAGTAACGGGAATAAATTGGCGCGTGGTGGGAGCTTCTGACACAGCTACTCCAGTGCCGCAGGATTTCAGGATGCGTTTCGCTACATTTGAAGTATGGAACTATGACGAGGATAAAATTTCCCGGCGCAACCCTCAGATATGGATTGAAGCAGGCCAGACTCCTGAAGGCGTTTACGAGTTCGACAGCCCCATAAAGGATTCGGATATATGCCGTGTGAGGACGAGGCTCTATACGTATGATGAAGCGGTCGAGAAGTGCTACTCGTGGTACTACTACAAGCCATCAGAACCCGATATGTACCTGTGGAGACGACACGCCTCAGACGCAAGCCTCGTGAACGGGAAATCCGACTACAGCAACGCGAAATTCTCAAACGTTTTCTTCTCCATAGAGAGCAGCAATCCCCTTACAACCGAAGTCAAGTACTTCACCGATGCCGGGCGTGTTATAGTTTCGGGGGGAGGATACACGCTTGTTGACGCTGACACAGGCGAGACTCTCAGCACCGTAACGGGAGATACAACCATGAAGCTGAGATTTGACGCTGAAGGCGGAATCGGTGATGAATATCTCGAATACTGGGCGGTCGATGACAGCGGAAATTTCGTAGCGTTCGCAGGAGGAGCGGAGACCGGGCTTAACGGCAAGACTGTATCGTGGACATTCCCGGCGGAATTGGGGCTTGACGGAAGCGGTACATTACCCAGCTACAAGTCGACAGCCGCGCAGTTATCATCAGGAGTGCCGTACATCGAGGTCATAAGCGAGGACGGCTACATAACGGCGGTGAACTACAAGATAGTTACAGCGTCAGACACCTCAACGGCAATCACCCCCGCATACAGGACTGATTTCCGCATATGCTTTGACCGCGCAGGGGGTAAAGATGTCTGGGCAAATACTTACCGCCCCGGCTGGATCAGGAACACGGCTTCAGGAACATTGACGCTCGACATTCCCCAGCCTGTGAGCATCGTGAAGCGCATCCGTGTGCATTTACGTTCCTATGAGGACAGCGACAATCCCGCCGTGTATCAGTGGAACTTCTATCCTTATGTTGAGATTAACGCAACGAATTTCCCGGATGACACGTTCAGGTCATACGTCAGCAGTAACTTCGACACGGACGGGGACGGCACACTGAGCAACGCTGAGATTGCCGGGGCAACATGGATTAACGTGGACAGCATGGATATATCCTCGCTTAAGGGCATTGAGCATTTCACGGGGCTAACCAGCCTTAGCTGCACGGGCAACATGCTTACCGAGCTTGACCTGCACAGCAACATAGCCTTGACTGAAGTGGGAGCCATGCGCAACCAGATTGCTAGTCTCGATATCAGCGGCTGTACTTCGCTTCGGAAACTTGGGTTTCACAACAACAATCTCACAGCCCTCGATGTCAGCAGCTGCTCCGCGCTTGAGGAGCTTCACTGCGGGGATATGAGCCTCACAAGCCTTGTCATAGGCAGCAAGCCGTCTCTCACTCAGATATATTGTTACCGCAACCATCTTTCGGATATTGATGTCAGCGGATGCCCGGCACTGGAAGAGCTTCATCTCGGAGGGAACGAATTTACGTCTGTGGATGTAACCAGCAATACCGCCCTGACAATGCTTGATTTCTACGGTAACCCGATGGCAGTAATGCCGGATTTGCATAACAACACCGCGCTAGAGTTCCTTAACTGCTATGACTGCCACATTACGGCACTTGATTTGAGCCACAACACCGCCCTGATTACGCTGTATTGTGCGAGTAATGACCTAACGACACTAGATCTGAGCGCAAATTCTGCTTTGACGAGCTTAGACTGCTGGGGGAACAAATTGGCCGCGCTTGACCTGAGTAGCAACATTGCCTTGACGAATCTTTACTGTCATTCCCAGACGCTCGCCCCCCTCAACATCACATCATCCGGCTATACGTCATATCCCTATCAGCTGGACTTCAGCGGCTACATTACTTCTTCAAGGCAGGCTCCTAAAGTCTCAGGCGTTCAGGGACTCGACTCTGCCGACAACGACATCGCCACGACATACACAATCACCGATACATTCGCACGCGGACTCGCAATGTTCGCATCACGCCCGGCAAGCGTCCGCTACAACTACGCGACTGGCTACACAGGCTCAGGCGGCACAATGGACGTTACGATTTCGGGAGGCTCAAGCTCCGCCACATCGTATTATGAGACGGCTGACGGTAACAGCTGGGAGACTGCCTACACTATGACATCTTCCGCTGATTTGTTCCTCCTTCAGGAAAGACTCAAGGACGGCCTCGAAGGCTCCGGGAAATACTACAAGCTGACTGCCGACATAGATATGACTTCCGTATCAGACTGGTACAGCATCGGCAGGGACAATCAGCCAAGCAAAGGTGAAGAAGACATCATCAATCCCTTCACAGGACATTTTGACGGCCAGGATCATACCATCACTGTGAATTTCGATTATGTCTCTGTCTTTGGCGCGATCAGAACGGAGGCTGATACAATAGCCGTGAGGAATCTCAATATTTCCGGGGACACTCACTATTCACCGCTCGCGTTCGCTTTGAGGTCGGGGATAGTCGAGAACTGCACCTTCACCGGGTCAGTAGCGACAAACAGCATCGTTGATTCATCCGGCCTGATCTCGTTCATGTTCGGCGGCACTGTCAGGAACTGCACCGTTACGGCAAGCATCTCTTCAGCGTCAGGAAGCAACAGCGCGGGCGGAATCGCGGCATTCCTGGGCGAAGGAACTATCACGAACTGCACCGTCAAATCCGGCTCAACTCTCACAGCCTCTCACAGCTCGTCAGATGATAACAACTGGGGGAATGCGGGCGGTATTGCGGGCTATGCATATGGAGGAGGAACTATCACAGACTGCGCAGTTGAGGACGGAGTCAGCATCACAGCCTCAAGGTATGCAGGCGGTATCCTAGGGTTCGACAGCTCATCAGGCGGAGTCACTTTGTCGGGCGACACATGGCCGTCTGGTTACCCGGAAATCGGCAACGGCAACATCGAGATCAACGATACCAATTTCCCCGACTCAGCATTCAGGCTCTACGTCAACACATTCGACACCAACGCTGACACATTCCTTAGCCCCTCGGAACTCTCAGCCGTAACAGAAATCACCGTAAACAGCATGAGCATATCCTCCCTTAAGGGCATCGAGCATTTCACATCGCTCACCAGCCTCATATGCGGCGACAACCCGCTAATGTCCCTCGACATTTCACGCAACACTGCCCTGACTCACCTCAACTGCTGGAACTGCGGACTATCGGCTCTCGACTTGAGTCACAACACATCCCTGGTCAGCCTCGACTGCTACGGAAACGCCCTGACTGCCCTAGACCTCACGCACAACACCGCCCTCGTTCACCTTGCCTGCAAGCACAACGAGATTGCCACGCTCAATATCAGCGAGAACACTTCACTGGCCTACCTCGAATGCTCAGAGAACAGGCTTGCGGAGCTGGACGTGAGGAATAACACTGCCCTGCGTGAAATCTGGTGCTTCACGAACAGGCTCACCGCTCTTGATGTCAGCAGGAACACCGCGCTCGAAGTACTCGTTTGCGGCGACAACAGGCTTACAGCTTTGGACGTTAGCAGGAATACAGCACTGACTCAGCTCAATTTCTGGACTAACAGACTGACCGCAATAAATCTCAGCTCAAACACGGCATTACGTGAGCTTTACTTCTACAGCAACGACATTACAGCAATCGACCTCAGCCGCAACACTGAACTGGTCAGCTTCGACTGCAACCAGAACAAGATCACAGCCTTAGACCTCACGGGCAACACAAAGCTGGTCTCCCTCCATTGCGGGAACAACTGCCTGCGTACTCTCGATGTCAGCACAAGCGCGCCGATAAGGGATCTGTACTGCGGCAACCAGTCTGTAGCGGCTCTGAATATACACAGCACGGGCGACTCATCATATCCGTATCAGGTCAACTTCAGTGACTATGTACCGTCGAACAAGTCAGCAAAAGTTTCATCGGTTAAGGCTTACGACAGCAGAGGCGAGGAGATTCAGACTGTCTACGAGGACGGGGTAGCAAGATTCGCAGCCCTCCCGGCAAGCATAACCTACAGCTACGATACAGGCGTAAGCAGCCAGCCCATGAGCGTGAATATCGGAGTAACCAGCAGCACGGAAGTTATCCCGCACAACTCTTCACCGGCTGCCGAAGATACAGCCAGCAGGGACGTTACAGCAAGCAGGGATATTACAGCGACTGTTACAGACAGCTTGAGGGGACACAAATACGCCGTGTTCGACAACGCTTTGACCTGGGACGAGGCCGAAGCATACTGTGAATCGGTCGGCGGACATCTCGCAACTGTAACCACTCAGGAAGAGCAGAGCCTCATCGAGAGACTCATAGCACTAGGCAGCAAATATTCTTACTGGCTCGGTGGACACAAGAACAATTCCGGCGCGTGGTATTGGGTTGACGGAAGCACATGGAGCTACACACGCTGGGGAGAAGGCTCCGGGAGAGACGGCACTTCTGATAATTACTGCCTCGTGATGATCGCAAGAACCAACCCGGGAAGCCCTGTTGAAGCAGGCACTTGGTTTGACGTGGGGAATGAAGGCTCTGCGGAATACGGCTTCGTGTGCGAATGGGAACCTGCCGAGGCGGACTTTGCCCCGCTCAATTCCGATTACCTGGAGCTGCTGAGAGACCCTGAAAGTTTCTATGACGTAGATAGATTTTACGGTGAGCTTCCCAACCCGGCAGATTACGAGCACCTTTCAGAAAATCCTCCTGTGATTTCTGACGCTGAGGGAGCATTCTACGTTTCAGCGCACCCGGCAAAACTTGACCCCAGGACTTCCGGGAACATGCCGCCCGTAAAGAATCAGGGGGAATACGGAACATGCTGGTCGTTCTCCTCACTTGGAGCTATGGAGATCAACTATCTTCACTCTCACCCCGGATATTCCGCCCCGGATCTGTCGAAACTGCATCAGGTATGGTTTGCCTACAAGGACACGAGAGAAGGCTATTCGTTCCCTCTCTTCAGTGAAAACAAAAGCGTACTCATGCAGGGGGGGACTCTTGCTATGTCGGTGGCCTTCCTTCCGAGAGCAGGTACAGCGGCGGAGTCTGAGCTTCCCTACGAGCAGGCCGGGAATATCGAGAGCCTCACTAGGGGGAAATACCCTGAAGATTATTCCAGTCCTCTCAGGCTTAAGGATGTTTACGTTGTCGGGAAAATAAAGCAGCAGAACAGGGAAGAAGTCAAACGCCTAATCACGGAATACGGAGCTTTGCGTGTATCTTTCATGCACGGGGAAACAGGCGAGGATGGCGACACGTATTACCTTGCGCAGAGAAGCGGAAAGGACATCTGCGGCCATGCTGTGATTCTCGTGGGCTGGGACGACAACAAAGAGACCCAAGCAGGCAAAGGCGCGTGGCTCGTCAAAAACTCCTGGGGGCCTGGTTATGCTGACGGCGGATATTTGTGGATCTCCTACCTTCAGTACTTGTATGATGCCGCAGTCTTCGTTGCTGACAGGAAAACCGAGGGCCTACAGCTCAAGAGCTACGACAGGCTCGGAGGCTCAGAGGCAATCGACTATCACTGGTCGGCAAACGTATTGAGGGCAGAAGGCGATGAAACCATCAGGGAAGTAGCATTCCACACGCAAGACAACAACACAGAGTACGAGATATACATAAACCGTCTCGGCAGATACCACCCCATTACACCCGGCATACCCGGTACTCCGGCGGCCTCCGGGAAAATGCCTTACTGCGGGTATCACACCGTCAGCCTGAACAGCCCCGTTACGATCCCGGACGGCGAATATTTCTCGGTCATCGTGAAAGTTACAGGCTCGTCAACATACGAATACTACAGCGTTGTTGAGGACCCCGGAACATTCAGCGCGTCAACAGTCAGAGTAGGCGAGAGCTTTTTTGCCAAAGACAGCGGCAAGCCCTCCCTGTCAGAATGGAGAGACGGAAAAACTATCCTTGACGGCAGAAATGAGAGACCCTGCAACGCCTGCATCAAAGTCTTCACGTCAACCTCAGCACCAAAAGATGATGAAGAGCAGCAGCCAGCAGAGCCGGTTTCACCTGTCAGCCCTAATACACCCGATACACCCCCAGCATCAGGCAGTTCCGGGGGCGGGGGCTGTACGTCATCCATTCCTGCATTAATGGCCGCGTTGATTTCAGCGTTCATTCTCAGGAAAAAGCACTGATCACCAAGAAATCCAGTCCTCCGGGCCAATGTCCGGGGGATTTTTTCTGCCAATGATATAATCACAGAAATTCCAGATTTCACACACGAGGGGGAAATTCATCATGCCTTTACACATAGTAACCGAAGCCGAACGCTGTTTGCAGTGCAAGAACGCGATGTGCCAGAAGGGATGCCCGGTACACACGCCTATTCCGCAGGTGATAAAGCTCTTCAAGGAACACAAGCTCATGGAGGCCGGAGAGATTTTATTCCGCAATAATCCGATGTCGCTGGTCTGCTCGATGGTCTGCAACCACGCGAAACAGTGCGCGGGCAGCTGCATTCGGGGACGCAAGGACAGCCCGGTACACTTCTCCAGCATTGAGACCTACATATCAGACATGTACCTTGACCGTATGCACGCCTCAGTCCCGTTGAAGCGCGTCGACAAGAGAGTCGCTGTAATCGGAGCTGGCCCGGCTGGAATTACTGTCGCTGTCATGCTCGCGAGTGAGGGCTATCACGTAACGATATTCGAGTGGAAGAGCAAAATAGGCGGGGTGATGCAGTACGGGATTCCTGAGTTCCGGCTGACGAAATCCATTCTTGACCGCTACGAGGCACGGCTTGAGGAGATGGGTATACAGATACGCCTCAACGCCACAATCGGAAGCATCCTCATGATTGATGACTTGTTCCGGGACGGCTACGACTCAATTTTCGTGGGAACAGGTGCAGAGAGGCCGCGCACATTGGGGATAAGGGGCGAGAGTCTCGGCAACGTGCACTTCGCGATGAACTACCTTGCGAACCCTAAAGCGCATCACTTGGGGAACAAAGTCGCGGTTATAGGCGTGGGAAATGCGGCGATGGACGTAGCACGCACAGCCCTCCGCAACGGCACGAAGTCGGTAACACTCTACGCTATGGGCAAGGAGATTGCTGCGAGTTCCAGTGAAGTAGCCTATGCAGAGCTTGACGGGGCTGAAATTGAGACGGGAATGCAGGTTCAGGAGATCACGGAGGACGGGCCTGTGTTCTGCCGGACGATTTACGGCGAGAATGACGAGATAATCGGCCATGAGGACGAGCGCATTCAGGTACACGCGGACTCAACGATAATCTCAATCAGCCAGATACCGCGAGGAAAACTAGTGCGCACTACCAGCGGACTCACTGCGGCGGAGAACGGACTCCTTATCGTGGATGACAACTACATGACCACGAGGCCGGGAGTGTTCGCGGCTGGTGATGTTGTTACGGGGGCCAAGACGGTCGTCCATGCTGTAGAGGGCGCGAAGAAGGCCGCCGAAGCCATGATGAAGTACATGAACGGTGAGCTTGATGTGAAGAGTGAGGGTACGCAGGAATAATGACAGGACTCCCGGTCTGAGATATGGCCGGGAACATAATATCCGCAATACAAGGAGTTGACATGAATGAACACAAGCCGCTATAATCAGACCTCAGACCTCAGCCTTGATTCTGCTCTCGTATCAGTCATAATTCCCGCCTACAACGTAGCACCTTACATACACCGCGCAATAGAATCCTCACTTAGTCAGACGCACAAGAACACAGAAGTCCTAGTGATAGATGACGGCTCAACAGATGACACACTCAGCATTGCCCGGTCTTACGCGGAGAAAGACAGCCGGGTGAGAATCCTCACGCAGGAGAATCTCGGTGTCTCAGCAGCACGCAATAACGGAATTTCTGAGGCTCGCGGGGAATATCTGTACTTCCTCGACTCGGATGACTGGCTTGAACCTGACGCGCTGGAAGTCATGCTTGACACTCAGGCCGCGAATCCTGACAGGCTCGTGGGAGTAAACTCTTGGCATGTATACTTTGACGGTAACAGTAGGGATATTTTCCTGCGGACGAAAAGCTATAATGTACCATCAAGAATTATGACGGCAGCAGAAACTATTTACGCGCAGAACGAGAGAACATTTCCGCCGACATCGTGTGCAAAAATTTTCTCGGCTGACATTATACGCAGGCACAGCTTGACATTCCGCGAAGGAATCCATTACGGAGAAGACCAGATATTCGCGCTGGAGTACCTCATAAGGACAGCCGGGAGCGTTTACGTTGAGAAGCCGCTGTTCAGCATACTCATGAGACAGGGCAGCCTGATGCGCCCGGGGACTTCCGGCAGAAAGTGGCAGAACAAAGAGGACTGGTATATGCTCATTCTGAACCTGCCTGACATCACGCCGGAAATACGCGAAGCCCTAAAAGTATATGCAGGGAAAGCATGCATCGGAGACATTTCATCTGCCGTACATGGAAAGAAAGACAGCGGATATATCCATATGCGCCGGGAAAAAGCACGACTCTTCATGCGGGATATACTTTTCTCAAAGCGTATAAGCTCCGTGCGGAAGCTCTGGTCAATCTGTCTGGTTTACTTTCCTATTGTCATAGTGAAGCTCGCAGTGTCATTGCGGAAATCCCTGAAGCCTGATGTCAGAAACACAAAGAAGGAAGCAATACCGTACTGGTGAGAATTTTACCCATAACAAAACCGGGACTCCCCTCAAGGAATCCCGGCATTCTTTCACGTCATGAGTCCTGCTACTTGATGAACCCTACCTGCTTGCAGATCTCCTCCGCGATTTTCTCCTTCTTGGCGTTGTACTCAATCTTCTTCTCCTCGAAGTAGTTGCGTCCCTGAGCGTCAATCGACACAATGAGCGGCCCGAACTCCTTGACCCGGCAGTTCCACAGCGTCTCAGGCATCCCCAGGTCGCGCCACTCAGCCTTGACGATCTCCTCAACGCACACCGCCGCCACAACAGCATTCCCCGCAGGAATGACGCAGTGCAGACACCCGAAATCCTTGCAGGCGTTGGACGTGTTCTCCTTCATTCCGCCCTTGCCGACTATCACGCGGACTCCCGTTATCTTCACGAAATCGTACTCGAACTTCTCCATTCTCATTGACGTTGTAGGCCCTACTGAGACCATCTCGAACTTCCCGTTATCCGGATCGATCGGACGGATTATCGGCCCAGCGTGAAGTATCGCGTTGTTGCGAACGTCAACAGGAATCTCCCTGCCTTCCTCGACTACTCTCCTGTGAGCCACGTCACGGCAAGTCGTGAGGCTTCCTGACAGGTACACGATGTCGCCTATCTTGATGTCCTTGAGGTCTTCCGCGCTGATGGGTGTTACGAGAATCTTCTTGCCGTCCCTGATTTCTACTGACATTATAGAGTCACCCCCGAATGAGTCGTTATCTCATAGTTGAGATCCTTGTCGAAGATTATGTGTCCTCTCCTGTGGCTCCAGCATCCCACGTTCACGGCTACTCCGATTGCTGACGGGTGGCGCGCTGTGTTCTCGATGTTCACGCCCATCAC